>NZ_POHV01000001.1:0-302332 GCF_002884345.1 Pseudomonas sp. GW456-12-10-14-LB2
ATATTTTCGGAATCATGCAAATTGCATGACCGGTGAAATATTTACATGCAAGTTGCGGCTTTTCGAAAAGTTCCTAAAGCACTGAAATTATTGAACCTTTTGCCAGGTAGTCGACATAACGAAAATGCCCCGCAGAGCGGGGCATCGTTCGGACTTCCAAATGGATCAGGTACCGCTTGCTGTACAGCCTTTAGGGGAGTAGTCCGGCGCAACGGTCGTTGCACACGACCAGCCGTTGGCAGCGGTTCGTGTGAGCGTGATGGTTTTGCCCACCACCGGTGCCGGCGCATTGGCCAGCGTACAAACGATGGTGCCCGCTCCATCTGCAGCTGTCCCCGAGGCGGTCAGTGCACAGTTGGAGGTGGTAGTGCCCGCATCGCCTTTAACGGCAGCCAGCGTGGGGTTCGTCCCTTGATTGATGATGTCTTCGAACGGCACTTTCATCGCCGAGATTTCGGCCAGCCCCGCCGTCACCTTCGACCGCGCCTGATATTTGGAGTACTGCGGCAGCGCCACAGTCGCGAGAATACCGATGATCGCCACAACGATCAGCAGCTCGATCAGAGTGAAACCTTGTTGTTTCTTCATAGACACGCTCCATGCATGAGTCGGAATCTCATGATCTGAACAGGAATCAGCACAGCCCGTGCCAAGCGCTCGCAGCCCCGGCCTGCTGGGCGTGAACCGGACATCGTGCCGATTCCTACAGCCCGTAACCGCACTATCTGACACTTTTTGTCACCTGCACCCCGGGTGTTTGGCGCTGTCACTTGACTAGGCTATAAGTCATGAACGGCAAGCACGTGGAAACCCCATGAATGACATCGCTCTGAGCGGTCTGGCCAAACAACTGGTCCAGGCCGAATTGCTCACGGAAAAGAGTGCCCAGCAGGCCTGGCAGCAGGCGCAGCGCAATCGCCTGTCGCTGGTCAGTTACCTGGTGCAGAACAAACTGGTGAAGAGCTGGCAGGTCGCCGAAATAGCCTCGGAGCATTTCGGCATGGCATTTCTCGACCTCAACTGTCTCGACAAGGAAACCCAGCCCAAGGGCCTGGTCAGTGAAAAACTGGTGCGCCAGCACCACGCCCTGCCCCTCTGGCGGCGCGGCAACAAACTGTTCGTGGGGATTTCCGACCCGAGCAATCACCAGGCGATCAATGACATTCAGTTCAGCACCGGGCTGAGCACCGAAGCCATTCTGGTCGAAGACGACAAACTCACCGACGCCATTGAAAAATTCTTCGACACCCACGCCACCGGCCTGGAGGAGATGGCCGATGTCGACCTCGACGGGCTGGACATCGAGTCGGCCGACGACAGCAGACAGGACACCCTCGGCGGAATCGACGCCGACGACGCTCCGGTGGTGCGCTTCGTGCACAAGATGCTGCTGGACGCGATCAAGAGCGGCTCGTCCGACCTGCACTTCGAGCCTTACGAAAAGAACTACCGGGTGCGGGTGCGCACCGACGGCATTCTGCGGGAGGTGGCCAAGCCGCCGATTCAGCTCGCCGGGCGCATTGCCGCGCGCCTGAAGGTCATGGCCAGCCTCGACATTTCAGAACGGCGCAAACCCCAGGACGGGCGGATCAAGATGCGTCTGTCGAAGAGCAAGTCGATCGATTTTCGGGTCAACACCCTGCCCACGCTCTGGGGCGAGAAAGTGGTGATGCGGATCCTCGACCCCTCCAGCGCCCAGATCGGCATCGATGCCCTCGGCTACGAGCCGGAACAGAAAGACCTGTACATGGCCGCCCTCAAGCAGCCCCAAGGCATGATTCTGGTAACCGGCCCCACGGGGTCCGGCAAAACCGTGTCGCTGTACACCGGGCTGAACATCCTCAATACCGTCGACATCAACATCTCCACCGCCGAAGATCCGGTGGAGATCAACATGGAAGGCATCAACCAGGTCAACGTCAATCCACGCCAAGGGTTGGACTTTGCCCAGGCCCTGCGCTCGTTCCTGCGTCAGGACCCGGACGTGATCATGGTCGGCGAGATCCGCGACCTCGAAACCGCCGAAATCGCGATCAAGGCCGCCCAGACCGGTCACCTCGTGCTGTCCACCCTGCACACCAACAGCGCAGCAGAGACCCTCACCCGCCTGCACAACATGGGCATCCCCGGCTTCAACATCGCGACCTCGGTGAGCCTGATCATTGCCCAGCGTCTGGCGCGAAAACTCTGCAGCCACTGCAAGAAACCCATCGAGATCCCCCGCGAAACCCTGATCAAGGAAGGTTTCCCCGAGGAACGCATCGGCCATTTCACGATCTATGAGCCCGCCGGTTGCGATCACTGCAACGGCGGGTACAAGGGTCGCGTGGGGATTTATGAAGTGGTGAAGAACACCCCCGAACTGCAACGGCTGATCATGGCCGAGGGCAACTCACTGGAAATCGATACCCAGATGCGCCGGGACGGCTTCAACGACCTGCGCACCTCGGGCCTGATCAAGGCCATGCAAGGCATCACCAGCCTTGAAGAAATCAACCGGGTCACCAAGGACTGAACATGGCGGTCAAGGCAGCGAAAATCAGCATCTACGCCTGGGAAGGTACGGACCGCAAAGGCAGCAAGGTGACCGGCGAGTTGAGTGGCCAGAACCCCGCACTGGTCAAGGCCCAGTTGCGCAAGCAAGGCATCAACCCCGGGAAGGTGCGCAAGAAATCCGCCTCGTTGCTGAGCTTCGGCAAGCGCATCAAGGCCCAGGACATTGCCCTGTTCACCCGGCAAATGGCGACCATGATGAAGGCCGGCGTACCGCTGTTGCAGTCGTTCGACATCATTGGCGAAGGCTTCGAGAACCCGGCCATGCGCAAACTGGTCGACGAGGTGAAACAGGAAGTCGCCGCCGGCAACAGCTTCGCCGCCGCGCTGCGCAAGAAGCCTCAGTATTTTGACGAGTTGTACTGCAACCTGGTGGATGCCGGTGAACAGTCCGGCGCGCTCGACACCCTGCTGGAACGGGTCGCGACCTATAAGGAAAAGAGCGAAAGCCTCAAGGCCAAGATCAAGAAGGCCATGACCTACCCGTCGGCCGTGGTGCTGGTGGCGGCGGTGGTTACCGGGATTCTGCTGGTCAAGGTGGTGCCGCAGTTTCAGTCGGTGTTCTCTGGCTTCGGTGCCGAACTGCCAGCCTTTACGTTGATGGTGATCAGCCTGTCCGAATTCATGCAGCAATGGTGGTGGGCGATTCTTGGTCTGCTGGTGGCCGGTTTTTTCGGCACCCGCCATGCCCTGAAAAAATCCCAGGCCATGCGCGACCGGCGTGACGCCTGGTTTCTCAAGCTGCCGCTGGTGGGCACGCTGATGTACAAGTCCGCAGTGGCGCGGTTCGCCCGGACCCTGTCGACCACCTTCGCAGCCGGCGTGCCGTTGGTTGAAGCGCTGGACTCGGTGGCCGGGGCCACCGGCAACGTGGTGTTCAAGCGCGCCGTGCTGCGTATCCGTCAGGACGTTTCCACCGGCATGCAGCTGAATTTCTCGATGCGCTCCACCGGCATCTTCCCGAACATGGCGGTGCAGATGACCGCCATCGGCGAAGAGTCCGGCGCACTGGACGAGATGCTCGACAAGGTCGCGGGTTTCTACGAGGACGAAGTGGACAACATGGTCGACAACCTCACCAGCCTGATGGAGCCGTTCATCATGGTGGTGCTCGGGGTGATCGTCGGCGGTCTGGTGGTGGCGATGTACCTGCCGATCTTCCAACTCGGCTCAGCGATCTGACATGCCTATCGACGAACTCTTCAGTCTCTATCCACTGGCCTTTGTCTTCACCGCCCTGCTGCTGGGGCTGGTGGTCGGCAGTTTCCTCAATGTGTTGATCTGGCGCCTGCCGAAAATGCTCGAGCGTGAATGGCGCCAGCAGGCTCACGATGTTTTGGGGCTGCCCGTTGAAGCGCCGTTGCCCACTTACAACCTGATGCTGCCGCACTCGCAATGCCCGCACTGTGGCCACCGGATCCGCGCGTGGGAAAACATTCCGGTGTTGAGTTACGTGTTCCTGCGCGGGCGCTGCTCAAGTTGCAGCGCCCCGATCAGCAAGCGCTACCCGCTCACCGAACTGGTCTGCGGCCTGCTCTCGGCATTCATTGCCTGGCACCTGGGTTTCGGCTGGCCGGCGTGCCTGCTGATCGTGCTGACCTGGGGCCTGTTGGCCATGAGCCTGATCGACACCGAGCATCAGTTACTGCCCGACGTGCTGGTGCTGCCGCTGCTGTGGCTGGGGCTGATCGTCAACAGCTTCGAGCTGTTCGTAACGCTGCACGACGCCCTGTGGGGCGCGGTGCTGGGTTATATGGCGCTGTGGTCGGTGTTCTGGCTGTTCAAGCTGATCACCGGCAAGGACGGCATCGGTCACGGCGATTTCAAGCTGCTGGCGCTGCTTGGGGCCTGGGGCGGCTGGCAGATTTTGCCGCTGACCATCCTCTTGTCCTCGCTGGTGGGTGCCGTGCTAGGGGTGATTTTGCTCAAGCTGCGGGACCAGAAAACCTCGACGCCGATTCCCTTCGGCCCGTATCTGGCAATTGCCGGCTGGATTGCCTTGCTCTGGGGTGGTCAAATAACCGGCTTCTATTGGCAGTTTGTCGGTTTGAAATGAATACCCCTGTGGAAAAACCCTGGATTCTCGGCCTGACCGGCGGCATCGGCAGCGGCAAAAGCGCTGCCGCCCAGCACTTCATCGATCTTGGCATCCACGTGGTGGACGCCGACCACGCGGCGCGCTGGGTGGTCGAACCGGGCCGTCCGGCGCTGGCGAAGATCGCCGAACACTTCGGCCCCGATGTGTTGCAGGCCGACGGCACGCTGGATCGTGCGGCCCTGCGCAAACTTATCTTTGAGGTGCCGGAGCAACGGCGCTGGCTCGAAGCGCTGCTGCATCCGCTGATCGCCGAGGAAATCGCCCATCATCTGGCGCTGGCACAATCGCCTTACGCGATTCTGGTCTCGCCGCTGCTCATCGAATCAGGGCAATACGCGATGACTCAGCGAATCCTGGTGATCGACGCCCCGCAACAACTGCAGATCGAACGCACCTTGCAGCGTGACCAGACCAGCGAACAGCAGGTTCAGGCGATCCTCAAGGCCCAGTCCAGCCGCGAAGACCGCGTCAGCCGTGCCGACGACGTGGTGGTCAACGATCGCGACCTCGCCTGGCTGCACAGCGAGGTCGAGCGCCTGCATCACTTTTACCTGACTTTATCCGGAGGCCAATCATGAGCCAGACCCCAACCGTCAACTGCCCGACTTGCGGCGCGCCCGTGGAATTCACCCCGGAAAACAAATACCGTCCGTTCTGCTCGGACCGCTGCAAACTGATCGACCTCGGCGCCTGGGCGTCGGAAGAGCACAAGATTCCGGTGGCCCCGGATGCCGAGGACGAACTGTTTTCCGGCGATTTCGACCCGCGTCACTGATCCCGCTCAGGGCCGCATGAAGCCGTAGTCCTGATCGTCGTCGAGGTTTTCCGCCAGAAAACGCAACTCGTCGGCCAGGTCTTCGGCATTGCGCACCGCCTTGCTCTGCTGCACCACCGCACTGAGCAAGGCGCGCAGGCTCAGGCCCGGATCGAATCCCACCTCCTGCGCCATCTCCAGACTCTGCCGGGTTTCCTGCCTCGCCCACTCGTACACGCTCATGCCGCTGCTCCTGAAGGGATTTGGCCGAGCATGAAATGCCGCGCGCAGAGTCGATTTGATGTGGATCAAGACTTGGGATCGTCGTCCTTCCACGGCGCCGAAAGGTAGCGTGTGCGGTTGAAGGTCTCCAGCCATTCCGGGCAGAACACCACCAACGCGCTGACCACCATGCCGTTGATGAAGGCTTCGGGAAAAATCAGCAACCACAGGTAACCGATGAAATCCTCCAGCCATTCCGGCATGGCAAAGAGGCCGTCGTACCAGAGCAACGTCAGACTCAGCGTCAGACACAACAACGCCGATAGCGCGGCGGCGAAAAAACCGGAACAGAAGATGTACACGAACGGATTGCGCGGCTGGGCGCGCTCGACCAGGATTGCCACGCATTCGGTGATCAGCACCGGCAACAGGATCAGCAAGGCGCCATTGACCCCGACGGCCACCAGGTCCTGACGCCCCAACAGCACCAGTCCCAGTTGCGCCACCAGTCCGCCGACGATCGCCAGCGGCCAGTCCAGCAGCAGCGTCACAGCCGTCATGCCGATGAAGTGGTAGGACACGCCGGTGTCGAAATCCCTGCGCACCAGCCACAGCAGAAACAACGCGAATACCGTGCCGAACAGCAAATGCTGACGGCGGTTATCGCTGAACAGCTCGACCCACGGTGCGCGGACAATCGCCCAGAGCAGCACCGGCAGGTAAATCAACCATCCCAGCAGCAGGCTCGCAGACGACAGCAGCTCGGCGCCGATCATGGGCGAGCCTGCTCCAGCGCCTCACGTAGTTCAGCCGCCTGGGTGTATTCGTGCCGGGCCAGCAAACGCCCGTCCTTGAGCTGCAGCCAGAGCACCGCGCCTTCGGCCCCGGGGTAGCGCGAGGCCACGCGACTTTCGCGATCAAGCAACACTCGATAGCTGTAATCACGCATCGCCGGAACGGCGAACATCTTCGCGATCAGCGCCGGCATGCGCTGGATATCGGCGACAAACACCGCGTGCCGCGCCTCCAGATAGCCCTTGGGCTGATCGGCCATGGCTTGCTTGAGCAGTTTCGCACCGTCCATGTCACGCGCCACCAACAGCGTCGTAGTGCGGTCATCGAGAGTAAACGGCTGATCGTACTGGTCCAGCAGCGTCCAGGGTGCCAGTCGCTCACCTATTTCCAGCGCATGGGCCCATAGCGGAACGACAGCGAACAACAACAGCCAGCGAAATTTCACATTCAGCCCCTTTCATTCGACGTTAATACACGGTGCCCTCAGTCTACACCGCCCCTCCCGACTGCCCACTGATGCACTTTGCCGCGCGAACGCTTTCTGCTTGTCGCAATTGAACGCTAAGCTAGGGCCTATGGATGACTCAGATTATTTACGCCTGCTGACCATCGCGGCCGAGCAAGCCAACGCATTCCTGTCCAATGCCCGCAAATGGGAGCGTGAGCGTTGGGTCTGCCAGCGCCTGCTGCAAGGCTTGAACATTCCTTATCGCGCCGACGAATTCGCCCCGGCCGGTGAGCCGCCGGACGTTTTGTTTCGCGACGCCAATTTCGAGGTGTTTTTCGTCCTCGACGAAGGTCGTCGGCTGAACGACGAATGGCGCGATGAGCTGCAACGTCGGCGCAGTGCGTTTTCCCTCAGCCAACTGGTGAGGCGTGAAGCCAAGCCGCGGCGGATTCCGGCCAATGAATTTCTGCTGAGACTGGCGCCGACCTTGCGCAAGAAAGCGCACAACTACAAGGAACGCGGCATGGATCTCGGCGAGCTGGACATCATTGCCTTCGCCAGCCTCAAACGCGAAGTGCTCGACCTCAACAGCCATTTTCCGCCGCCCACCGAATATTTGCGTCAGGGCTGGCGTTCGCTGTCGCTGGTCGGGCCGACCTTTGCCCGGGTGTTGTTCGCCCATCCCGATGCCCCGGATTTTCTGCGCGGCAACCTGGGGCGCAGCATTGTGTTCGATGTCGGGATCAGCCTGTGACGCCACTTCAACAATTGATTGCCGATGTTCCGCAGACCGGATGCGTGCGCTGGATTGGCGTGCGCCCCGAGTCACGGGGGCCGATGCTTGCGCTCGATGCGGTGGAGGCGCGGCTTGAAGCCGGGCTCACTGGCGATCACGCTCGTCCCGGGGTGCGCAATGCGCGGCAGGTGACGCTGATTCAGTGGGAGCATCTGGCCGTGATCAGCGCCCTGATGGGCCGGTCGGCCGAACAACCGGTCACGCCTGAAGATCTGCGGCGCAATCTCGTTATAAGCGGGATCAACCTGTTCAGCCTCAAGGGGCGGCGCTTTCGCATTGGTCAGGCGATTTTCGAAACCACGGGCTGGTGCCAGCCGTGTGCGCGCCTGCAAAACAACCTTGGCCCCGGAACATTCCAGGCCGTGCGCGGGCATGGCGGAATCACCGCGCGAGTGTTACAAAGCGGGATCATTCGCCTCGGGGACAGTGTGTCTGTCGAACCGGTCCCGGACAGTGGCTATGCTGCGTTCAATCCCGGTTGAAAACCGCTGTAGCGTGTTCTCATTCAGTAACGTCTACCTGACGAGGCCTTTATGACCAGCCGCCTGAACCCCGAAGACCAGAAGCATGTCGAAGAGTACCTGCAGTTGTCCCAACACCGTGTCGAGCGCCGGCCATTCCGGCCGTGGATGCTCCTGGTGCTGGTGCTGGCAGTGACTATTGGTCTGGGCCTGTTGAGCCGACTTATCAGTTACCTGACGCTATGAGCTGCATCGCGCTCGCTCGGGTAGCCGTACCGATTTCCTTTCAAAACCTTGCGAGCTATCCCTATGTCCCATCGTATTGTCATTGTCGGCGGCGGCGCCGGCGGTCTGGAGTTGGCTACCCGTCTGGGTAAGACTCTGGGCAAACGCGGCACCGCCAGCATCATGCTGGTTGACGCGAACCTCACGCACATCTGGAAACCGCTGTTGCACGAAGTGGCCGCCGGATCGCTGAACTCTTCCGAAGACGAACTCAACTATGTCGCCCAGGCCAAATGGAACCACTTCGAGTTCCAGCTGGGGCGCATGAGCGGGCTCGATCGTGAGCAGAAGAAGATCCAGCTGGCTGCCACCTACGACGAAAACGGCGTTGAGCTGGTTCCGGCGCGGGAAGTGCCCTATGACTCGCTGGTGATCGCGGTCGGCAGCACCACCAACGATTTCGGCACCCAGGGCGCCGCGCAACACTGCCTGTTCCTCGACACCCGCAAACAGGCCGAGCGCTTCCACCAGCAACTGCTCAATCACTATCTGCGTGCTCACGCCGGGCAGACCGATGTGGTCCAGCAGATCAGCGTGGCCATCGTTGGCGCCGGCGCCACGGGTGTCGAACTGGCGGCCGAGCTGCACAACGCCGCCCATGAACTGGCGGCTTACGGTCTGGACCGAATCAAACCGGAAAACATGCACATCACCCTGATCGAAGCCGGGCCACGGGTGCTGCCAGCCCTGCCTGAGCGCATCAGCGGGCCGGTGCACAAGACTCTGGAGAAACTCGGGGTCAACGTGATGACCAACGCGTCGGTCAGTCAGGTCACCGCCGACAGCCTGATCACCGCCGATGGCAACGAGATCAAGGCCAGTCTGAAAGTCTGGGCCGCCGGGATCCGCGCACCGGGTTTCCTCAAGGACATCGACGGTCTGGAAACCAACCGCATCAATCAGCTGCAAGTGCTGCCGACGCTGCAGACCACCCGCGACGAAAACATTTTCGCCTTCGGTGACTGCGCCGCCTGCCCGCAACCGGGCTCGGATCGCAACGTTCCACCTCGGGCCCAGGCCGCGCATCAACAGGCCTCGCTGCTGGCCAAGTCGCTGAAACTGCGCATCGAAGGCAAGACCCTGCCGGAGTACAAGTACACCGACTACGGCTCGCTGATTTCGCTGTCGCGTTTTTCGGCGGTGGGTAACCTGATGGGCAACCTGACCGGCAGCGTGATGCTTGAGGGCTGGCTGGCGCGGATGTTTTACGTGTCGCTGTACCGCATGCACCAGATGGCGCTGTACGGGCCGTTCCGCACGGCGATGCTGATGCTGGGCAGCAAGATCGGACGCGGCACCGAGCCACGCCTGAAGCTGCACTGATGTAATAACACCGTGGGGGCGGGCTCGCCCTCACGGTGTTTTGTCTTCTACTGTATCTGCCCCCTGCTTTCCCCACCTTCGCTTACAAACGTCCCGCTCCTCGACACAGACGCGATACACCGCCACCGCTTAATGGCCACACCCGAGCACAACTGCTCCGGCTTGATCGCCCTTAACGTGTGGTTGCGCAGTGCAACCGAAGGAGAATGCAATGTCCCGTACTTCGAAAATCGGCAAAAACTCCCTTGGCCTGGTCGGTGCCGTACTGGCCGGCGGCCTGATGCTGTCCGGCTCGGTGTTCGCCGCGCAACCGCTGGCCCAGGGCTACATGGTTGCCTCGGCTGAAACCTCGGTGAAAACCCCGGAAGGCAAATGCGGTGAAGGCAAATGCGGCGATGCGTCGATGGCCAAGACCGACACCGATGGCGACGGCAAGGTCTCGCGCGCCGAGTTCCTGAAGGTCGCGCCGAAGTCCGACTTCGACAAGATCGACACCAACCACGACGGCTTCATCGACGAGCAAGAGGCGTACAACAACGTCAAGGCCAATTTCGAAGCCAATGGCAAGAAAATGCCGAAAGGCCTGTTCGAACACCTGAAAGACCAGGATGGTGCCTGATTTTCAGCCTGCCCGACAAAACAAGCCGCGCGATCTCTGACGAGAAGCGCGGCTTTTTCACGCCTGCACGATTACAGCTGGAAGCGTCGCACCATGCCCTGCAAGGCGTTGGCCAGTCGCGATAGTTCATGGCTGGATGCGTTGGTTTGATCGGCACCCGCCGCCGAGCGCACCGACAGATCGCGAATGTTCACCAGATTGCGATCCACTTCCCGCGCCACCTGCGCCTGCTCTTCGGCGGCGCTGGCGATTACCAGATTGCGTTCGTGGATTTCGTGGACCGAGGCTGTGATCGTCTGCAACGCTTCACCGGCCCGCTCGGCCAGCACCAGGGTGGTGGCCGCCCGCGAGGCGCTGGCCTGCATCGACTCCAGCGCCAGGCTCGAACCGTTGCGCATGCCCTGCACCATCTGCTCGATTTCCTGGGTCGATTGCTGCGTGCGATAAGCCAGCGCCCGGACTTCATCGGCAACTACCGCAAATCCGCGCCCGCTCTCCCCGGCCCTCGCCGCTTCGATGGCTGCGTTGAGCGCCAGCAGGTTGGTCTGTTCGGCGATCGCTCGGATCACGTCCAGCACTTTGCCGATGTTTTGCGACTGATTGGCCAGTGATTGCACCAGCTCGCCGGTGTGCTCGACTTCGCTGGCCAGGGCGTTGATAGCGCCGGCGGTTTCGCTGACCCGTTCCTGGCCCAACTGTGCCGACTCGCTGGACTGGCGGGTAGCGTCGGACGTCGACACCGCATTGCGGGCAACTTCCTCGACCGCCGTGGTCATCTCGTTGACGGCGGTGGCGGCCTGTTCGATCTCGTTGTTCTGCTGTTGCAGCCCTTGCGTGCTGTCGTGGGTGACTGCGCTCAGTTCGTCGGAAGCGGTCGCCAGTTGCGTGGCCGAGCCACTGATGCCCTGCAGGGTTTCGCGCAGGTTCTGCTGCATGGTCGCCAACGCCTTGAGCAAGCGGCTGACTTCATCATTGCCGTGGGTTTCGATCGGACGGGTCAGATCGCCTCTGGCAACGTGCTCGGCAGCGTCGACGGCGACGCTCAAGGGGCGAACGATGCTACGGGTCAGCAACATGGCCAGGGCCACGGTTGCCAACGCCGCCAGAGCGATGAACAAGGTCACGATGGTGCGCGAGGTTTCGTAGTGGGCGGCAGAGTTCTGGCTTTCGGCGGCGACCTGGCGGGCGAACAGATCGGCCAGATCGTTGAGTTGCTTACCGGAGCCGTCGACCACGGTTTTCATGTCGACCAGCAGCAGCTTGGTCAGCTCATCGCGCTTGCCTTGCTCGGCGAGGGTGAACGACTGGGCGATGCCGGTGCGGTAGGCAGCGAAGGTTTTCTTGAACTGATCGTACAACTGCTGCCCTTCCGGGGTGGTCACCAGCCGGTCGTAGGCGGCGATTTTCTCGCTCAGTTCCCTGTCGCGGGTGTCCATCTGACCGCGGTAGGTGGCGATGTTGGCCGGATCCTGATCCAGCGCCATGCGCAGGGAAATGGTGCGAATGCGCAGCATGATCTCGCGAATCTCGTCGCCACCACGAATGCTCGGCAGCCACTGCGTCTCCACTGCCACTTCGCTGTCGCGGATGCTCGACATCTGCCCCAGCGCAAACACCCCGAGCAACGCCACGAGTACCGCAATCAGGGCAAAGCCCAGGGCGGCACGGGGAGCAATATTCAACTGACGAAGCAACATGACGAACGCCCTTTTTCTTGTATTGGCAGAATTCAGGGGCGTTTGATGCGGCAGGCCCCTTTCGTTAGCGGGCTATCGGCAAGTTGTATGACGACTTGAATGAAACATTTCCGCAGGGCAAAAAAAATCCCCGTATCTTTCGATACGAGGATTTTTAATATGGTCGGGGTAGGGGGATTCGAACTCCCGACATCCTGCTCCCAAAGCAGGCGCGCTACCGGACTGCGCTATACCCCGGTAAAAAAAAGGCGACCTTTCAAAGATCGCCTTCTTCGATCAGCGCTTTTGGCCTCTGATCTTAAGATTCGATCCCAGTGTTACCTGGTTTCAAAAATGGTGGGTCGTGTGGGATTCGAACCTACGACCAATTGGTTAAAAGCCAACTGCTCTACCAACTGAGCTAACGACCCAAAAATGGTCGGGGTAAGGGGATTCGAACTCCTGACATCCTGCTCCCAAAGCAGGCGCGCTACCGGACTGCGCTATACCCCGGTTTGAAATTGGCTCCGTGACCAGGACTCGAACCTGGGACCCAATGATTAACAGTCATTTGCTCTACCGACTGAGCTATCACGGAACTACATATTTCAATTTACAACGGTGAAACTTGCAGCTTCTCGACATCGTTTTCGCATCGCTGCGTTCGTGTGTCTGAGGCGCGCTATTCTACAACCTAGAACACCTCTGTCAACCCCCTAAATTGCTTTCAAGTTAATGATTTGCAACTTATTTCAGATTTCTGCCCAGTGAGCTGAAACCGTGTTGGTGACTGACTGCGGGGCGCACTTTACAAGCCTTTTCCTTTGAGTTCAACAGCCTGGCGAAAAAAAAGGCCTCGCATTGCGAGGCCTTGATTACTTCACCACCGTCGAGCGTCAGTTGAACGTGATCTCGTCGTTCTCCACCACACCGGTCGCAGTCTCGCCCGGCATGAAGCGTCCCGACAGGATCAACTGCGCCAACGGGTTCTCGATCCAGCGCTGGATCGCCCGCTTCAGCGGCCGTGCGCCGTAGACCGGGTCGTAACCGACGGCAATCAGCTTGTCCATCGCTTCCGGGCTCAGTTCCAGCTTCAGCTCGCGCTCGGCCAGACGGCTGCGCAGACGGCCCAGCTGGATCTCGGTAATGCCCGCGATCTGATCCCGCGCCAATGGCTCGAAGATCACCACTTCGTCGACCCGGTTGATGAACTCCGGACGGAAGTGGGTGGAAATCGCATCCATCACCGCTGCCCGTTGCGCTTCACGATCACCGACCAGTTCCTGGATCTGCATCGAACCGAGGTTGGAGGTCATGACGATCACGGTATTGCGGAAGTCCACCGTGCGGCCATGACTGTCGGTCAGACGGCCATCCTCCAACACTTGCAGCAGGATGTTGAACACGTCCGGGTGCGCCTTCTCGACTTCGTCCAGCAGGATCACCGAGTAAGGCTTGCGCCGTACCGCTTCGGTCAGGTAACCGCCCTCTTCGTAGCCCACATAGCCCGGTGGTGCACCGATCAGCCGTGCCACGGAATGTTTCTCCATGAACTCGGACATGTCGATCCGCACCATCGCCTCTTCCGTATCAAAGAGGAATTCGGCCAGCGCCTTGCACAGCTCGGTTTTACCGACACCGGTCGGGCCGAGGAACATGAACGAGCCGCTCGGGCGATTCGGATCGGACAACCCGGCACGGGAACGCCGCACCGCGTTGGCCACGGCAACCACTGCTTCGTCCTGACCGATCACGCGTTGATGCAACAGGCTTTCCATCTTCATCAGCTTGTCGCGCTCGCCTTCGAGCATTTTCGACACCGGAATACCGGTCCACTTCGAAACGACTTCGGCGATTTCCTCTTCGGTCACCTTGCTGCGCAGCAACTGGTTTTCGCTCTTGCCGTGCTGGTCGACCATTTGCAGGCTGCGTTCCAGATCCGGGATCACCCCGTACTGCAACTCGGCCATGCGGTTCAGGTCGCCTTTACGGCGCGCGGCTTCCAGTTCCTGACGGGACTGTTCGATCTTCTGCTGAATCTGTGCAGAACCCTGCACCTCGGCTTTTTCCGAGTTCCAGATTTCTTCCAGATCCGAATACTCACGCTCGTGGCGGACGATTTCTTCCTGGAGTTTTTCCAGGCGCTTGATCGCCGCTTCGTCGCTTTCTTTCTTCAGTGCCTGGGATTCGACTTTCAGTTGAATCAGGCGCCGCTCCAGACGATCCAGCACTTCCGGCTTGGAGTCGATCTCCATGCGGATGCGGCTGGCCGCCTCGTCGATCAGGTCGATCGCCTTGTCCGGCAGTTGCCGGTCAGTGATGTAGCGATGGCTGAGCTTGGCTGCCGCGATGATCGCGCCGTCGGTGATCGCCACCTTGTGGTGAACCTCGTAACGCTCCTTGAGGCCACGCAGGATCGCGATGGTGTCTTCTTCGCTCGGCTCGTCCACCAACACTTTCTGGAAGCGCCGCTCGAGGGCCGCATCCTTCTCTATATATTGGCGGTACTCGTTGAGCGTGGTCGCGCCGACGCAGTGCAGCTCACCACGGGCCAGGGCCGGTTTAAGCATGTTGCCGGCGTCCATCGAGCCTTCGCCCTTGCCGGCGCCGACCATGGTGTGCAGTTCGTCGATGAACAGAATGATCTGCCCTTCCTGCTTCGACAGCTCGTTGAGCAGCGCTTTCAGGCGCTCTTCGAACTCGCCGCGATACTTGGCGCCGGCAATCAGCGCACCCATATCGAGAGACAGCAGGCGTTTGCCACGCAGGCCGTCCGGCACTTCGCCGTTGATGATGCGCTGGGCCAGCCCTTCGGCAATCGCGGTTTTACCCACGCCAGGCTCGCCGATCAGCACCGGGTTGTTCTTGGTGCGGCGTTGCAGAACCTGAATGGTGCGACGGATCTCGTCGTCACGGCCGATCACCGGGTCAAGCTTGCCTTCTTCGGCGCGCTTGGTCAGGTCGACGGTGTATTTATCCAGCGCCTGACGCGACTCTTCGTGGTTGGCATCATTCACCGCCTCGCCACCGCGCAGGTTGTTGATCGCATTCTCCAGCGCCTTTTTGCTCACGCCCTGGCCGAGCAGCAACTTGCCGAGCTTGCTGTTCTCGTCCATCGCGGCGAGCAGCACCAGCTCGCTGGAAATGAACTGGTCGCCCTTCTGCTGGGCCAGACGGTCGGCCTGATTGAGCAGACGCGCCAGATCCTGCGACATGTTCACGTCGCCGGTCGGGTTCTGGATTTTCGGTAATTGATCGAGCTCTTTGGTCAGCTCTTTACGCAAGCTGTTGACGTCGAAGCCCACCTGCATCAACAGGGGTTTGATCGAACCACCCTGTTGTTCAAGCATGGCTTGCATCAAATGCGCCGGCTCGATGGCAGGATGATCGTGGCCGACAGCCAGGGATTGGGCATCGGACAACGCCAACTGCAATTTGCTGGTTAAACGGTCTATACGCATGGGTCACCTTCCTTTTGAGCAGGCCGGACCTAAAAAACCATCCTGAATAAAGAAACCTGCCAGATACCGCTATAGATGCGGTCGATTCTGGAAGATTCAAGCGTCAGGGAGTTGATGCAGATCAGAGAGTTTAGCGGGTAAGCCAGACTAAAGAGGCGAAGCGACCAGTGCGAGGCGCACGGCGATAGGAAAAGAAGCGCGGATCGGTCACTGTACAGAAACCGCCACCATAAACAGCGGTGACACCGCGGACCGCCAGACGCAGCCGCGCCAGCTTATAGATGTCAGCCATGAACTTGCCGGCGTTGTGGCTCGGGACAAAGGCTGTCTCGGCTTCGGGCAATTGATTGATGAAGACTTCCCGGACTTCCGGGCCGACTTCAAAGGCTTGCGGGCCGATGGCCGGGCCGAGCCAGACCAGAACGTCTTCGGCGGGCACGTCCAGACTGTCGAGGGTGGCCTCCAGCACGCCGGCCGCCAATCCACGCCAACCGGCATGAGCCGCCGCGACGCGAGTACCGGCACGGTCGCAGAACAGCGCCGGCAGGCAGTCGGCGGTCATCGCCGCACAGGCGATACCGGGTGTTGCCGTCCAGCTGGCATCCGCCGTGGCCACCACGGACGGATCAGCATGCGCCACGGCAATCCCGTGCACTTGCTGCAACCAGGCAGGCTTTATAGAGAAGTGTTCGGTCAGGCGCCGACGGTTTTCGACGACGGCCTCGGGACGGTCATCGACATGATCGCCCAGGTTGAGGCTGTCGAACGGCGCCTCGCTGACGCCGCCCTCGCGAGTGGTGACACAGGCCTTGACGCTGGCCGGCGCGGGCCAGTCCGGCGTCAGCCAGTTCATCCGATGAATGCCTCGCGGTCCTGCTTGAGCAGGGTCAGCAGCCACACCAGATCTTCCGGCAGCGGCGATTCCCAGCTCATGCGCTCACCGGTGGTCGGGTGATCCAGCTCAAGGAACCGCGCGTGCAGGGCCTGACGCGGGAAGTGCTTGAGGGATTCGACCATGGTCTGGCTCGCGGCCGGCGGAATGCGGAAACGACCGCCGTACGCCGGGTCGCCGACCAACGGGAAGTTGATGTGCGCCATGTGCACGCGAATCTGGTGAGTACGACCGGTTTCCAGCTTCACCCGTACGTGGGTGTGGGAACGGAAGCGCTCCAGCACGCGGTAGTGGCTGACGGCCGGCTTGCCGCCTTCCATCACCGCCATGCGCTGGCGCTGCTGGCCGTGACGACCGATCGGGGCGTTGATCTTGCCGCCGGCGGTCACCACGCCGATCACGATGCACTCGTAGATCCGGCTGACGCTGCGGCTTTGCAGCTGCGCGACCAGTTTGGTCTGCGCCTGAATGGTCTTGGCCACCACCATCAGACCGGTGGTGTCCTTGTCCAGACGATGCACGATACCGGCGCGCGGGACATTGATGATGTCCGGAACGTGGTGCAGCAAGGCGTTGAGCAAGGTGCCATCAGCGTGACCGGCAGCCGGGTGCACCACCAGGCCCGCAGGCTTGTTGATCACCAGAATGTCGTCGTCTTCATAGACGATGTCGAGTTCGATGTCCTGAGCGACCCATTCACCCTGGGCCTCCTGCTCGGCAGTCAGCTCAAGGATGGCACCGCCATGAACGATGTCGCGCGGGCGGATGACCGCCCCGTCCACAGTCAGGCGACCTTCTTTGATCCAGGCGGAAAGGCGCGAGCGCGAGTGCTCGGCGAAGAGTTGGGCGGCGACTTGATCGAGGCGTTGGCCGCCCAATTCGGACGGCACCTCTGCGCGAAGTTCAATTTTATCGGACATGCTCGGACTGGGCGTCGGCTACAGCCTTTGGTTTCGGCTGCGCGCTTGTGGTTAAATACGGCGTCTTTTGCCCCGGGGCTTTTCAACGGGGCGCTCATCATAACAGGACGGCCCCGCCCAAGACAGCGGCCGTCATAGGGACGCAAGCCGCCATGCAAGTGAAACACCTGCTGCTGATCGCCATCCTCGCATTGACCGCTGCTTGCTCATCGAAGGAAGTCGTAGACGAAAACCTGAGTGAAGCCGAGCTGTACCAGCAGGCTCAACAGGACCTGGACAACAACAGCTACACCAGCGCCACAGCCAAGCTGAAGGCTCTGGAGTCGCGTTATCCGTTCGGTCGCTACGCCGATCAGGCACAGCTGGAACTGATCTACGCCAACTACAAGAACTCGGAGCCGGAAGCTGCAAAGTCCGCCGCCGAGCGCTTCATTCGTCTGCATCCGCAGCACCCGAACGTGGACTACGCCTACTACTTGAAGGGCCTGACCTCGTTCGACCAGGACGTCGGCCTGCTGGCGCGCTTCCTGCCGCTGGACATGACCAAGCGTGACCCGGGCGCCGCCCGCGACTCCTACAACGAGTTCGCCCAGCTGACCAGCCGCTACCCGAACAGCCGCTACTCGCCGGACGCCAAGCAGCGCATGATCTACCTGCGCAACCTGCTGGCTTCCTACGAAATCCACGTGGCCGACTACTACCTGACCCGTCAGGCCTATGTCGCCGCTGCCAACCGTGGCCGTTACGTAGTGGAAAACTTCCAGGAGACCCCATCGGTCGGCGACGGCCTGGCGGTAATGACCGAAGCCTACCAGCGTCTGCATCTGGACGAACTGGCGGCCACCAGCCTGGAAACCCTGAAGCTCAACTACCCGAACCACCCGAGCCTGCAGGACGGTCAGTTCGTGCCTCGCGTTGCCGAAGCCGACAACCGTTCGTTCCTGAGCAAGGCCACTCTGGGCCTGATCGAATCCCGTCCGCCGCTGCCGCCGGGAGAGACCCGCGCCAACCAGGACGTGCAGAAGCAGTTCCAGGACGCGAAAGACGCGATCCCGAACGAGCTCAAGCCAAAAGACGAAAACGGCGACGTGATCGAAGAGCCGGAACCGGAGTCGAGCGACAGCGACCGTTCCATCTTCAGCTACATGACCTTCGGTCTGTTCGACTGATCACTTCGGTGATGCCAAAAAGGGAGATCTTCGGATCTCCCTTTTTATTGCGGCGTGTGATTGGGCTGTGCGCTTGTCGGGTCCTTGGCTAAACTGCCGAATCATTAGCCGAAAAGCCGCCCATCATGCTTCGTTTACTGTTCTGGATTGCCTTGATCGCCGCTGCTGTCTGGTTGTGGCGCAAATTCAAGGCCCCCGCCTCGTCCGCCCGACCGCCTCGCGAACAGGATGCCGCACCGATGGTGCGCTGCGCCCACTGCGGCGTGCACCTGCCCCGCGACCGCGCGCTGAACCTTCAACAACAGTGGTATTGCAGCCAGGCTCACCTTGAGCAAGGCCCCGGTTCCAGTGATCGCTGAGGCCGAAAACGCCGACAGCAAACAGGCCCAGCGACTGCTGCGCCTCTATCATCTGTACCGTTTGAGTGTCGGCATCACCTTGGTGTTGCTGATCTCCAGCAACATGGACAACCGCCTGCTGACCTCGGCCAACGACGAGTTGCTGCGCAATGGCAGCTGGTTGTACCTGGTGCTGAACATCCTGCTGGTGGTGTTTCTCGAGAACATCCGCCGCCCAGCCCAGTTGTTCGCTCTGGCACTGGTCGACATTCTGCTGCTGTGCGGCGTGTTCTACGCAGCGGGCGGTGTGGCCAGTGCGATCGGCAACTTGCTGATCGTTTCGGTGGCCATCAGCAACACCTTGCTGCGACGACGCATCGGCCTGCTGATCGCCGCCGTCGCCACCCTCGGCATCGTCGGGCTCAGCTTTCTGCTGAGTTTCAGCCATCCCCTGAGCGCCAACGACTATCTGCAGGCCGGCACCCTCGGCGCCTTGTGCTTTGCCGCCTCGCTGCTGGTGCAAGGGTTGATCCGTCGTCTCGAAGTCAGTGAGAACCTGGCCGAGTTGCGCGCCAGCGAGGTCGTGGGGCTCGAAGCCCTCAACGCGCTGATCCTGCAACGCATGCGCACCGGCATTCTGGTGCTCGACGAACAGCGCCGGGTGCAACTGGCCAACCACAGCGCCAAGGCCCTGCTGGGACAAACGCACCTTGAAGGCGACTTGATCGACGACCACTCGAGCGCATTGGTCGAACGCCTGCAACTGTGGCTGAACAACCCGACCCTGCGCCCGCAAAGCCTGAAAATCGCCGGCAACGGCCTGGAGCTGCAGCCGAGCTTCATCGCCCTGGAACAGAGCCCGAATCGCCAGACCCTGGTGTTTCTCGAAGACCTCGCCCAGATCGCCCAGCAGGCCCAGCAATTGAAACTGGCCGCGCTGGGCCGGCTGACCGCCGGTATCGCCCATGAAATCCGCAATCCGCTGGGGGCCATCAGTCATGCCGCGCAGCTGTTGCAGGAATCCGAGGAACTCGACGGCGCGGATCGGCGTCTGACGCAGATCATTCAAGACCACTCCCTGCGCATGAACCGAGTCATCGAAAACGTCCTGCAACTGTCCCGCCGCCAGCAGAGCGCGCCGCAACGGCTGGATCTCAAACCGTGGCTGGAGCAGTTCGTCAGCGAGAGCCGCGAACAGGCCGGCGAGCGCCAGCACATTCATCTGCACATCGGCCCGGGGGATTTCCGCACGTTGATGGATCCCGGCCAGCTCACGCAGATTCTCGACAATCTGTTACGCAACGGCTGGCGCCACAGCGCCCTTTTGCACGATCCGGCCGAGGTCTGGCTGACGCTGTCCATCGACCCCGAGAGCACGCTGGCCGTGCTCGAAGTGCAGGACAACGGCCCCGGCGTGCCGCTGGATCAGCAGGCTCACCTGTTCGAACCGTTCTTTACCACCAGCAGCCAGGGCACCGGCCTTGGGCTTTATCTGTCCCGTGAGCTGTGCGAAAGCAATCAAGCGCGCCTAGACTTCAAATCACGCCAAGGCGGCGGCTGCTTTCGCATCACCTTTGCTCACGGACGGAAACAAAGTTGAACACGAGCC
Organism: Pseudomonas sp. GW456-12-10-14-LB2; assembly: GCF_002884345.1. Taxonomy (NCBI): domain Bacteria; kingdom Pseudomonadati; phylum Pseudomonadota; class Gammaproteobacteria; order Pseudomonadales; family Pseudomonadaceae; genus Pseudomonas; species Pseudomonas sp. GW456-12-10-14-LB2. The sequence continues at coordinate 20,420 of NZ_POHV01000001.1, forward strand.
CACGGCAAAAAATCCTCATCGTCGACGACGAACCGGATATCCGCGAACTCCTGGAAATCACCCTGGGACGGATGAAACTCGACACCTTCAGCGCACGCAATCTCGCAGAAGCCCAGGCGCTGCTGCACCGCGAAACCTTCGATCTGTGCCTGACCGACATGCGCCTGCCCGACGGCACCGGCCTGGAACTGGTGCAGCACATTCAGCAACGTTATCCACAACTGCCGGTGGCAATGATCACCGCCTACGGCAGCCTGGAAACGGCGATCAACGCCCTGAAAGCCGGGGCTTTCGACTTCCTGACCAAACCGGTGGACCTGACACGCCTGCGCGAGCTGGTCGGCTCGGCATTGCGCATGCCGGCGCCGGGCAATGTCTGCACTTCGATCGACCGGCGGTTGCTCGGCGACTCACCACCGATGCGCAATCTGCGCAAACAGATCGACAAACTGGCCCGCAGTCAGGCGCCGGTCTACATCAGCGGCGAGTCCGGCAGTGGCAAGGAGCTGGTGGCCCGATTGATTCATGAGCAGGGCCCGCGCGCCAGCCAGCCATTTGTGCCGGTGAACTGCGGGGCGATTCCGTCTGAGTTGATGGAAAGCGAGTTCTTCGGCCACCGCAAAGGCAGTTTCAGCGGCGCGGTGGAGGATAAACCGGGGCTGTTTCAGGCGGCCCATGGCGGCACGCTGTTTCTCGATGAAGTGGCGGACCTGCCGCTGCCGATGCAGGTCAAGCTGCTGCGGGCGATCCAGGAAAAAGCCGTGCGCAGCGTCGGCGGCCAACAGGAAACCGTGGTCGATGTGCGCATCCTCTGCGCAACGCACAAGGACCTCGACGCGGAAGTGTCTGCCGAGCGTTTTCGTCAGGATCTGTATTACCGGCTCAACGTGATCGAACTGCGTGTGCCGTCCCTGCGCGAACGTCGCGAGGACATCGAAGCACTGGCCGTCCATATGCTCAAGCGCCTGGCCAATGGCACCGGGCAACCGGCTGCACGTCTTCATCCTCATGCCCTAGAGGCGCTGAAAAACTACCGTTTTCCGGGCAACGTGCGGGAGCTGGAGAACGTGCTTGAGCGGGCGCACACCCTGTGTGAAAACCGCACGATCGAGGCCGAGGATTTACGCCTGAGTGAAGGAAACGCCGCCGCTGAAGGTGGTATTGCCGATCTCACGCAAATCGACAACCTGGAAGACTATCTGGAGAGCGTCGAACGCAAACTGATTCTGCAGGCGCTGGAGGAGACTCGCTGGAATCGCACGGCGGCAGCGCAGCGGTTGAGTCTTTCGTTTCGGTCGATGCGCTACAGGCTGAAGAAGCTGGGTCTGGATTAACGCCTCTTTCGCGGGCTTGCCCGCGAAAGCGATTTGTCAGTCGCCGAAAGAAAAACTGACTAGATCCGTCCGGCCGGTGCATACGGCGCCGGATCAATGATCGGCGCACGCCCCAGCATCACATCGGCAAACAACTGACAGGATGCAGGCGCCAGCACCAGCCCGTTGCGGTAATGCCCGCAGTTCAGCCACAGACCGTCAAAACCCGGAACCCGGCCAATGTAAGGAATGCCTTCGGGCGAGCCCGGCCGCAGCCCGGCCCAGTGCCCCACCACTTCGGCATCGGCCAGCGCCGGCAACAGTTCGACCGCCGATGCCTTGAGGCTTTCCAGCGCATTGTCCGTCGGGGTTTTGTCGAAGCCTTCGTGCTCCAGCGTACTGCCGATGAGAATATGCCCGTCGCGGCGCGGAATCGCGTAGCGCCCCTTGGCCAGCACCATGCTCGGCAGGAAATCCGCCGCGCACTTGTAGAGAATCATCTGGCCCTTCACCGGCTCCACCGGTAGGGAAAGATTCAGAGTCTTGAGTAATTCGCCGCTCCACGCGCCTGCGGTCAAAACGACCTGATCGCCAGCGATCACACCCGTGGAAGTCTGCACGCCTACCACCCGCTCGCCATCACGGACAAACCCGCTGACTTCACACTGCTCGTGAATCGTCACGTTCGGCAGCGCCTGCAACGCCGCTTTCAAAGACTTCACCAGCCGCGGATTGCGCACGTTGGCTACGTCGGCCATGTAGATCGCCCGGGAAAAACCGCCACCGAGCACCGGCACCGCATCATGCGCCGCCGAGATATCCACAGCCCGCAGTGGGCGGTTTTCCCTTTTGGCCCACGCCAGCGCTTCAGATTCGTCATCCAAGTCCAGCCAGTACAGGCCGGTGGTGTGCACTTCGGGATCGACCCCGGTATCGGCAAAAAGGCGTTCGCCCAGTTGTGGATAAAAATCCTGCGACCAGTGCGCCAGCGCGGTGACGGCCGGGCTGTAGCGCCACGGGTACAGCGGAGAGACGATACCGCCGCCGGCCCAGGACGATTCCTGGCCGACGTTCGAACGATCCAGCAGCACCACGCTGCCGACCTCGGAGGCGAGGTTGTACGCGGTGAGCAGGCCAATCACTCCGCCACCGACAATCACCACTTGCTGTTGCCTGGTCATGTTTGATCCAACCGTAAAAAAGACAGTGGGCGCAAATGGCGCCCGAAATAAAGCGGCTCAGCGGCCCCAGCAATCCTTGGTGGTCAGCCCGGTGGTCGCGTTGTTCATGCTTCTGACACCGGTGTTGGTGAGGGTGAAATCCCCGCACTTGTCAGTGGCCATGGCCGTGCCGGTCTTGCGGGTCGCAGTCAGCAGGAAGGCCTGATCGGTGATCGTCGGCGTGATGGTGTAGAAATCGTTGCCAGTGCTCAACCCGGTGACACCGGTGTAGACGTTGTTCTTCGAATAGAAGCGTTCGAGGATCTGTGCCTGTTCCGACAAATTGCTGACCACGTCGGCACGGCGGCCCTTCTTCACGTATTCGGTGAGGCTCGGATAGCCGATGGTGATGACGATACCTATGATCGCAATCACGATCATGATTTCGATCAGGGTGAAACCTCGGTTGGATCTGCGCATGCCTCGAACTCTCGCTTACTGAATTTGGCGCCACATGATACGACGGCTGCCGCCGCCGGATTTTTCCACCAGGGTGGTGATACCGCCACTGGAATCGTTCACGACCTTGCGTGATGCACCGTTGACGATGGCGTTCAGGGTCGGGATACCGCCGGTGAACACCACGCCGCTGGAAATCGTATCGTTGCTGTCGACCACGCCATCAGCGTTGGTGTCGAGCACCGCGTAGTTGAGCATCTTACCGCTGAACGCATCGAGTTCGATCAGTTTGCCGGTACCGAAACTGGAACACGGGTCGGTGGTATCGACACTGGCCGTGGTGAACACGATGCGTCCCAGCACCAGACTGGCCTGGTTGATCACCCGTTCGCCGGTCAACGCGTTGTTGTACACCAGCGGCAGGTACCAGCCCTTCTCCGCTGGATAGGTCGTGTCGTTCTGGCTGGTGGTGACGAACTGCCCGGTACTGCCGGAGAACACCCCGGTAATCGCCTGCGCCTGCAAACTGCTGACTGTGATCTGGCCCGACCCGCCATCGGCGTCCCACACCGAATAGAACGCCTGCAAATCCTTGTTGGTCTTGTCGGCAGTTTCGTTGAATTTGCCGGTGCCGACGAAAATCTGTTTGCCGCCCAGAGCATTGTCCGCCAGCAACGGTTGCGCGGTGATCGGCTGAGTCGCCCCACCAGCCGTGGTGAACAACGGCCTGCCGGAAAACGCTACGCCCCAGCTGTCGGACGACGTGGCGCTCAGGTCGAATTTCCACAACCGCCCCTTCAAGTCACCGCCATATGCGGCCTGTACCACGTTCTGCGAATTGACCCGCAGCTTCACCGAGGACAAACCGTTGGTGGTTTCCGTACTGTCGATGACGATTTTCCTGATCAGCGAGCCGTCACGCACATCCAGCACATACAGCGCCGCCACCCCGGAGTTGCTGCCGTAACCGTTGGCAATGAACGCCGCCCAGCGACCATCGGCCAAGCGTGCCACCTCCGGACGGGCATAGGCGTAACCCAGATCATTGAAAGCGTTGGAAGTACTGGCGGTGGCGGGCGCGCTGACTTCCCACAAGGCGCGGATAACGTTGCCCGCCGAGGCGTCGAACAGCTGAAGCCCGTAGAAACTCTTGCCACCGGCCCCCGTCCCGCCGATGGCCAGGGTTTTCCAGGCTGTGCCGAATTGCGCGTCGAACACACCGATCTGACCATCCACCAGAAACTTGTGGCTGACGCCGTTGACGTAGTTCGGATCGGCAATAAGGCGCAGCGAGGGCAATACGCTGGACGGCATGTAGGCATAGCGCCGGGTACCGTTGGCCGAGTTGATGACGCTGACAAAACCGTCGTTGGCGTTCACCACCAGGCTGGCATTCATGTTCGAAGCCTTGGTGGTCAGGTAGGTGCTGTAGGTGGTGTCACCGGCCAGATCGGAAGCGGTTTTTTCCGTGGGCGAAGCCAATACGAGCGGCGAGTTGATGATGTCCCCGAGCAATACGCTGCGCACTTTGAGCCCGGCCTTGTTGGTGCCCTTGCTCCATTCGACCAGGTCGATGCCGCTGATGCCGACCGGTAAACCCTGGCTGAGAACGGTCTGCTGGGCCGGGGAGAAGTTGCCGTAGGCCAGCGTCACCGCCGCGTTGTTCAGGGTGTTCCACGACTGGTAGGTCGGCGCGGTAGCGCCGGGCACGATGGCGGTGTCGGTGGTCCACAGCACCGCCGACGTATTGACCGCCCCGGCCGAGTTGAAGCCAAAGGACTTGATCGTGCCGCGCCAGTCCTTGGGGTCATAACTGGTCTGGAAATAACTGGTGCCGCTCGCCAGCGTGGTGCCACTGGCGACACCGCTGCCGCCAGAGCCGGCCTTGGAGGTGATGTCGCTCAACGCCGAAGACAGCGCGGCATTCAGGCCGGCGCTGTCGGTCGCCTGGTAGTAGCGGCCCTGTCCGTAATCGGCGGCGTCCGAGAGCATGTCGTTGGAAGCGGTAAAACCCACGGTGTAGGTGTTCATGTTCTGCCTGGGAAAATCCACCGCATTCCAGCTCTTGCCTGCCGCGTCGGTACCGGTAGAACGCATGTCGATATCGAAGGCGAACTTGGCGATATCGTCCAGATACAGCGTATCGCCCTCCCCGTCCCCGTTCAGGTTGTTCCCGTCATTGTTGATGCCGTCCCAGTTCGGCAAGCGGCTGCCACCCAGTGGATCATTGCTCGGAAAGGTGCGGTCGTAGGTCGGCAAACCGTCGGTAATGACCACCCCGTAGTTTTTCTGGCAGCGGTACTGGATCGGGCTGGTGTAAGTGCTCGGCGTGCTGTTGTAGTACGGCGCCATCCCGCGCATGTAGCGGGTGATTTCGTAGTAGGTCTCGGCCAGCGGCGTGTTGGCCACCGCGCTCAGGCCGTTGATCGACGAAATCAGTGCGTTGTAGTTGGTGTCGGCCTGGGCCTGGGTCACGCTGCCGCTGACCGGTGACAGGTCGCTGATGGAGCGGGCAATGAAACCACCGTTGCCAGGGTTATTGCTGGTGGCCGGGTTGAAGGTGGCCAGACCCATGCGCAGGTTGCGGTTGCTGGTGACCAGTGCGGTGGAAACGTTGCGCGCCACGTTGATCCGGTAGTCGTTGGGAATCGCGCCGGTGGTGAAGTCGCGCGTGCCGTTGTTGATCGCCAGCCCGACCACATAGGAAATGTAATCCGCCGAATAGCGAGTGTTGCCGCTGCCCACCGGATCCGGCAGCTTCAGGCAGAGCGGCGTCAGGCTGTTGTTGTAGAACGCATAGGCACCGCCGGAGCAGCCGGAGGTTGGCAGGCTCGACAGAAAGATCGTATCGCCGGTAATGGCAGTTGAGCTCAGGCACAGGCCGATGACCGCGTTGCACTGGCGGGCCGCCGTGCGATCCACGGTCGGATCAAAACCCGTCGCATAAATGATGCTGTTCATGCTGCCCGAGTCGTCGATCATCAACATCACGTTCGGTGGCACGGCCGCCGCGCTCAACAGCGGCGAATCGGACGGCGTGAAAGCAAACGCCGGTGCAGCCAGATAAAGCCCGGTCAGCATGCCGAGCAGCAGCGACAGCCACTTGAAGCGTCGCTCAGTACTTCGCATAAACACTCTCCACCACACTGCGCGAAGTACCGGCGATGCCGACGGCCGTGACCCTGTACAAAGTCGCCGAGGTGTTGCTCGGCACATTCACCGCCGTCAGGGTCGTGCCGATGTTCTGCACTCCGTAAAACCCGCTGCCAGCGGCGATCCAGGTCACGCCCGACGTGGAGTTGAGCCCCGCTGCGCTGACCACCGAGGATTCCGCCGGCGGCGCACATTGAGTGGTGCTGGCGCACACCGCCAGCGCGTAGCCGTCCAGTTGCACCGCACTTTCACCGATACGCAGTGCCGCCTCGGCAGTCTGGAACGATTGATTGCGCAGGCTCACGCTGCCAGCCATTTTTTCCTGCAGGTTGGCGCTCTGCATCGATGACAGGCCGATCACCGTCAGGAGCAGCAGAAACACCAGACTGACCAGCAACACCATGCCGCCCTGGGACCGTCGCCGATGGAGAGAAACGTTCATCGCTCGCCCCTCACTGCAAGCGGTTGCGCAAGGCGGCAACCACGTTGAAGGTTTGATTGCGGACCCGGTTATTCGGGTCAGTGAGGGTCAGGCTCAGGCGCACGCTGCGGATCCGCGCCGGATCACCCGGGTTGGCGCTGTAGGTGGACGCCGCCACGTCGGTCGCGGAACTCGCAAGACCAAACATCACCGTGAACGCGCTGACGTTGTTCACCAGCACCTGCTGGGCCGGGTTACCGCTGCCGGTGCCCATCAGAATCTGGTTGTTGCTGAAGCTGTAGACCAGCCGACGGATCGGAAATGCGATCTGGCCCGTCGCCGCCGCCCGCGCGCCGGTATAAGCGGTGGCGCTGTTGCGGCAATCGGAGACCACGGTCCAGGTCGGTGTCCCGCCCGCACTGCCGACATCGGCGGTAACCAGGGTCAGCTTGAGGTTGGCGTTGTCCCAGCTGATCGGCGTGATCTGCGCCGTATTGAAATCCCCCGCCGAGCTGGAATCGGTAATCGTGCCCAGGCAGCCGAACATACCCACCATGCGCAGTTCCTGAATCATCTTGCTCAACACGAACCGCGCGTCTTCCTGCATGGCGGCGGCACTGTTCTGGCTGACGTAGGTGTTCTTCGCCGCCAGGAAAATCTGCACCACGCCGAGCACCACGATCAGCCCCAGCGCCAGGGCGACCAGCATTTCGATCAGGCCGAAGCCCAGGTTTTGGCGCTTCATGGCGTGGCCACCGGATCGACTGCGGCGCGGCTGGTCAGGACAAAACTGCGGGGCGCACTGCTCGTATTGGCGGCGCGCGCGTCACTCCAGGTGATGGTGATGGTGTACACGCGCTGATTGAGGGTGATGCTGCCGGTGGCGGTCGGTCCACCAAAATTGACGATATTGGTGGTGAAGTCGTAGAGATCCTGATCCCGGGCGACACTCAAGTTGCCCGTGGTCGGCGGCGTGACGGTGTAGTCGGCGCCCGAATTGGCACGGATCCGATCCATCATGTCGTAGGCGATGAAACTCGCCTGGCTGGTCATCCGCGAGCTGTCGGTGTACTTCAGTGCATTGAGCTGAACTGCCGCCGCGCCCAACAACCCGACCGTCAGAATCAACAACGCGACCAGCACTTCAATCAGCGTCATGCCCTCCTGTGCGTGCTTGCTCCCTGCCCTCATCCGCAATTTCCACCCAATTGAATTCGTCCGTTCAGACACACGTTCAGCGTCCTGCTTTGCGTTCCCAGCACATAACTGATGGCCACCGCCGTGGACGGTGCCGCCAGCCCGCCCAGGTTGTTGAAATCCAGCGCGGTCACTCCAGAGGGTAGCGTCAGAGTCGCGCCGCTGCTCATCGCTGGAACAACCCGCAATACATTGGCCGGAGTGCCAGTACTGTCGTAGACCGACAACTCGCCGGTCCAGACACTGCCGCCGGCGCTCGGCCGCAAGCGGGTGGTGACGCCCCGGTTGATCGCCTCGAGCCTTGCGTAATTGAGGGCCCGTTGCAGGTCGCCGACTTCGGTGTCGGCCTTGCTACCCTGCACCGAACGGGTGAATGCCGGCACCGCCATCGTGATCAGGATCACAAACACCGCGAGCGCCACCAACAGCTCGATCAGCGTGAAACCTTTTGTACGATGATCCATCGATGCCCTCCGTTGCCGTCGGCTATACCTGTACAAACCTAGAACATTCGACCGGCATGCGCCGGTTGATTTACCGCGTGCGGCGCACGGATTGCGCCGCCGTGCACAATCCAGGGAGGAGGCGCACATGCCGCAACAGGGTTTCAGTCTGGTCGAACTGCTTATGGGACTGGCGATCGGCGCAATTGTTCTGTCGCTGGTCAGTCCGGCGCTGGCGGACTTCACCGAATCAAACCGGCGGCAGCAGGCCGCGCAGTCTTTGCTCGACGGGATTCGCAATGCCCGGACCATGGCCATCACGCGCAATCAGAGCGTGGTGATTCATGGCATCAACGGTGATTGGGGTCAGGGCTGGCGGATCATTCTGGATATCAGCGGAAAGGGTCCGGTAGATGCCGGTAATCCATTGCTGATCGAGCAGGCGAGTGACGGACGGATACCGATTGTCGGCAACTGGCTGGTGAGCCGCTACATACGCTTCAGCAGCCTGGGCCAGCCGCTGGTGCCGGACCGGAAGTTTCAGGCGGGGACGTTACATCTATGCTCGGCTCGCGAGCCGGTCAGCCAGCTCCAGGTGGTGCTGGCGGCGACCGGTCGCGTACGCCTGACCAGCCAAAAGACTGAACAGGCGTTATGCCGAAAGGATAAAGCGATCAGATCGAGCGAACGCGCAGCTCTTTAGGCATCGAGAACGTGATGTTCTCCTCACGCCCGGCCAGTTCGTCGGCGCCGGTGGCGCCCCAGGCCTGCAACTGCTGAATCACGCCACGCACCAGTACTTCCGGAGCGGAGGCGCCGGCGGTGATGCCGATACGCTCGACACCGTCGAACCAGCTTTTTTGCAGGTCTTCGGCGCCATCGATCAGGTAGGCCGGCGTGGCCATGCGCTCGGCCAGTTCACGCAGGCGGTTGGAGTTGGAGCTGTTCGGGCTGCCGACCACCAACACCACGTCGCATTCGTCCGCCAATTGCTTGACCGCGTCCTGACGGTTTTGTGTGGCGTAGCAGATATCGTCCTTGCGCGGCCCGCCAATGGCCGGGAAACGCGTACGCAGCGCATCGATGACACGGCTGGTGTCATCCATGGACAACGTGGTCTGGGTGACGAAGGCGAGTTTTTCAGGGTTGTGCACCTGCAACTCGGCGACATCCTTCTCGTCTTCGACGAGGTAGATCGCGCCGCCATTGCTGGCGTCGTACTGGCCCATGGTGCCTTCGACTTCCGGGTGACCGGCGTGGCCGATCAGGATGCACTCGCGACCGTCGCGGCTGTATTTGGCGACTTCGATGTGCACCTTGGTCACCAGCGGGCAGGTGGCGTCGAACACTTTCAGGCCACGGCCGGCGGCTTCGGTACGCACAGCCTGTGAGACGCCGTGGGCACTGAAGATCACGATCACGTCGTCCGGTACCTGATCGAGCTCTTCGACGAAGATCGCGCCACGACTGCGCAGGTCTTCGACCACGAACTTGTTGTGCACCACTTCGTGACGCACATAGATCGGCGGCCCGAAGACCTCCAGGGCGCGGTTGACGATTTCGATCGCCCGGTCCACGCCGGCGCAGAAACCACGGGGGTTGGCGAGTTTGATTTGCATGCGGTGCCTCGTGTCTTGCGCGCGAAAGATTGGATCATTACAGGAGCCGGTCAGCCGGCTCCTGCAGAACAGCAATTACAGCGCTTTGACGGAGAAGATTTCCACGTCAAAGGTCAGCGTCTTGCCGGCCAGCGGATGGTTGAAGTCGACGGTCACTTGCGCGTCGTCGAACTCTTTCACCACACCCGGCAGCTCAGTATTGGCCGCATCGTTGAAGATCACCAGCAGACCCGGCGACAGTTCCATGTCCGCGAACTGCGAACGCGGAATGATCTGTACGTTTTGCGGGTTTGGCTGGCCGAATGCGTTTTCCGGTTCAATGGTCAGGGTACGCTTGTCGCCGGCCTTGAAGCCGAACAACGCCGCCTCGAAGCCCGGCAGCAGGTTGCCGTCGCCGACCTTGAAGGTCGCCGGGGCTTTGTCGAAGGTGCTGTCGACTGTGTCGCCGTTCTCCAGGCGCAATGCAAAGTGCAAGGTGACTTCCGTGTTCTGGCCGATGCGTTGCTCAGCCAATACCTGTTCAGTCATGAACGGTTTCTCCGGATTTCTTGGTTTTGAACATGTCCAGTGCCAGCATCACCGCGCCAACGGTGATGGCGCTGTCGGCGAAGTTGAACGCCGGGAAGTACCAGCGGTTCTGCCAGTGCACCAGAATGAAGTCGATCACATGGCCCAGGGCAATGCGGTCATAAAGGTTGCCCAGTGCGCCGCCCAGAACCAGCGCCAGCGCAATGGCCAGCCAGGTTTCGTTGCGGCCCAGGCGCTTGAGCCAGACCACCAGCACCGCACTGACCGCAATCGCGATCAGGGCGAACAGCCAGCGCTGCCAGCCAGAGCTGTCCGCGAGGAAGCTGAAGGCAGCGCCGGTGTTGTAGGCCAGTGTCCAGCTGAAGTAATCAGGGATGATCACAATCTGCTGAAACATCTCGAGCTTGCCTTCGAAGTAGAACTTGCTGGCCTGGTCAATGACCAGAACCAGCAAGCTCAACCAGAGCCAGCTCAGCCGTCCGAAACGGCCAACGGCATTAGGCATAGTGACGAACCTCGCCGGCGCCATCGATGTTGTCCACGCAACGGCCGCAGATTTCCGGATGCTCCGGGTTCACGCCAACGTCTTCGCGGCAGTGCCAGCAACGGGCACATTTCGGGAAGGCGGACTTGACGATCTTCAGCTTCAGGCCGCTGACTTCGGTGGCCACAGCGTCGGCCGGAGCCTGCACGAACGGCGCAACAGTGGCAGTCGAAGTGATCAGGACAAAGCGCAGCTCGTTGCTCAGCTTGGCCAGGTCGGCGGTCAGCGCGTCTTCGGCGAACAGCGTCACTTCGGCTTGCAGGTTGCCACCGACGGCCTTGGCTGCGCGCTGGATTTCCATTTCCTTGTTGACCGCCACCTTCACTTCCATGATGCGATCCCAGTACTCGCGACCCAGCTCGAAGCCTTCCGGCAACTCGGTCAGGCCTTCGTACCAGGTGTTGAGCATCACCGATTCGTTGCGCTCGCCCGGCAGGTATTGCCACAGCTCGTCGGCGGTGAACGCCAGGATCGGCGCGATCCAGCGCACCAGCGCTTCGGAGATGTGGAACAGCGCGGTCTGGCACGAACGACGGGCCTTGCTGTTGGCGCCGGTGGTGTACTGGCGGTCCTTGATGATGTCCAGATAGAAACCACCCAGCTCCTGCACGCAGAAGTTGTGGATCTTCGAGTAGACGTTCCAGAAACGGTATTCGCCGTAGTGCTCTTGCAACTCGCGTTGCAGCAGCAGGGTACGATCCACCGCCCAGCGATCCAGCGCCAGCATGTCTTCGGCCGGCAGCAGGTCGGTGGCCGGGTTGAAACCGGTCAGGTTGGAAAGCAGGAAGCGCGCGGTGTTACGGATACGACGGTAGGCGTCCGCGCTGCGCTGCAGGATCTGCTCGGACACGGCCATTTCGCCGGAGTAGTCGGTCGACGCGACCCACAGACGCATGATGTCGGCGCCCAGGGTGTCGTTGACTTTCTGCGGCGCGATCACGTTGCCCAGGGACTTGGACATCTTGCGGCCGGACTCGTCCACGGTGAAGCCGTGGGTCAGCAGCTCGCGGTACGGCGCGTGGTTGTCGATGGCGCAACCGGTCAGCAAGGACGAATGGAACCAGCCACGGTGCTGGTCCGAACCTTCCAGGTACAGGTCGGCACGCGGACCGGTCTCGTGCCCCATCGGGTGCGAACCGCGCAGGACGTGCCAGTGCGTGGTGCCCGAGTCGAACCAGACGTCGAGGGTGTCGCTGATCTTGTCGTACTGCGGCGCTTCATCGCCCAGCAGTTCGGCAGCGTCGAGTTTGAACCAGGCTTCGATGCCTTCGACTTCAACGCGCTTGGCGACTTCTTCCATCAGCTCGACGGTGCGTGGGTGCAGTTCACCGCTTTCCTTGTTCAGGAAGAACGGGATCGGCACGCCCCAGTTGCGCTGACGGGAGATGCACCAGTCCGGACGGTTGGCGATCATCGAGTGCAGGCGCGCCTGGCCCCAGGCCGGGACGAACTTGGTGTCTTCGATGGCTTTGAGCGAGCGCACGCGCAGGGTGTCGCCGGATACCGGCTCCTTGTCCATGCCGATGAACCACTGCGCGGTGGCGCGGTAGATCAGCGGGGTCTTGTGGCGCCAGCAGTGCATGTAGCTGTGTTCGATGACGGTGGTGTGCAGCAGCGCACCAACTTCGGTGAGTTTTTCAACGATGGCCGGGTTGGCCTTCCAGATGAACTGGCCGCCGAAGAACTCCAGCGACGGCACGTAAACGCCATTGCTCTGTACCGGGTTGAGGATGTCGTCGTTGACCATGCCGTATTTCTTGCAGGTCACGAAGTCGTCAACGCCGTAGGCCGGTGCGGAGTGAACCACGCCGGTGCCGGCGCCCAGTTCCACGTAGTCGGCCAGGTACACCGGCGACAGACGGTCATAGAACGGGTGACGGAAATTGATCAGTTCCAGCGCCGAACCCGGTGCGGTGGCCAATACGGTGCCTTCGACGCCGTAACGGGTCAGGCAGGATTCGACCAGCTCTTCAGCCAGCACCAGCAGCTTGTCGCCGATGTCGACCAGGGCGTAGGTGAATTCCGGGTGAACGTTGAGCGCCTGGTTCGCCGGGATGGTCCACGGGGTGGTGGTCCAGATCACGATCGAGGCCGGTTTGCCCAGGGACGGCAGACCGAATGCGGCGGCCAGTTTGGCCTCGTCAGCGATCGGGAACGCTACGTCGATGGTCGAGGACTTCTTGTTCTCGTACTCGACTTCCGCTTCGGCCAGGGCCGAACCGCAATCGAAGCACCAGTTCACAGGTTTCAAGCCCTTGAACACGAAACCGCCCTTGACGATTTCGGCGAGGGCGCGGATTTCACCGGCCTCGTTCTTGAAGTTCATGGTCTTGTACGGATTGGCGAAGTCGCCCAGCACGCCGAGGCGGATGAATTCGGACTTCTGCCCTTCGATCTGCTCGGTGGCGTAGGCACGGCACAGTTCGCGGGTCTTGTCCGCGCCCAGGTTCTTGCCGTGGGTCACTTCAACCTTGTGCTCGATCGGCAGGCCGTGGCAATCCCAGCCCGGGACATACGGCGCGTCGAAGCCCGACAGGGTCTTCGAGCGGATGATCATGTCCTTGAGAATCTTGTTCAGTGCGTGACCGATGTGGATCGTACCGTTGGCGTACGGAGGGCCGTCGTGCAGGACGAACTTTGGACGATCCTTGCCAATCTCGCGCAACTTTCCGTACAGGCCAATACTGTCCCAGCGCTGCAGGATCTGCGGTTCGCGCTGTGGCAGGCCGGCCTTCATTGGGAAGGCGGTGTCCGGAAGGTTTAGCGTGGCTTTATAGTCGGTCATTTAAGGCTCTTCATTAGCGATGGGCGCTAGGTGCGGCTAGTGCACGGGCGGCGGCGACATCCGCGCTGATCGCCGTTTTCAATGCCTCCAGGGAGGCGAAACGCTGCTCTTCACGCAGCTTCTGGTGGAAAACCACCGTCAAACGCCGGTCATACAGATCGCCGGCAAAATCTAAAAGATGGACTTCAAGGTGGGCCTTGCCATCACCTTGGACCGTGGGCCGAACGCCGATATTGGCGACGCCGGGCCAGGTCTTGCCGTCGATGTCGACGTCGACCAGGTAAACCCCGGTGAACGGCACGCGACGGCGTTTCAGTTGAATATTCGCCGTGGGCGTACCCAGTTGACGGGCCAGTTTCTGGCCATGCAGCACGCGACCGGCAATCCGGTATCGGCGACCGAGCAAACGTTCGGCGAGCGCGAAATCGGCGGCGGCCAACGCGTTGCGCACCTGGGTGCTGCTGACACGAATGCCGTCCAGCTCGACGGTTTGCGCGGCTTCCACGGTAAAACCGTGAACCTGCCCGGCCTGCAACAGGAAATCAAAATCACCGAGACGGTCGCAACCGAAGCGGAAATCGTCACCGACCTCCAGATGCTGCACGCCGAGGCCATCGACCAGGATGGTATCGACGAACTCGCTGGCGCTGAGTTTGCTCAGGCGCTGGTTGAAGGCCAGGCACAAGACCCGGTCGAGGCCTTCGGCGGCCAGCAGTTGCAGCTTGTCGCGCAACCGGGCCAGACGCGCCGGCGCGGTCTCCGGGGCAAAGAATTCCCGTGGCTGCGGCTCGAAAATCACCACGCAGCTGGGTACGCCCAACTCGAGCGCACGCTCACGCAGTCGGGCCAGAATAGCCTGGTGACCACGGTGAACACCGTCAAAGTTGCCAATAGTGGCGACGCAGCCCCGATGCTGGGGGCGCAGATTGTGGAGGCCTCGAACCAGCTGCATAACGCGCTTCTTGCTCATAAAGTGGCCGATTATAACCACACCCGACGGCCGACGACAGGCAACACCGTAACCCAAAGTGATCGAGCCGACAAAACTGCCGGCTCGCGCCCGTCTTTCAAGGGTGAAACCTCAGTTCAACGCCTTGCGATTGAAGTCGCGCAGGCGGAAACCAAGCAGCAGCAACATACCGAAATAAGCGACCACGCCGGCAACCACCAACGCGCCCAGGCGCAGGAAGCGCTCCAACATGTGGCCCTGATCCCAAGCGGGCATGAAATGCATGCCGATCAACAGCACCGCCGACATCACCGCCACCGCAACCACAAGCTTGAAACCGAACTTCAACCAGCCCCGCTGCGGTTGATACATCTGCTGTTTGCGCAATTGATAGAACAGCAGCCCGGCATTCAGGCAGGCACCGGCGCTGATCGCCAACGCCAGACCGGCATGGGCCAGCGGACCGATCAGCACCAGGTTGAACAGTTGAGTAACCACCAGGGTGAAGATTGCGATTTTTACCGGCGTACGGATGTTTTGTTGCGCATAAAAGCCCGGCGCCAGCACTTTGATCACGATAATCCCGAGCAGACCGACAGAATAGGCAATCAGCGCCCGCTGCGTCATTTCCGCGTCAAAACCGCTGAACTGGCCGTACTGGAACAGCGAAACCGTCAACGGCTCGGCCAGAATCCCCAGCGCCAGCGCACACGGCAGCACCAGCACGAAGCACAGGCGCAGGCCCCAGTCGAGAATCCGCGAATATTCGTGGCGATCCTTGCTGGCGTAGGTCTTGGCCAAGGTCGGCAGCAGAATCGTGCCCAACGCCACACCCAGCACACCGGACGGCAGTTCCATCAAACGGTCGGCGTAATACATCCACGACACCGAACCCGCCACCAGGAACGAGGCGAAAATGGTGTTGATGATCAGGGAAATCTGGCTGACCGAGACGCCGATGATCGCCGGCAGCATCTGTTTCATCACCCGCCAGACGCCGGTATCACGCAGATTCAGGCGCGGCAGCACCAGCATGCCGATCTTTTTCAGGTGCGGCAGTTGATAGAGCAACTGCGCCAGACCACCAACCAGCACTGCCCAGCCGAGGGCCATGACCGGTGGATCGAAGTACGGCGTCAGGAACAGCGAAAACACGATCATGCTGACGTTGAGCAGGGTCGGCACGAATGCCGGCACCGAGAAACGGTTCCAGGTATTGAGGATCGCACCCGCCAGTGAAGACAGGGAGATCAGCAATATATAGGGGAAGGTCACTCGCAGCAGGTCGGAGGTCAGCTGGAATTTTTCCGGCGTATCGGTGAAACCCGGCGCCGTGGCCCAGATCACCCAGGGCGCGGCGATCATGCCGAGCGCGGTGACCAGCGCCAGCACTAGCGTCAGCAGGCCGGAAACGTATGCAATAAAGGTGCGAGTTGCCTCTTCGCCCTTCTGGTTTTTATATTCGGCCAGGATCGGCACAAAAGCCTGGGAAAACGCCCCCTCGGCAAAAATCCTGCGCAGCAGATTGGGCAGTTTGAAGGCGATGAAGAAGGCGTCGGTCGCCATTCCGGCGCCGAAGGTACGGGCGATGAGCGTGTCGCGAACAAACCCGAGAATCCGGGAAAGCATCGTGATAGAGCTGACGGCGGCCAACGATTTGAGCAGATTCATTGAAGGAATGTGTGCCTGTCGATAAACAGCAGGCGAATAACGCGCCCACTTGTGCGATACTCCGCGCCGCAACAGCACAGAGCCAAAGCTCGCGAGTTTACAGGTCAAGCGCCGGAAATAAATATCCCGCCTCTTTATACCTACCACTTAGCGGAACGTCTCAAGCGCCCTTGACAAGACATCTCTTCATCGGCATGATTCGCGGCCTATTTTGTTTGCTATTTCCTAAAAAGTCTTTCGAGGAGCTCGACGGTGGCCAACTCACCTTCCGCCAAAAAACGTGCAAAACAGGCTGAGAAGCGTCGCAGCCACAACGCCAGCCTGCGTTCCATGGTTCGTACCTACATCAAGAATGTAGTTAAAGCCATCGACGCAAAAGACGCTGAAAAAGCTCAAGCTGCATACGTTCTGGCTGTGCCAGTTATCGACCGTATGGCCGATAAAGGCATCATCCACAAGAACAAGGCTGCTCGTCATAAGAGCCGCCTGAATGGCCACGTCAAGGCACTGAAAGAAGCTGCCTAAGCGACGTAGTCATTAAAAAACCGACCTCAGGGTCGGTTTTTTATTGCCTGCGATTTGCTCTGACCTCAGCAAATCACAGGCAAAAAAAAGAGGAGCCAACCGACTCCTCTTTTTTTTACGCGCGATTAACGAGCCGACGCCCACGGCAAAATCGGGATCGCCGTCACCGCATTCTGCGGGCTACCCTCGATCAGACGATCGCTGTAGACCAGATACACCAGCGTATTGCGCTTCTTGTCGAGGAATCGCACCACTTGCATGGTCTTGAACACCAGCGAAGTGCGCTCCTTGAACACCTCTTCGCCATCCTTCAACTCACCCTTGAAGTTGATCGGCCCGACCTGACGACAAGCAATGGACGCCTCGGCACGATCCTCTGCCAGACCCAACCCACCCTTCACACCACCCGTCTTGGCGCGCGACAGGTAGCAAGTCACACCTTCAACCTTCGGATCATCGAATGCCTCGACCACGATCCGGTCGTTGGGCCCGACAAATTTGAACACCGTCGACACCTGACCGATTTCCTCGGCCGAGGCCAGCAATGGCAGCGCCATCAACAAGCCCAACAATCCTTTTGCCATGCGCATCGCGTTTTCCTTACACCAGAATCAGGTTGTCACGGTGAACCAGTTCCGGCTCAGCCATGTAACCCAGTAAACCGACAATCGCATCAGACGACTGACCGATGATTTTTTGCGCTTCCAGCGCGCTGTAGTTGGCCAGGCCACGGGCGATCTCACGACCGTCCGGTGCCACGCAAACCACCATTTCGCCGCGACGAAAACTGCCCTGAACCAGTTTGACACCAACCGGCAGCAAGCTTTTGTTACCCTGGGACAACGCGGAAACCGCACCATCATCCAACACCAGCGTGCCACGGGTTTGCAGATGTCCGGCCAGCCACTGCTTGCGCGCCGCGAGCATACCGCGCTCAGGCGACAGCAACGTACCAATGCGCTCACCCGCCTTCAGACGATCAAGCACGCGCTCCAGACGCCCACCAACAATGATGGTATGCGCGCCGGAACGTGCCGCCAGCCGCGCCGCGCGCAGCTTGGTCTGCATGCCGCCACGACCCAATGCACCACCAGTACCGCCCGCCACCGCATCCAGCGTCGGATCATCGGCGCGCGCTTCGTAAATCAGTTGGGCGTCAGGGTTATTGCGCGGATCGGCGTCGAACATGCCGTCGCGATCCGTCAGGATCACCAGCAGATCGGCCTCGACCAGGTTGGCCACCAGCGCCGCGAGCGTATCGTTGTCGCCGAAACGGATTTCGTCGGTGACCACGGTGTCATTTTCATTGATCACCGGGATGACTTTCAGCTCGACCAGCGCGCGCAAGGTGCTGCGGGCATTCAGGTAGCGCTTGCGGTCGGACAGGTCGTCATGGGTCAGCAGAATCTGCGCAGTGTGCCGACCGTGCTCGGCAAAGCTCGATTCCCAGGCCTGCACCAAGCCCATCTGGCCGATTGCGGCAGCGGCCTGGAGCTCGTGCATCGCGCTGGGTCGAGCGGTCCAGCCCAAGCGACTCATGCCCGCCGCCACTGCCCCGGAGGACACCAGCACCAGCTCGACGCCGGCCTCGTGCAAAGCCACCATCTGCTCGACCCAGACACCCATTGCCGCGCGATCCAGCCCTTTGCCATCCGCCGTCAGCAAAGCGCTGCCGATCTTCACGACCCAACGCTGCGCACCTGTCACCTTGCTCCGCATCATCTTCAACCTTAGCTTGAGGGCAACGCGACCCAGCGCTGCCCGTGACGTTATTCGTGGTTATTCGTGACCAACCGATTTCCAGATACTAAAACGCCGCTCGATTGAGCGGCGCTTAAGTTTACTGCAACGAATCAGTCACGCACGTAAATGATTTCCGGACCGTCTTCGTCATCCACATCTTCTTCGTCCCAGTCATCGTCGCCGATGTCGTGGACCGACTTCACGCCGCTGCGACGCAGGGCACGCTTGTCGTCCAGCGCCTGCAACTGAGCACGGGCTTCGTCTTCGATGCGCTGATCGAGATCGGCCAGTTCTTCCTTGTAGGCCGGGTCATTGGCCAGGCGATCGGCACGATCCTCCAGGTAGCGCATGATGTCGCGCGTCAGGCGCTCGGTACCTTCTTTGGCGATGGCCGAGATCACATAGACCGGACCTTCCCACTGCAGACGCTCGACCACTTCCTTGACCCGCTCCTCGTGCTCTTCTTCGAGGATCTGGTCGCACTTGTTCAGCACCAGCCAGCGATCACGCTCGGCCAGCGACGGGCTGAACTTGATCAACTCGTTGACGATCACTTCAGCGGCGTCCGGCGCACTGCTGTCGTCCAGCGGCGCCATATCCACGAGGTGCAGCAACAGACGGGTACGCGCCAGGTGCTTGAGGAAACGAATGCCCAGACCGGCACCGTCGGAAGCGCCTTCGATCAGACCCGGAATGTCAGCAATGACGAAACTTTTCCAGCGGTCGACGCTGACCACACCCAGGTTCGGCACCAGTGTGGTGAACGGGTAATCGGCGACTTTCGGCTTGGCAGCCGATACCGAGCGGATAAAGGTACTTTTACCGGCGTTCGGCAGGCCCAGCAGGCCAACGTCGGCCAGAACCTTCATTTCCAGTTTCAGGTCGCGCTGCTCACCCGGCTTACCCGGGGTGGTCTGGCGCGGCGCACGGTTGGTACTGGATTTGAAACGGGTATTACCCAGACCGTGCCAGCCACCCTGAACCACCATCAGCTTCTGACCAGCCTTGGTCAGGTCGCCAATGACTTCCTGGGTAGCAGAGTCGATCACGGTGGTGCCGACCGGCACGCGCAGGATCAGGTCTTCACCCTTCTTGCCGGTGCAGTCGGTGCTGCCGCCGTTGGAGCCACGCTCGGCATCGAAGTGCCGGGTGTACCGGTAGTCCACCAAGGTGTTCAGGTTTTCGTCGGCCATCATGTAGATGGAACCGCCGTCACCGCCATCACCACCGTTCGGACCGCCGTTTTCAATGAATTTTTCCCGACGGAAACTCATGCAGCCATTGCCGCCGTCGCCAGCCTTTACGCGGATCGATACTTCATCAACAAACTTCATAACCAACGCCTCTCGCCGTACGGACGAGCCGAAAAACAATCAAGACATAAGACTCTTGCAAAAATGAGCGCAGCGACCCCAATCCACGACCTGCATCGCACGCCGGCAGCCCATACAAACAGCTTTGCAAGAGACTCACCCCACAAACGAAAAAGCCCCGTCGCAAGACAGGGCTTCTCCAGCACTCTCGCAGTTAGGCTGCGACAACGCTCACGTAACGACGACCGAAGGCGCCTTTTACTTCAAACTTGATCACGCCTTCGATTTTCGCGAAGAGGGTGTGATCCTTACCCATGCCAACGCCGTAGCCAGCGTGGAATTGGGTGCCGCGCTGACGCACGATGATGTTGCCGGCCTTGATGACCTGGCCGCCATACATCTTCACGCCAAGGCGTTTGGCTTCTGAGTCGCGACCGTTACGGGTACTACCACCAGCTTTTTTGTGTGCCATGAGTTCAATTCTCCTAGTGAGGAATTAGGCTGTAATTAAGCCTGAATACCGGTGATTTTGATCTCGGTGAACCACTGGCGGTGGCCCATACGCTTCATGTGGTGCTTACGGCGACGGAACTTGATGATGCGGACTTTATCGTGACGACCTTGGGAGATCACTTCAGCCTTGACGGTTGCGCCAGCAACAACAGGTGCGCCGATGTTCACGTCGTCGCCATTGGCGACCAACAGAACGCGGTCAAAAGTCACGGATTCGCCAGTAGCGACTTCCAGTTTTTCGATCTTCAGGTATTCACCTTCAGCGACCTTGTATTGCTTACCGCCGGTAACGATTACTGCGTACATGGTATTTCTCCGATAATCCTGCTCACCCAGCTCTTTATAAGAAGAGGTATTGGCTGGCATGGCTGCATGGGGCTGGAACGGCCCAAGTGCAATTGCGTAAGGCAGGTGCTGCCCAGGAAGTTCAGGGTGCGCGATTGTACGCAAGCCTTCGAAGTCGTGCAAGGGGCCGTCCATCGCGCCTTGACAGGCCCGGACGTGGGTCCTAGCATGCCGCGCAACCCTTCTGGAGCACCTGTCGCTGATGCAACCCCAAGCTTTCTACCGCGCGGTGGCGGACGATTTTAGCGCCGTCGACGGCATCATCAAGAAGCAGCTGACTTCCCGAGTGCCGCTGGTATCGAAAATCGGCGATTACATCACGTCGGCCGGCGGCAAACGCCTGCGTCCTTTACTGGTGCTGCTGTGTGGCAAGGCCCTGGGTCGCGAAGGCGACGACATGCGCCTGCTGGCCGCCACCATCGAATTCCTGCACACCGCCACCCTGCTGCATGACGACGTGGTCGACATGTCCGGCATGCGCCGTGGCCGTTCGACCGCCAACGCCATGTGGGGCAACGCCCCGAGCGTACTGGTCGGCGACTTCCTGTACTCGCGCTCGTTCGAGATGATGGTCGAACTGGGCTCGATGCCGGTAATGAAGATCCTGTCCCAGGCCACGCGCATCATCGCCGAAGGCGAAGTGCTGCAGCTGTCCAAGGTTCGCGACGCCAGCACCACCGAAGAAACCTACATGGAAGTGATCCGCGGCAAGACCGCGATGCTGTTCGAGGCTTCGACCCACAGCGCCGCTGCGCTGGCCGGTGCCACCGCCGAGCAGAGCGAGGCCCTGCGCACCTTCGGTGACCACCTGGGCGTGGCGTTCCAACTGGTCGACGACCTGCTCGACTACAAAGGCGACGCCGAAACCCTGGGCAAGAACGTCGGTGACGATCTGGCCGAAGGCAAGCCGACCCTGCCGCTGATCTATACCATGCGCGAAGGCACGCCAGAACAAGCCGCACTGGTACGCCAGGCGATCCAGAAAGGCGGGATCGAAGACCTGGAAAGCATCCGCATTGCCGTGGAAGCGTCCGGTTCGCTGGAATACACCGCGCAACTGGCCCGTGACTACGTGGCCCGTGCGATCAAATGCCTCGACGCACTGCCAGCCAGCGAATACCGCGATGCACTGGTTGAGCTGAGCGAGTTCGCGGTCGCCCGCACGCACTGATCAACGCCGCATCATAAAAAACCGCAGCCTCCGTTGGAGCCTGCGGTTTTTTGTTGCCTGCCATCAGCGGCTAAAACCCTATACAATGTGCGACTTTTAGCGATCCCCTCTCCAAGGAGCCTTAGTGAGCACGTTGCCACCCTGCCCGAAATGCAATTCCGAATACACCTATGAAGACGGCACCCAACTGGTGTGCCCGGAGTGCGCCCACGAGTGGTCTGCCGGCGGTGAAGCCGAAGTGGCATCCGACGATGCCGTGAAAAAAGATTCGGTCGGTAACGTCCTGCAGGACGGCGACACCATCACCGTGATCAAGGACCTGAAGGTCAAGGGCACCTCGCTGGTGGTCAAGGTCGGCACCAAGGTCAAGAACATCCGCCTGTGCGATGGCGACCACGACATCGACTGCAAGATCGACGGCATCGGCCCGATGAAACTCAAATCCGAATTCGTCAGAAAAGTCTGATTCTGCTGTCTTCCATCCCGCGCCCGCCGTGGGATGGAGCTTCGCCCTCCCCCGCAATCCCCATCAAATCCTCGCGATAGCCAAACGCCAGCCGTTTTGACCTTACGCATTCTTTACCCGCAAAAAATCACAAACCGCCAATAGGCGCTTGCTATTTGACGAATAAGAATTATTCTCATTGAAACCCTTTCAATGGAGATGAGACCCATGACTTATTTGATCGACGCCTGGCTGGATCGCCCGCACCCGTACCTCAGGATCCTGCATCGGGAAACCGGTGAAGTCTGCGCCGTACTGGAAGAAGAAGCCCTGCACGAGTTGCAGGATCAAGGGGATCTGGACGTCAGCGGCCTGAGTTCCAGCGAGCCCTTGGTGCTCAAGGAGCTGGTGCGCAATCTGTTCCTGTTCTGCTATGCCCGGGCCTTGCGCCCGACCAGTGAACTGCACAACAAGATCGAAGTATGAGATCGGCGGAGAAACCCTGCACAAGCCACGCTTGTGCAGGGTAACGGGATTACAGAACGTCGAGCAGCTCGACGTCGAACACCAGAACGCTGTGCGGCGGGATGCTGCCAACGCCTTGAGCGCCGTAAGCCAGTTCGCTCGGCACGTACAGACGCCATTTGCTGCCGGCATTCATCAGTTGCAGGGCTTCGGTCCAGCCAGCGATAACGCCGCCCACCGGGAATTCAGCCGGCTGGCCACGCTCGTAGGAGCTGTCGAACACAGTGCCGTCGATCAGCGTGCCGTGGTAGTGAGTACGCACGGTGTCTTCACGGGATGGCTTGGCGCCTTCACCTTGAGTCAGCACTTCGAACTGCAGGCCGGAAGCCAGGGTGGTGATGCCTTCTTTCTTGGCGTTTTCAGCCAAAAATGCCAGGCCTTCGCCAGCGGCGGCTTCAGCCTTGGCAGCGGCTTCGGCTTGCATGATCTCGCGGATCACCTTGAAGCTGGCGGACATGGCTTCCTGGCTTACACGGCTTTCCTTACCGGCGAAGGCGTCGGTCAGGCCGGCCAGGATGGCGTCCAGGCTGACACCCGGTGGCGGGTTGTCGCGCAGCTGGTCACCCAGCTGACGGCCGATGCCGTAGCTGACGCGGGTTTCGTCGGTGGACAGATTTACTTCGGACATGACACTGCTCCGCTGTGCGGACGGCCTCAGGACATGCCGTGCGTACACAGCGCGTCCCGGCGCGCCCGGAACCAAAAGGGCGAGCAGACTAGCACAGATGTTCCGGCATTGATCAGGCCCCGGGGGGCCTACAGCGCGGATCGCCAGGCCAGCGGCACCTTCAGGCTTTCTTCGCCACTGGCACCAAGACCGCACATTTCATCGTGCACCGAGGTGTGCACCAGGTTGAACGGCAGTACCGGCAAGTTATGCAGCACATCCCGGGCATGCTCGACCGAGCGCAGCGTCAGCATTTTCCCCTGCGGATCGCTCAGCGGATACGCCGCACCATGCATCCGGGCCTCCAGCAGATAGATCCCGCCTTCCATGGAGATCAGGTTCAGTTCGTCGACCTTTCTGGCGACGGCAAACGCATTCAACTCTTGCAGGTTCATAAACGCACCTCACGCGGTGGCGAGCCTTGAGACCTACAGGGATAGGCCTTGGCCGATCAAAGCACAAGCCACAAACGACACCGCCCGTCTGTTTCGCAACAGACGGGCGGTTTTGTTACAGCAATCGTCAGCTCATCAGTGCTTGGTGAGCTTGTCCAGATAACCCATGGCAAACGCCGAGATCACGAAGGTCATGTGGATGATCACGTACCACATCAGGTGCTCGGGATCGACGTTCTTGGCATCCATGAAGATCCGCAGCAGGTGGATCGAGGAGATCGCCACGATCGACGCCGCCACTTTCATCTTCAGCGACGAGGAGTCCATAGTGCCCAGCCAGCTGAGCTTCTCTTTGCCTTCATCGATGTTCAGCTCGGACACGAAGTTTTCGTAGCCGGAAATCATCACCATCACCAGCAAGCCGCCAACCAGCGCCATGTCGATCAGCGACAGCAACACCAGAATCAGCTCGGACTCGGCCATGGAGAAGACGTTGGGAATGACATGAAACACTTCCTGGAAGAATTTCAATGCCAGCGCCAGCAGCCCGAGGGACAGCCCGATGTAGATCGGCGCCAGCAGCCAGCGCGTGGCGTACATTGCATTTTCGATAAAGCGTTCCATTGACTCTCACACAAGAAGGGTTGAAATCGGCGGCGAGTATACCAGCCGCCCATGACAGCCAGAAACCGCCCGGAAATCCGCCACCTGCGTGTGTGTGTCAAAGTTTTTCTGCTAGTGTCCAAACCATTGACAGCCCAGCGACAGTGCACAGGAAGACTGGAAATGGATGTGCGATTGCCGATATCGACTGCCGGAATTTGTTTCGCCCTGTTGCTTGGCGGGTGTTCGCCCGGCGATGAAAAACCCGCCGTCAGTCTCGAAGAAAAGACTGCGCAGTTCGAGCAGTCGCTGGACGCCATCACCGACCCCAAACTCAAGGACGCCGTAACCGAACTCGGCGGCTCGCTGCTGTTGCTCGAACGCGCCCAACAGAAGCTCGACAACAAACCGACCCGGACCGAATACGGCGAAGACGCCCTCGGCGTACTCCGGCATTACCCGACACCCCAGGCGCTGGTCGACACGTTCATCAATGGCCTGTTCGTGCTGCACAAGGATTCCAGCTCCGATTACCTCACCGATCTGCAACCGGTGTTCCCCTTCGTGCTCAACATCCCCGGCGGCTTTCTGTTCCCCCATGGCGTGGAGTGGCACTCGGTCACCCTGAGCAACAAACGGGTGATCGCCTATCAGCCGGAATGGTCGGAAACCGATCCGGGCATTCAGTTGAGTCCGTCCAGCTCCAACGTCACCAACCCCGATGACCTGACCGTCACCTACCCGTTCATCGAAGGGCTGAATGTCGACAAGAAGAACCTGCCGCGTCCGGTCAGCCTGCAAGGCCAGGTGGAAGTCATCGCCCCGAAACGCCTGCACAGTTTCAATCTGGATAAAAAGGACGTCGGCCAGACCCGCTCCGACGGCAATCTCAGCGTAACCCTGCTGAAACTGGACACGCACTACGCCGAACTCGAGTTCAGCAACCAGCTGGCGCTCGCCCCGGAAGTCGCCAACATCCGACTCAATCCGTTGATCGTCCAGGCCCGCGACTCGACGGGCCAGTATCTGGTGCGTGCCGGCGCCATCAACGAAAATCCCGAGCAGGTGGCGTTCTATCAAAAACAGCTGGCGTACCTGCAACAGCAAAAAGCCTGGAGCGAGACGCTCGAAAAGAAGCTGGACGATGAACAACAGGCCTTTGAACAGCAGCATCCGCGCCACTACAACAAGGTGTACTTCAACGGCCCGATCGACAGCCTCGAAGTCAGCCTGCTGGATTTTTCCGAAGCGACCGTCACCCGCAAAGCTCTGGATCTGCCCGTGCGCGAATTCGATCCGCACACCACGGAAAAAACCGTTCAGCCGCTCGACCTGCCGATCACTGTCTACGACGATCAGGCGCCCGAATGGCTCAAAGGCGCGTCCCTGACTGAAGAACAGCTGAAAAGCGGCGTTCATATCCGCCAGTCGGTTGAAGAGCCGAGCGCCGCGCGCATCGAATTCGACCACCGCAAAACCTTCAACGATGAAATGCTCGGCGACGACTTCAGCCCCGGCGAAAGCCCGGTGACGTTCTTCACGAAAAAGCACAACGGCAAACTCGACGAGCCGATCGAACTGCCGCCCGAGGCGTATCAGGTCGATCCACTACAGGCGACCATCACCTACGACCTGAACCTGTTCCCGGAAACCCCGGCGATTGCCGTCGGCTCGATGCCCTTGTTCCTGGCCACGGTGGACAAACAGGCTTATGAAGCCAAGGCCCTGCCCAAGGGTCTGGAAATCAGGAACAACGCGTTGGTGGTGGATTTGAAGCGATACCCGGCCAACGAATGGCGATTCTTCGTCAAGGACGACAGCGGTCATTATCTGAAACAGATTCTGTCGGTCAGCCACGACGCGAGCGCCGAAGGGCCGGCGTTATTCGGCGTGCATTATTTCTACGGCCGTCCGACGCGCGTGGAAACCTACCAGCGAACCGACCTCGCCACCGTGCAATACGGCTTTGAGGTCAAACTCGACAAGGCGCAGACCCAGGGCGCTGCGCCCTGATCGGCGCTGATGATCGGTACTCTAGTGATCGAAAGTGCCGATACTGCGTCCGCGCCCACCGTTGATCTGCCGCAACTGCGCCTGCAGATGCAACGACCAGATCTGTGGATCATTGGCCAGCTCATAGCCATGCATCGTCAGGCTTTCAACGATGGTGTCGAGAATCGACTCGGCGGCGATCGGCCCGTGAAACGGGCCCTGGGCCTTGATGGCGGAAGGTTGTTCACCGGCCATGCCGGCGGCGAAGAGCAACGTCCACATGCCGTTATCGCCGGCCAACGGCTTGATGGCGCATTCGATACGGGTCACGAGACCCAGGCATTGACGGGTAAGGCAGAGGTTGCGCGACATGGCGGCGACCCTCGGTAAAGCCGGTGTTCAGCCCTTGCTGAAGAGCTGTTTCGATCCAGTGATACTGTCGATGTCCTTGAGCAGAGAATAGAAGAAAAGTCCGCCGCGCAAGCCGCACAGAACCAGAAGGCGCCGAATGGTCATTGTGTGAATATTGACGCCAGAGTGATGGCACTTTTGCCGACGTTCGCGACAAAACAAAAACGGGAGCACTAGGCTCCCGTTTTTTGAAGGCTGCCTGGCTTACGCCGGCTTGGCCTCCGCCAGCGCCTCCTGCGCCAGTTCCTTCTCGGCTTCTTTCAGATCCTCTTCGCTGATCATCTCGGCAATCACCCGCAGACGCTCCACCACCCGCGCGTTGACGCTGCCTTCCGGGAATTCACCCTCTTCGTTCGGCTCACCGGCCGGCTCGCCCACCAGCAGGCTCAACGCTTCGTCGGCCTGACGCACCGCATAGACGTGGAACTGCCCGGCACGCACCGCCGCCAGCACCTTCTCATCGAGCATCAAGGTGGCGACGTTGGCCTGCGGAATGATCGCGCCCTGCTCGCCCGTCAGCCCGCGTGCTTCGCAGAGACGGAAGAAGCCTTCGATCTTCTCGTTGACCCCGCCCACTGCCTGCACTTCACCGAACTGGTTGATCGAGCCGGTAATCGCGAAGCATTGCTTGAGCGGGGTTTTCGACAACGCCGAAATCAGCGTGCACGCCTCGCCCAGCGACGCACTGTCGCCATCGACGTAGCCGTAGGATTGCTCCAGCGCAATGCTCGCGGAAATCGCCAGCGGGAACTCCTGGGCGTAACGGCTGCCCAGATACCCGGTGAGGATCATCACGCCCTTGGAGTGGATCGGCTGACCGAGGTTGACCTCGCGCTCGATGTCGACGATGCCGCTGCCGCCCGGGTACACCGTGGCGGAAATCCGCGCCGGCACACCGAACGCCGAGTCGCCGACTTCGAGCACGGTCAAACCGTTGCATTTGCCGACCGCCGCGCCGTCGGTGTCGATCAGAATGATCCCCGCCAGCATGTCGTCGAGAATCCGCGCCGACACCCGCCCCGTGCGGGTGGCCTTGGCCTTGAGCGCACGCTCGATGTGGCCGGCATCGGTCATTTCATCGTTGGCCAGATGCCGGATGAAATCCGCCTCGCTGACCAGCTGGAACAGATCGCCGATCCGCGCCGACAAACGCCCCTGGTGCTCGGCCAGACGCGCGCTGTAAGTCGCCAGACGCGCCACCGCGTCGGCGGTCAGCGGCGCCATGCCTTCTTCCGAAGTACGGGTTTTCAGCAACTGGGCGAATTGCTCCAGGCTTTCGTCGACCATCGGGATGTCTTCGTCGAAGTCCACCAGAACGCGGAACATCTCCTGGAAGTCCGGATCTAGGTCCTGCAGCGTGTAATACAGCTGACGGGCGCCGATGATGATCACTTTGACCTGCAACGGAATGTGCTGCGGGTTGAGCGTCACGGTGGCGAAACGGCCCATCTCGCCCAGCGGCGATTCCATCTTCAGCTTGCGCGATTGCAGGGCGCGCTTGAGCGCATCCCACACGAACGGCTCGCCGAGCATTTTTTCCGCTTCAAGGATCAGGAAACCACCATTAGCGCGGTGCAGTGCACCCGGGCGCAACTGGCGATAGGTGGTGTAGAGCGCGCCCTGATCGGTGGTGTACTCGATACGGCCGAACAGGTTTTCGTAGGTCGGATGCGGCTCGAACACCACCGGCGCGCCGCCGCTGGCCGGATGACCGACCACCAGGCTCGGCGCGTATTGCTCTTCCAGCAGCTTGCGGGCGACGGCGTCGGTCTTGCTGTCATCGACCAGTTGCTCGACCACGGTTTTCAGCAGATAGACCTGCATCGCTTGCAGGTAACCGCAGACGGCAGCGTTTTCCGCGTACTTCTCCGACAGCGGTGCGAGCAAGGGCTGCAAGGCCAGGGTGATGGTTTCTTCGTTGAGCTGACGCAGTTGGTTGCTCGACTCGCGCTTCCACTGCGGCAGGCTCGCCAATTCTTCGTTCAGGCGTTCTTCGAGACCGGAAATATCGTCGTGAAAGCGTTCGCGCTCGGTTTCCGGCAACTGGGCGAATTCGGCTTCGTCCAGCGCCTTGCCTTCAAGCATCGGGGTGAAGGCGATGTTGCTGCTGTCGCGGTACAGGGCGACGTCTTTTTCCAGGGCCAGACGTTCGATGACGTCCAGCGCCTTGTCGTAGCGCTGGTTGAAGGCGCGGTCGATGGCGCTCTTCTTCTGCTGGTAGGACGGGTGTTCGAACACCGCAGGAAAGGTCGCCAGCAGGTTATCGATCAGGCCGTTGATATCGCCGATGAAGGCACCCGCGCTGCCCGACGGCAATTCCAGGGCGCGGGGCTCGCGCGGCTCATCGAAATTGTTGACGTAGACCCAGTCCGCCGGGGTCTGCAGGCGTTTGCCTTCGGCCTTCAAGTAGCGTTTGACGAACGAGAACCGGCCGGTGCCGGGCTCGCCCATGACGAACACGTTGTAACCGGGGCGTGGCATGGCCACACCGAACTGCAAGGCTTCGACCGCACGTTCCTGGCCGAGCACACCGCGAAAGGGCTCCAGATCATTGGTGGTAGTGAAGCTGAACTGTTCAGCGGAAAACGGACGGGTCAGCGCTTCGGGCGCTAGACGCAAGCTGGCAGCAACAGGATCAGGCATCGGGCTTCCTTAACAATCAGGCGGGGCAGATAGCGGCATTCTGGCGCTGCCCGAGCCCCACTGGCAAGGCGCGCCACACCACAAAGCATAGACAACCGGCCAACCATGACCCAGCCCCAGTGAAACCGGGGTTATCACCAAATCTTTTGTAAAAAATCACGGAACCCCGGGAACGTGCCTAAACTCCAAACTGCGCGGCTGGAACTAATACCGGCCCACTGGCTTCGTTTTGATCTGTTTCGTACAGAGCTTGGGGGGCCAGAACCCTGTCCATTGGTATGCACATAAAGAGAACAAAGCTATGAAACGGATTCTTCTCGGTACTCTCTTCACCGCTGTATCCATCAACGCAATGGCGCAAGCTCCAGGCGGCCCGGATTGCGGTTGGGGCAACATGCTGTTCGAAGGTCAGCGTGGCACTCCGGCTCACTTCCTGGCATCCACCACCAACGGCACCTCCGGCAACGCCACGTTCGGCATGACGTCCGGCACCAACGGTTGCTCCACCAACGCTTCGCTGACCTATGGCGGCAAATCCTGGTTTGCCATGAATGGCATGATGAACGAGCTGTCCGAAGACATGGCAAAAGGCAACGGCGAAGCGCTGACGACCTATGCCGTGGTACTGGGCGTGGCGCCGGAAGACCGTGCGCACTTCGCCGCCGTCACTCACGAGCACTTCCAGCAGATCTTCAGCAAGGCTGACGTGACCGCCGAAGACGTGCATACCAACACCCTGGCCGTTCTGAAGGCAGACCCACGTCTGGCCAAGTACGCGACTCAGGCTTAAGCTCGACCCACCCGCTTCTTTCGGGAAGCGGGTTTTATTTTTTCGGCCCGCCCTCCTTGGGTCTTTGTTTCTTTCGACTTAAGTTGCCATTTATGCTCAAACGCCTTGCCTGGTTGGCGCTGTGTGTCTGCGCCCCGCTGTCCGCCGCGCCTCACATCGACCCTCAACGTTTGCAGCAACTGGCCAACGACCGCTTCTGGATTTCCCTCGGTCATTACGAAACCGCCAAGCTCGGTGGCTGGCGCAGCTACGTCAGCGACAAAAAATTCTTTCTTGCCCCCGATGGCAACGAACACCCCGACCACGAACTGGCCGCCACCGTGCAAGCGCTGTACGCCCCGGCCAGTCTCGGTGAGCAACACGCCCAGTGCGTTTACCCGGCACGCACCCGCTGGTTGAAAGATCAACTCAACCTGACCGGCTTGCCGACGCCGGACTGCGCCGAATTCAAGAAGTGGTTCAAGGACGTCTCGCCCCACAGCGCGGTGATGATTTTCCCGGCGGCCTACCTCAACAGCCCGTCGTCGATGTTCGGCCACACCCTGCTGCGCATCGACCAGGCTGACGTGCAAAGCGACAAGACTTCTCTGCTCAGCTACGCGATCAACTTCGGCGCCTACATCGAAGGTTCGGACAACAGCATCCTGTACGCGTGGAAAGGCCTGATGGGCGGGTATCCGGGGCTGTTCGCGCTGGTGCCCTATCAGGAAAAACTCTCGGAATACCGCAGCCTGGAAAACCGCGATCTGTGGGAATACCGGCTCAATCTGACGCAAGCCGAAACCGCGCGAATGGTCGAGCATGTGTGGGAGTTGAAGCAGATCCAGTTCGACTACTTCTTCTTCGATGAAAACTGCTCCTATCGCCTGCTGGAACTGTTGCAGGTGGCGCGCCCGAGCCTGCGCCTGACCGAGCAATTCCCGCTGACGGCGATCCCCACCGACACCGTCAAAGCGGTGAAGGAAGCCGGGCTGGTCGAGCACATCGAATACCGCCCGTCCCGCGAGCGCGAACTGCTCAGCCGCGCCGAGCCCCTGAGCGGCGAAGAACAGGACTGGGTGCTGAAGGTCAGCGCCGATCAACAGCAACTTCAGGACCCGGCCTTCAAGGCCCTGCCTCGGGATCGCCAGGCGCTGATTGTTGACGCGGCGTATCGGCTGGAGCGCTACCGCGCCAATGGCCAGGAGCGTGATCCACAGCGGGCGCAGCGCAGTTTCGAACTGCTGCGGGCGATCAACAAGAACCCGGCGCCGGAGCTGCAAATTCCACAACCGGGTCTGCCCGAGGACGGCCATGAATCGCGCACCTGGCAGGCCGGTCTCGGCACTCGGGGTGACCGCGCATTCGGCGAGTACGGCTTGCGCATGGCCTATCACGACCTCAACGACAACGCCGAGAGTTTCCCCCTCGGTGCGCAGATCGAAATCCTGCAGATGAAGCTGCGCCAGTACGAAGGTAATCACTGGCAATTCCAGCAACTGGATCTGGCGACCATCCGCTCGCTGACGCCGCGCAACGCGCTGTTGCAGCCGTTGTCATGGCAAGTCACCGGTGGTCTTGAACGGGTTCCGGGCAAGCACGATGACGAGACGTTGGTCAGCCACGTCAACGGTGGCGGCGGCGGCACCTGGGCGCTGGGTGACGATGTGCTGGGGTTCGCCCTCGGTACGGTGCGCGTTGAACACAACAATGATTTCGCCGAGTTCGTTTCCCCCGCCGGCGGTTTCAATACCGGCGTACTGTGGAAAAACCCGTTGGGCAATCTCAGCCTGGAGGCCAAAGGCGATTACTTCTTCAATGGTGAAGTGCGCCGTAGCCTGAGTCTGAACCAACAGTGGGAACTGTCGCGCAACCTCGGCCTGCGCCTGAGCGCCCAGCGCGAGTTCAGCCATCTGGCCACGCCGGAAACCGAGGTGATGCTGGAAGTGAAGTGGTATCACTACTGAGGTTTTGATCTTTCTTTCACGCCCCATCGACGAATCCGCTTCTAGACTTTCCCTATCAGCCGTTTGACGGCCGGGGAGAGTGTGATGTGGCGGTGTGCGGTTTTTGCGGGCGTGTTGCTGTTGCTGGGCGGCTGTCAGAGCACCCACGAAGATCTGATTGCCAAGGGTTATCCACCGGCGTTCGCCGACGGTTTCGATGACGGTTGCATCAGCGGTCGTCAGGCGGCCGGCTCGATCAGCGGCGAGTTTCGCAAGAACGTGCCGCGTTATCTCAAGGACAAGCAATACGCCGAGGGCTGGAGCGACGGCTTCCGCCAATGTCAGGCGATGCTGGAAAACAAGGATCGCGAACAGTATCGCAACGAACACTGGGACGAACGCGAGCGCGCCTGGCAGCAGGAAAAGGATCAGGGCGCAGCGCGGGCCTATCGTTCACAGTAGGTCGCTTCCAGACATCCAGCGAAACCTTTTGCCTGCGACCATGGCCCAACGGCTATAACAGGAGCCCATCATGAGTCGCGCCTTCGTCAACGAAGACAATGCCGCTGCGCAAGCCGATCAGCCGGTCGAACGGCAGGTCAGCACGCAGCCCAATTACGTCACGCCGCAAGGACTTGCCCAGTTGCAGGCGAAACTCGCCGAACTGCAAACCCTGCACGCCGAACAGTCCGCCAAGGGCGAACAGGCCGACAAGCAGCGGCTGGCCGATCTCGAACGGGATTTGCGTTATTTCAATCAACGGGTCGCCAGCGCTCAGGTCGCGCCGGCCCCGACGTCGAACGACAAGGTGCAGATCGGCAGTTGGGTGACCTACGCCGACGAACACGACACCGAGCGTCGGGTGCAACTGGTCGGCGAAGATCAGGCCGATGCCGCCAACGGGCTGATCAACTGGGCTTCACCGCTGGGCCGTGCGCTGCTTGGCGCGCGGCTCAACGATGAAGTGCTTTGGCAGCGCCCGGCCGGTGATCAACTGATTGAAGTGATCCGCATCGAGCGCTCTTGAGCACCGTTGCTTAAACCACGCCTTGCGCCAGCATCGCGTCGGCGACTTTGACGAAGCCCGCGATGTTCGCGCCTTTGACGTAGTTGATCCGGCCGTTTTCCTCACCGTAATGCACGCAGGCGTGGTGGATCGACTGCATGATTCCGTGCAGCTTGCTGTCCACCTCGCCGCCGGTCCACAGCAGGCGCATGGCGTTCTGCGACATTTCCAGACCGCTCACCGC
Source organism: Pseudomonas sp. GW456-12-10-14-LB2 (assembly GCF_002884345.1). Classification (NCBI taxonomy): domain Bacteria; kingdom Pseudomonadati; phylum Pseudomonadota; class Gammaproteobacteria; order Pseudomonadales; family Pseudomonadaceae; genus Pseudomonas; species Pseudomonas sp. GW456-12-10-14-LB2. Next base: position 53,918 of record NZ_POHV01000001.1, read on the forward strand.
CACGCCGCCGGCATTCGATGCCTTGCCCGGCGCGAACAGAATGCCGGCTTCGATAAAGAGATCCACAGCCTCGAGGGTGGTCGGCATGTTCGCGCCTTCGGCCACGCAGATGCAGCCGTTGCGCAGCAAGGTGCGGGCGGATTCCGCGTCGAGTTCGTTCTGGGTCGCGCATGGCAGCGCGATGTCGCACGGCAACGACCATGGCAATTGACCGGCGCGGAACTCCAGGCCGAATGCCGCCGCCAATTCGCTGATCCGTCCGCGCTTGACGTTCTTCAGTTCCAGCAGCGCCAGCCACTGTTCTTCGCTCAGGCCCGCCTCGCAATAGAGCGTGCCTTCGGAGTCGGACAGGGAAATCACCTTGCCGCCCAGGTCCATCACTTTGCGAGCCGCGTATTGCGCGACGTTGCCGGAACCGGAGATCGCCACGCGTTTGCCTTCGACGGTCTGCTCGCGGCGCTTGAGCATTTCCTCGGCGAAGTACACGCAACCGAAACCGGTGGCTTCCGGGCGGATCAGACTGCCGCCATAGGTCATGCCTTTTCCGGTCAGCACGCTGGTGAACTGGTTGCTCAGGCGTTTGTACTGGCCGAACAGGAAACCGATCTCCCGTGCGCCGACACCGATATCACCGGCCGGCACGTCCACATCGGCACCGATGTGGCGGTACAGTTCGCTCATGAACGCCTGGCAGAAACGCATGACTTCGGCGTCGCTCTTGCCCTTCGGATCGAAGTCCGAACCGCCCTTGCCGCCGCCCATGGGCAATGAGGTCAGGGAGTTCTTGAAGGTCTGTTCGAAGGCGAGGAATTTCAGTACGCCCATATTCACCGAAGGGTGGAAGCGCAAACCGCCCTTGTACGGGCCGATGGCGCTGTTCATCTGGATGCGGAAACCGCGATTGACCTGAACCTTGCCCTGATCGTCGACCCACGACACGCGGAACACCACCGCCCGCTCCGGCTCGCAGATGCGCTCCAGAATCCCCGAGGTCAGATAGTGCGGATTGGCTTCGAGAAACGGCCACAGGCTGCGCAGGACTTCTTCGACGGCCTGGTGGAATTCGGGTTGATCCGGATCGCGTTTTTTCAGACGGGCGAGGAAGGATTCGACGGATTCGATCATGGGAAAAGTCTCGGCAGATTTGTTGTCGTTGGAAGCGATTGAGCCGGACTGTAACAAACGACATGTACACAGCAACAGACAAAAATGTCGCATTTATGAAAACAAATAGTACACAAGGTATAAAACAGCCTGCATTGCAGGCAAAAAAAAGCGGAGCCCGAAGGCTCCGCTTTTTCATGCAACCAACCCGTAATCAGGCCAGTTTCTTGTGGCGTACCCGGTGTGGCTGGGCCGCTGCTTCGCCGAGGCGCTTTTTGCGATCGGCTTCGTACTCGGTGTAGTTGCCTTCGAAGAACACCGCCTGCGAGTCGTCTTCGTACGCCAGGATGTGAGTCGCGACGCGGTCAAGGAACCACCGATCGTGAGAGATCACAATGGCAGCGCCCGGGAAGTCCAGCAGGGCTTCTTCCAGGGAACGCAGGGTTTCAACGTCGAGGTCGTTGGACGGTTCGTCGAGCAGCAGGACGTTGCCGCCCTCCTTCAGGGTCAGCGCCAGGTGCAGACGACCGCGCTCACCACCGGACAGGTCCTTGACGAACTTCTGCTGATCGCCGCCCTTGAAGTTGAAACGACCGACGTAGGTACGCGACGGGATCTCGTAGTTGCCGATGCGGATCTGGTCGGAACCGTCGGAGATCTGCTGGAACACGGTCTTGCTGCCGTCCAGGTCTTCGCGGCTCTGATCCACGCAGGCCAGTTGTACGGTTTCGCCGATTTCGATGCTGCCGGAGTCCGGGGTTTCCTTGCCCATCAGCATGCGGAACAGGGTCGACTTACCGGCACCGTTACCGCCGATCACGCCGACGATGGCGCCTTTCGGCATGGAGAACGACAGATTGTCGATCAGCACGCGATCGCCGTAGCCCTTGGTGACGTTCTTGAATTCGATGACCTTGTCGCCCAGGCGCGGACCGGCCGGGATGTAGATCTCGTTGGTTTCCGAACGCTTCTGGAATTCCTGCGACTGCATTTCTTCGAAGCGTTGCAGACGTGCCTTGGATTTCGACTGGCGGGCCTTGGCGCCTTTGCGCACCCACTCCAGTTCTTCCTTCATGGCTTTTTCGTGGGCCGATTGCTGCTTGGATTCCTGGGCCAGACGATCGGACTTGGCTTCCAGCCAACCCGAGTAGTTGCCCTCGTAAGGAATGCCCGCGCCGCGGTCGAGTTCCAGAATCCAGCCGGCAACGTTGTCCAGGAAGTAACGGTCGTGCGTGATCGCTACCACAGTGCCCGGGAAGTCGTGCAGGAAGTGTTCGAGCCACGCAACGGAGTCGGCGTCCAGGTGGTTGGTCGGTTCGTCGAGCAGCAGCATGTCCGGGGCGGACAGCAGCAGACGGCACAGGGCCACACGACGTTTTTCACCACCGGACAGGTGCTCGACCTTGGCGTCCCAGGCCGGCAGACGCAGCGCATCGGCGGCGACTTCCAGCTGGCGCTCCAGGTTGTGACCGTCGCTGGCCTGCAGGATCGCTTCGAGCTTGGCCTGTTCGGCGGCCAGCTTGTCGAAGTCGGCATCCGGGTCGGCGTAAGCGGCGTAGACCTCGTCCAGACGCGCTTGCGCATCCTTGATCACGCTGACCGCTTCCTCGACCACTTCACGCACGGTCTTGGTCGGATCCAGTTGCGGCTCTTGCGGCAGGTAACCGATGTTCAGTTCCGGCATCGGGCGCGCTTCGCCTTCGAACTCGGTGTCGACGCCGGCCATGATTTTCAGCAGCGTGGATTTACCCGAACCGTTGAGGCCGAGTACGCCGATCTTGGCGCCGGGGAAGAAAGACAGCGAAATGTTTTTCAGGATTTCCCGCTTCGGCGGAACAACTTTGCCCAGCCGATGCATGGTGAAGACGTATTGAGCCATGGAGAACCTTGGGTCAGTGACAGATGAATGATTGGAGCGCAGGCGATGCCCGGCCAGACCGATGCGCGTCGTTCACTTGATGGTCATCAATGCGTGCGCGCTGAAAAAGTCTGAGTCTAGGAGCTGGAACGCTCCCGCGTAACCGGCAAAGCTACCTGAATGACCGGTGGCAGTCCAGCCGAGTGGGGCTGGCACTTCGCCACAACTCAAGGCATGCTAGCCGCCCTTGGGCGTCCGGCTTATAGTGCACGTCGCGCCAGTCCAGCCAGACCGCAGGATTACAGCTTGTCCAACGTCACTCCGCCAGCCTCTGTGAGCAGCACCCAACCGGCGCCCGGCTCGTCCCTGCGCGGAACATTGAAAGGCGCGCTGGCGACGCTGGTGCTTTTGCTGCTGGCGCTGCTGTTCTGGCAGCTGCTCGATCAACTGCGTGAAACCCAGAAAAACCAGCGTCAGTACACCATCGACTACACCGCCGACCTCGCCGCGCAGGTCAGCCTGAACATGGCGTTGAACGCGCAGATCGCCCTCAACCTGCTACCGATCGTCGAACAACCGCAGTCGGCCGACGAACAGCAGGCGCTGCTGCGCAAACTTCAAAAGTCGCTGCCCGACCTGCGCAGCCTGGCCCTGCTCAGCCCCTCCGGAAAAATCCTCAGCGACAGCGCGACTGACAGCCAAGACGCCGATTACCTCAGCGATCTGGTACGCCGCAGCCGCGCTCAGGCGCATTACTTCAGCAATGACGACGACGGCTCGGTGGTGCATCTGCTGTTGCATCAGGCCAGTGGCAGCACTCGCGGTTACTGGGCACTGCGGCTGACACCCACCTTCTTTAAAGCACTGACCAAACAAGGCGAAACCGGTATCCGTCCCCTGTGGCTGGTGGAAAATCGCATCAACCATCAGATCATCAGCCGCGACGAAGCGATGCCCATCGGCAGCACCAGCGTCCTGACCCCGGACGATCTGGCCAACAGCGTGCTGACCGTGCCGCTGAGCAGCAGCGACTGGCAACTGCGTGGCCTGTTCGACCGCCAGCACGTGCTCGAACAACTGCTGCCGGCGTTCATCGGCAAATGCCTGTTGGGCCTGGCGCTCTCGCTGCTGCCGTTCATCGCGCTGCTCAATATGCGCCGCCGTCAGCGTCAGGTGCATGAAGGGCGTCGGCGTTATCAGGATATTTTCGAAGGCACCGGCGTGGCGTTGTGCGTGCTGGATCTTTCGGGGCTCAAGCTGATTTTCGAGAAAGCCCAGATCCAGACCAGCGACCAGCTCAAGGCCTGGCTCGACCAGCCGGCGCAGCGCCAGCAATTGCTCCACGAACTGCGGGTCACCGAGGTCAACCAGGTCGCGCTGCAACTGCTCAATGTCAATTCCTGCGATCACGCCTGGCAACTGTTGATCGACGGTCAGCCGCACAGTCAGTGCGCCATCGGCAATCAGGTGCTCGACGCCGTGCTCCAGCAGCAAAAGCAGCTGGAACTGGAAATCAAACTCCCGGACATCAATGGCCGCGACCAGCACCTGTGGCTGGTGCTGCGCCTGCCGCAGGAACAGCACGACTACAAGGCCGTGATCCTGAGCATCAACGACATCACCAGCCGCAAGCTGATCGAACTGTCGCTGCTGGAGCGCGAAGGTTTCTGGTCGGACGTGGTGCGTACCGTGCCGGATCACCTGTATGTGCAGGACGTGATCAGCCAGCGGATGATCTTCAGCAACCACCACCTCGGCCAGACCCTCGGTTACAACCGCACCGAACTGCATCAGATGGGCGAGTACTTCTGGGAAATCCTCCTGCACCCGGAAGACGCCGACTATTACCATCGCTCGCGGCAGATGCAGCGTCACGCTGGTTACAGCCAGTTGTTGCAATGTCAGCTGCGCTTCCGTCATCGCGACGGCAAGTGGCGGCGCTTCGACATTCGCGAACAGGCACTGGCCCGGGACAAGCACGATCAGGTCACGCGGATCATCGGCGTGGCCAAGGACATCACCGAGCAGATCGAAGCCAGCGAATCGTTGCGCGACAGCGAACAACGCTACCGGATGCTCGCCGAAAGCATCAGCGACGTGATCTTCTCCACCGACAGCAAACTGTCGCTGAACTACGTCAGCCCGTCGGTGCAAGCCGTGCTGGGTTACGACGCCGAGTGGATTTTCCAGAACGGCTGGCAATCGACCATCGCCAACCCGCAGCAACTGAGCGGCATCTATCACCTGATGGATCGCGTCAGCAAAGCCTTGGGCAAACCCGAGCAACTGGTGATTTTGCGCAGCCAGGTGCAGACCCAGATGTTCCTGTTCGACTGCCTGCGCGCCGACGGTCGCAAGATCCCGATCGAACTGCGTCTGGTGCTGGTGTGGGACGAACATGGCGCCTTCGAAGGCGTGCTCGGGGTCGGTCGCGATATCAGCCAGCAGCGCCGTGCGGAGAAAGACCTGCGCATGGCGGCCACGGTATTCGAGCACTCGACTTCGGCGATCCTGATCACCGACCCGGCCGGTTACATTGTCCAGGCCAACGAGGCGTTCAGCCGGGTCAGCGGTTACGCGGTGAGCGAAGTGCTCGACCAGTTGCCGAACATGCTGACCGTCGACGAACAGCAGGACGCGCACCTGCGCTACGTGCTCAAGCAGTTGCATCAGCACAGCACCTGGGAAGGCGAAGTCTGGCTCAAGCGCCGCAATGGCGAGCACTACCCGGCGTGGGTCGGCATCACCGCCGTGCTCGACGACGAGGGCGACCTCGCCAGTTACGTGTGCTTCTTCAGTGACATCAGCGAGCGCAAGGCCAGCGAGCAGCGGATCCACCGCCTCGCCTACTACGACGCCCTGACTCACCTGCCGAACCGCACGCTGTTCCAGGATCGTCTGCACACCGCGCTGCAATCGGCCGAACGGCAGAAGTCGTGGGTGGTGCTGATGTTCCTCGACCTCGACCGATTCAAACCGATCAACGACTCCCTCGGTCACGCCGCCGGCGACCGCATGCTCAAGGACATGGCCACGCGGTTGCTGGCCTGCGTCGACGATGACGACACCGTGGCGCGGATGGGCGGCGACGAATTCACCCTGTTGCTGCAACACCGCTCCAGCCGCGAAATGGCACTGAACCGTGCGATCCACGTGGCCGAGCAGATCCTTGCCAGTCTGGTGCGACCGTTCGTGCTCGAAGGCCGCGAGTTCTTCGTCACCGCCAGTATCGGCATCGCCCTGAGCCCGCAGGACGGCAACGAACTCAGCCAGCTGATGAAGAACGCCGACACCGCGATGTACCACGCCAAGGAGCGCGGCAAGAACAACTTCCAGTTCTATCAGGCCGACATGAACGCCAGTGCGCTGGAACGTCTGGAACTGGAAAGCGACCTGCGCCACGCGCTGGAGCAGAACGAATTCGTGCTGTACTACCAGCCGCAGTTCAGCGGCGACGGCAAACGCCTGACCGGTGCCGAAGCCCTGCTGCGCTGGCGTCATCCGCGTCGCGGGCTGGTGCCGCCGGGGGATTTCATCCCGGTGCTCGAAGAACTCGGGCTGGTGGTGGACGTCGGCGACTGGGTGATCAGCGAGGCCTGCCGTCAGCTCAAGACCTGGCACCAGAGCCGCGTGCGCGTGCCGAAGGTCTCGGTAAACATTTCCGCCCGACAGTTCTCCGACGGCCAGCTCGGCACGCGGATCGCCACCATCCTCAAGGAAACCGGCCTGCCGCCGGCGTGCCTGGAGCTGGAGCTGACCGAAAGTATTCTGATGCGCGAAGTCAGCGAGGCGATGCAGATCCTTGCCGGCCTGAAGAACCTCGGCCTGAGCATCGCGGTCGACGACTTCGGCACCGGTTACTCGTCGCTGAACTACCTCAAGCAATTCCCGATCGACGTGCTGAAGATCGACCGCACCTTCGTCGACGGCCTGCCGTCCGGCGAGCAGGACGCGCAGATCGCCCGGGCAATCATCGCCATGGCCCACAGCCTGAATCTGGCGGTGATCGCCGAGGGCGTGGAAACCCATGAACAACTGGACTTCCTGCGCGAGCATGGTTGCGACGAGGTTCAGGGTTATCTGTTCGGGCGGCCGATGCCGGCGGGACGGTTCGAGGCGCAGTTCAGCAATGATGCGCTGTTCATGTTCGACTGAGACTTTGTGGGGAAGCCATCGCCAGCAGGCTGGCTCCCACAAGGATTGATGCCGATCAGGGAATTTGCAGGCTATCGCGATTACTGTGGGAGCCAGCCTGCTGGCGATTTGGCCGGCACAATCACCGTATATCCACGCATGAACGCCACTTGTCTGCGACATGATGTCGTTTCATATGCCATCCAAAACCCGATGGGTTAGAATGCCCCCCTTTTCTGCCCCCGATCCTTGAGGACCGCCATGTTCAGCCGTGATTTGACTATTGCCAAGTACGACGCCGATCTTTTTGCCGCCATGGAGCAAGAAGCCCAGCGCCAGGAAGAACACATCGAGCTGATCGCTTCGGAGAACTACACCAGCCCAGCGGTGATGGAAGCTCAAGGCTCGGTACTGACCAACAAGTACGCCGAAGGCTACCCGGGCAAGCGCTACTACGGTGGTTGCGAGTACGTCGACGTCGTTGAGCAACTGGCCATCGACCGCGCCAAGGAACTGTTCGGCGCCGACTACGCCAACGTTCAGCCGCACGCAGGTTCCCAAGCCAACGCCGCTGTCTACCTGGCCCTGCTGTCGGCCGGTGACACCATCCTGGGCATGAGCCTGGCTCACGGCGGTCACCTGACCCACGGCGCCAGCGTTTCCTCCTCCGGCAAGCTGTACAACGCCATCCAGTACGGCATCGACGCCAACGGCCTGATCGACTACGACGAAGTCGAGCGTCTGGCGGTTGAACACAAGCCGAAAATGATCGTGGCCGGTTTCTCTGCCTACTCGCAGATCCTCGACTTCCCGCGTTTCCGCGAAATCGCCGACAAGGTTGGCGCCTACCTGTTCGTCGACATGGCTCACGTGGCCGGTCTGGTCGCCGCTGGCGTCTACCCGAACCCGGTTCCGTTCGCTGACGTCGTGACCACCACCACCCACAAGACCCTGCGCGGTCCACGTGGTGGCCTGATCCTGGCCAAAGCCAACGCCGACATCGAGAAGAAGCTGAACTCCGCCGTATTCCCGGGCGCCCAGGGTGGCCCGCTGGAGCACGTGATCGCCGCCAAGGCGATCTGCTTCAAGGAAGCACTGCAGCCTGAGTTCAAGGCTTACCAGCAACAAGTGGTGAAAAACGCCCAGGCCATGGCCGGCGTGTTCATCGAGCGCGGTTTCGACGTGGTTTCGGGCGGTACTGAAAACCACCTGTTCCTGCTGTCGCTGATCAAGCAGGAAATCTCCGGTAAAGACGCCGACGCCGCTCTGGGCAAAGCGTTCATCACCGTAAACAAGAACTCCGTGCCAAACGACCCACGCTCCCCGTTCGTCACCTCCGGTCTGCGCTTCGGTACTCCGGCTGTGACCACTCGCGGCTTCAAGGAAGCAGAGTGCAAAGAGCTGGCTGGCTGGATCTGCGACATCCTGGCTGACCTGAACAACGAAGCGGTGATCGACGCCGTTCGTGAGAAAGTCAAAGCCATCTGCAAGAAACTGCCGGTATACGGCGCTTAATTGCGACGTTAAAACCGCAGCATGAAAAACCGGCCAGTGATGGCCGGTTTTTTTTCGCCCGCAAAAAAGTTTCGAACGCTAAATGGCTCAAGGTCGGGGTCTCGCGCCCAACTGGTCAGACCGGTCATGCCAATTCGTCATTTTTCACTTGCGATCCGTAAAAAGCAGCGCCTAGACTGCACCCGCACTGGACATACCGGTAAGACCACAATAATTAAGTCCTGAATCTGATGCGCCCCGCGCACGGCAGCCAGGACACCGACCAGGATTCCTCCCATGCTCAGATGGTGCTCGCGTTCAATCTTCCTCCAAGTGGTTCTCGGACTGGTGCTCGGCATCGTCTGCGGGCTGACCCTTCCTGAATACTCGGCCCAGCTCAAACCGCTCGGCGACGGTTTCATCAAACTGATCAAGATGCTCATCGGCCTGATCGTGTTCTGCGTGGTGGTCAGCGGCATCAGCGGCGCCGGCGACCTGAAGAAGGTCGGGCGCATCGGCCTCAAGTCGGTGATCTACTTCGAAGTGCTGACCACCATCGCCCTGGTGATCGGTCTGGTGTTCGCCTTCACCACCGGGATCGGCAGCGGCGCCAACATCCATCTGGAGCAGCTGTCCGCCGCCGACATGGGCGACATCGCCGAACGCGGCCAGCACATGCACACCACCACCCAATTCCTGATGGACCTGATCCCGACCTCGGTACTCGGCGCCTTTGCCGACAACAACATTCTGCAAGTGCTGCTGTTCTCGGTGCTGTTCGGCAGCGCGTTGAATCTGGTGGGCGAAGCGGCTTCCGGGATCTCGCGGCTGATCAACGAGCTCAGCCACGTGATCTTCCGGATCATGGGCATGATCGTGCGTCTGGCACCGATCGGCGTGTTCGGCGCCATCGCCTTCACCACCAGCAAATATGGCCTGGATTCGCTGCAACACCTGGGCAGTCTGGTTGGTTTGTTCTACCTGACCTGCATCGCTTTCGTCAGCGTGATTCTGGGTCTGGTGATGCGTGCCTCCGGCCTGCGCATGTGGCCGTTGCTCAAGTACCTGCGTGAAGAACTGCTGATCGTCATGGGCACCGCGTCCTCCGACGCCGTGCTGCCGCAGATCATGCGCAAGCTTGAGCATCTGGGTATCGGCAGCTCGACCGTCGGGCTGGTGATTCCCACCGGTTACTCGTTCAACCTCGACGGTTTTTCGATCTACCTGACCCTGGCCATCGTATTCATTGCCAACGCTACCGGTACGCCGCTGGCCATGACCGATCTGCTGACTATTTTGCTGGTGTCGCTGATTACCTCCAAAGGTGCCCACGGCATTCCGGGGTCGGCGCTCGTGATTCTCGCGGCCACGCTGACGGCCATCCCGGCGATTCCGGTGGTCGGTCTGGTGCTGGTGCTGGCGGTGGACTGGTTCATGGGCATCGGTCGCGCGCTGACCAACCTGATCGGCAACTGCGTCGCCACCGTGGCCATCGCCCGCTGGGAAAAGGACATCGACGTGCAGCGGGCGAACAAGGTGCTCAACGGCGAGCAGGGCTATAACTTTCAGCCGAGAAAAACGGTCGCTCAAGCGGCGGCCAAAGAATTCTGAATGAGCGCCGTGCCTGCGCCAATGCAGGCACGGCTCATGGAGCGAACACGTGATTACTACATCAACCGTCGTCAACTCAGTGGTGGAAAAACTCCGGGCCGCGCTGGCCCGTGGCCAGTGGCGCTCCGGCGAGATGCTACCGGGGCAGCGCGAGCTGGCCGAGCAACTGGGCATCAGCCGCCCGAGCCTGCGTGAAGCGGTGATCGTGCTGGAAACCCTCGGTCTGGTGCGCTCGATGCCGGGCAAAGGCGTGGTGGTGCTCGACGCCCAGGCCAGTGACAGCCAAAGCCACGACAGTGCAGTGGCCGGCGCCAGCCTCGAAGACGTGCTGCAACTGCGCTACACCCTCGAACCGTTCATTGTCGGTCTGGTAGCGCAGTCGATCAGCAGCAAGGAAGTCGGGCAGTTGCGCCTGACCCTGATGGACATGCGCGAAGCCCTCGAAGCGGGTGACAGCGAGGCCGGGGTCAGCGCCTACATCGCGTTCCACGAGGAGCTGTTCACCCTGACCTCGAACCCGATTTTCCAGAGCGTGGTGCAACAGACCAGCAACGCCCTCAAGCAAAGCGCCGAAGTGCTGCGCAATTCGCCGGAGCACCTGGCCGAACGCCTTGAGGAAAACGAAGCCGTGGTGCGCGCGATCCGCAGCAAGAACAGCGCCCAGGCCAGCGCCGAAATGCGCCGGCACATTTTGCGTGAAGGCCAGCGGATGGGTATCGAGCTGAATATTCCGGATGACAACCTGAGCCACTGAAACGCCTCACACTGGAGACCGGCCATGAACAGTCTTGCCACGCCGTCGCACCCTCGCCCGACCTCGACGGCCCTGCCCTTCTCCCGCCTGCATGCGCCGGTGGAGGATCTGTATCCGCGCCTGTTAGACGCAATCCTCGAGCAACGCATCGATGCCGCCAGCCGTTTCACCGAAGAAAGTCTCAAGGAGATGTTCGGCGTCAGCCGCGCCGATGTGCGTCGGGTGCTGACTCAACTGTCCCACGAACAGATCATCGTACTGCGGGCAAACCATCGACCACGAGTGGCTGCGCCGGATGCCGAGCAGACACGTCAGGCCCTGCACGCTCGGCGTCTGGCCGAGAACACGCTGGTGCGATTGGCTTGTCAGCATGCGCAGGCTGAAGATCTGAAGCGCCTGCGAGCGTTGATCGAACGGGAGCGTCAGGCTGTGGATAAAGATCGGCGCGGGGCGGCGATTCGCTTGTCCGGGGAGTTTCATTTGCAGGTAGCGAAAATGGCGCGGAATGCACCGTTGGCGCATTTCCTCGGCACGTTGGTGCCGCTGACCTCACTGGCGATTGCGCGATGCACAGAAACCACGCACAGCTGTTGCGGCTGGCAGGATCACGCCCGGATCGTCGAGGCGATCGAGCGTGATGACGCTGGCGAGGCGGTGTCGCTGATGAACCGTCATCTGGATCACCTGGAGCAGACGATTCTCAGCGGCTCCACTCACTGAAAGCGCGGCGGACTCAGTTCGCCGCCACCCTGGCAAACCCCGCCCGGATCTTCTCTTCCGGCAAATCGTCGGCGATAAACACGATCACGCTTTCCCGCGCCTCGCCCTCGGCCCACTCGGTGTCCCAGTCGAAGCCGTAGAGTTTCAGCACGCCCTGGAACACCAGCCGCCGATCTTCACCCGCAATGTTCAACACACCTTTGTAGCGCAGCAATTGCTTGCCGTGCTCTTCCAACAGTTCATTCATGAATTCGCTGAGCTGATCGATATCCAGCGGCTGATCGGTACGCAGCACCAGACTGGAAATCCGGTCGATGGATGGCGCCTTGCTCACCGGCCGCAGACTCACCCCGCCGCCGAGATCGGCATTCAGGTTGAAACCGCGCACATCGAGCAACTCGGCCAGATCGATGTTGCCGTGTTCGACCACGCGGATCGGTGCACGACGGTTGATGCGGGTCAGGCGTTCGCTGAGCGCGGTGAACGCGGCCTCGTCCACCAGATCGGTTTTGCTCACCAGCAAGCGGTCGGCAAAACCGATCTGCGCCTGGGCGATGGTCTGGGTCAGGTGCAGTTCGGCGTGAGCGGCGTCGACGAGGGTGATGATTCCGTCGAGCAGATAACGTTCGCGCAGTTCTTCGTCGATGAAAAAAGTCTGCACCACCGGAGCCGGGTCGGCCAGGCCGGTGCATTCGATGACCAGCCGATCGAAGGCGATTTCGCCGCTGTCCAGCCGTTCGAGCAACAGGTACAAGGCCTTGGTCAAATCGGTGTGGATGGTGCAGCAGACGCAGCCGTTGGCCAGGGTCATGACTTGCACCGGCTCGTCGCCCAGCAATTGGGTGTCGATGCCGGCGTCGCTGAATTCGTTTTCGATCACGGCGATTTTCAGGCCGTGCTCGGCTTTCAACAGATGGCGCAGCAAGGTGGTCTTGCCGGCGCCGAGGAAACCGCTGAGCACCGTGACCGGGATGGGAGAAGACAAACTCGATCTCCTTCAATTGCACAAATAAAAATGGGAGCAGGCCGAAAGACCTGCTCCCACCTATCTCTGCTGAACCGCGATCAGCGGCTCAGCAGCACTTCGGCCCACCCTTGCCACCGTAACGGGCTTCCTGACGTTCGCGAAAGAACATCTCGTAGCTCATCACCGGTTTGTCCGGGTGTTTGGTCTGCATATGCTCGACGTAGGTGTCGTAGTCGGGCATGCCGACCATCAGGCGCGCGGCCTGACCGAGGTATTTACCGAGGCGACTCAGGTCATTGAACATGCTGCAATCCTCTGGTTACGCGTCCGGCAGGGCCTGGAATGGCGATTCTTTGTCCGTACGCTCTTTTTTGCCCCAGGCAGCGATGCCGACCTTGAGCGCATAGAACAGGATGCTGAATACCACGAACAGGAACAGCGCGGTCAATGTAGCGTTGGTGTAGGCGTTGAAGATCACGTGCTGCATCTGCTCGACGCTTTTCGCCGGCGCCAGCACCTGACCGTTGGCCAGTGCATCGCTGTACTTCTTGGCCAGCGACAGGAAGCCGATCGCCGGGTTGGCGTCGAACAGCTTGATGAAGCCAGCGGTCGTGGTGCAGATCAGCAGCCAGGTGGCCGGCAGCAGGGTGACCCAGATGTAGCGCTGGCGCTTCATCTTGATCAGGACCACGGTGCCGAGCATCAGCGCGATACCGGCAAGCATCTGGTTGGAGATGCCGAACAGCGGCCACAAGGTGTTGATACCGCCCAGTGGATCGACCACGCCCTGATACAGCAACCAGCCCCACATCGCGACACAACCGGCGGTGGCGATCAGGTTGGCGGACCAGGATTCGGTGCGTTTCAGCGCCGGTACGAAGGAGCCGAGCAGGTCCTGCAGCATGAAGCGACCGGCACGGGTGCCGGCATCGACTGCGGTCAGGATGAACAGCGCTTCGAACAGGATCGCGAAGTGGTACCAGAACGCCATGGTGTTTTCACCCGGCAGCACACTGTGCAGGATCTGCGCGATACCGACCGCCAGGGTCGGCGCACCACCGGCACGGGCCAGGATGGTGGTTTCACCGATGTCATGCGCCACGGCTTGCAGGGCTTCCGGGGTAATTGCAAAGCCCCAGTTGCTGACCGCAGTTGCCACGGACACCACATCACCGCCGACCACGGCGGCCGGGCTGTTCATGGCGAAGTACACGCCTGGCTCGATCACCGAGGCAGCGACCATGGCCATAATGGCCACGAACGATTCCATCAGCATGCCGCCGTAACCGATGTAACGGGCGTTGGTTTCGTTATCCAGCAGTTTCGGCGTGGTCCCGGAAGAGATCAGCGCGTGGAAACCCGATACCGCACCGCAAGCAATGGTGATGAACAGGAACGGGAACAGACCGCCCTTCCACACCGGACCAGTGCCGTCGACGAACTGGGTCAGGGCCGGCATTTTCAGCTCGGGCATGGTCACCAGGATGCCGATCGCCAGGGCGACGATGGTACCGATCTTGAGGAACGTGGAGAGATAGTCACGCGGCGCCAGAATCAGCCAAACCGGCAGCGAAGCGGCGACGAAACCGTAGCCGACCAGCATCCAGGTAATCTGCACGCCAGTGAAGGTGAAGGCCTTGGCCCAGACCGGATCGGCGGCAATCTGCCCACCCAGCCAGATCGAACCGAGCAGCAGCAACACGCCGACTACCGAGATCTCGCCGATGCGGCCCGGACGGATGTAGCGCATGTAGATGCCCATGAACATCGCGATCGGGATGGTCGCCATCACGGTGAAGATGCCCCACGGGCTTTCAGCCAGGGCTTTCACCACGATCAGCGCCAGCACCGCGAGGATGATGATCATGATCAGGAAGCAGCCGAACAGCGCGATGGTGCCGGGGATACGGCCCATTTCTTCACGCACCATGTCGCCCAGCGAACGGCCGTTGCGACGGGTCGACATGAACAGAACCATGAAGTCCTGCACCGCGCCCGCCAGCACCACGCCGGCGATCAGCCACAGCGTACCGGGCAGGTAGCCCATCTGCGCCGCCAGTACCGGGCCGACCAGCGGCCCCGCGCCGGCAATGGCCGCGAAGTGGTGACCGAAGAGAATGTGTTTGTTGGTTGGAACGTAGTCCAGACCGTCGTTGTTGAGTACGGCGGGGGTGGCCCGACGCGGATCGAGTTGCATCACATTGTTAGCGATGAACAGACTGTAGTAACGGTACGCAACCAGATAAATGGCCACGGCGGCGACCACAATCCACAAGGCGTTGATCGCCTCGCCTCGGCGCAATGCCACTACGCCAAGGGCGCACGCTCCTACGATTGCCAGCAGCAGCCAGGGTAAGTGGCGTAGCAGGCTATTATTATTTTTCATTTTATTATTCCAGCCAGGGTGGACAAGAAAGACAGCCACCCCGAGTTTAGCGCTGTTGGCGGCAAAGGCCATACCCCGACATTGGTCTAGACAGTCCATTCGTTGGCAACACCCCGCCGGTCGGGTCTATAGTCAGCTGACCTTCCTGAGGATTGCGCCATGAGCGAGCACCCGTCCGAGCGTCGCCGCTTCAAACGTATCGCGTTCGATGCCCGAACCGAATTGAGCCAGGGCGAGTACATCTGGCCGGTGAAGCTGATCGATCTGTCGCTCAAGGGGCTGTTGATCGAGCGGCCCGAGCCCTGGCTGGGCAATTCCGAGCAGGATTTTTTCGTCGATATTCATCTGAGCGAGGACGTACACATCGAGATGGATGTGCAACTGGCTCATGAAGATCACGGCCAGCTCGGTTTCGTGTGTCGGCATATCAGCCTGGAGTCGATTCAGCGCCTGCGTCGCCTGATCGAACTCAATCTGGCCGACGAAACCGAACTGGAACGCGAGCTCGCGGCGCTGATTGACGTCTGATCACTCGAACAACGAGTCCAGCGCCTGCTCCAGTCGTGTCACCGCAATGATCTGCAACCCTGGCGGAGCTTCCTTCGGCGCATTGCCCTTGGGCACGATCGCGCGCTTGAAGCCGTGCTTGGCGGCTTCCTTCAATCGCTCCTGACCGCTCGGCACCGGGCGCACTTCGCCGGACAGGCCGACTTCGCCGAACACCAACAAGTCATGGGGCAACGGCCGGTTACGTAGGCTCGACATGACGGCCGCCATCAACGCCAGGTCGGACGCAGTTTCCAGCACCTTCACCCCGCCGACCACGTTGAGGAACACGTCCTGATCGTGGGTCGGAATGCCGCCGTGACGGTGCAGCACCGCCAGCAACATCGCCAGACGATTCTGATCCAGACCCAGCGTGACCCGACGCGGGTTGGCCAGATGACTGTCATCCACCAGCGCCTGGACTTCCACCAGCATCGGCCGGGTGCCTTCCCACGTTGCCATCACCACGCTGCCCGGGACTTCTTCCTGAGCGCGGGTGAGAAAAATCGCCGAAGGGTTGGAGACTTCTTTCAGGCCCTTGTCGGTCATGCCGAACACGCCGAGTTCGTTGACCGCGCCGAAACGGTTCTTCACCGCCCGCAGCAGGCGCAATCGCCCGTCGGACTCGCCCTCGAAATACAGCACGGTATCGACCATGTGCTCCAGCACGCGAGGCCCTGCCAGCGCACCTTCCTTGGTCACGTGGCCGACCAGAAAAATCGCCGTACCGCTTTGCTTGGCGTAACGCACCAGCAACGCCGCACTCTCGCGCACCTGGGACACGCCACCCGGTGCCGACTGCAGTTGCTCGGTGAAGATCGTCTGGATCGAGTCGATCACCATCACCTTGGGTTTTTCCTGACGGGCGGTGGCGATGATGGTTTCGATGCAGGTTTCGGTCATGACCCGCAGTTGATCCTGCGGCAGGCCCAGGCGGCGTGCGCGCATGGCGACCTGTTGCTGGGACTCTTCGCCGGTGACGTACAGCGCCGGCATGCTCTTGGCGAGGTTGCACAGGGTCTGCAAGAGGATCGTCGATTTGCCGATGCCGGGATCGCCGCCGATCAGCACCACCGAGCCGTCCACCAGACCACCGCCGAGCACTCGGTCGAGCTCGCCGGAGGCTGTGGAAAAACGCGGAATCTCTTCGATGCTGACTTCGGCCAGGGTCTTGATCTGGGCCTGCTGTCCGGCCCAGCCGGTGCGCCCGCTCGGGGCGGCGGCACCGCCGCTCTCGACCATGGTTTCGGTCAGGGTGTTCCAGGCGCCGCATTCGCCGCACTGTCCGGCCCACTTGGGAAAGGTTGCGCCGCACTCGGTGCAGCCATACATGCGCTTGGCCTTGGCCATCTGAACCCCCGGCAAAAACCGCGATGATAACGCAGCCATCGTCGATCAGCGCGGCGCGTCGGGACGGATTTCTCCGCTGGCCAGACGCACGGCGCTGCTGCCGGTCAGTCCCCGGCAATTGCCGGGGCTTGAAAGGGTCGCTGTCAGTCGACCAGTTTGGCGGCCAAGGCCTTGACCCGATCCAGGTCACCCTTGGCCACTTTGGTCACACCGGCGCCGTACTCCGGATCCGCCTTATAAAGGAAGGACAGCATGATGTGCTTGCTCTCGTCATCGGCGCCCGCCAGCGAACCGCCAAAGCTTTCGATCAGATCCTGGCGTTCCTTCTTGCTGAACGAGCGATACAGATCACCGGCCTGTTTGAAGTTCTGTTCGCGCTGGATCTTCGCCTGTTGCGTGCTGCCCTGCAGCGCGGTCTGGCTGTATCGCGCAGCCGGGGTCTCTTCACGCGGCTGCAGACGGCTTGGCTCATAGTTGATGCCCGAGGTGCTCGCACCGGCATTCATCGCGCCATCCTGATTGCCATTGTTGACGGCGGTTTTGGCGGCATTGATCGGCAATTGCAGGGCGTTGGCGCCAAGGCGATACATCTGGGTGTCGGCATAGGCAAATATCCGACCTTGCAGCAGACGGTCCTCCGAGGGCTCGATACCTGGCACCACATTCGATGGAGCCATGGCCACTTGTTCGGTTTCCTGGAAAACATTAGCAGGATTGCGGTTCAAGACCATTTGTCCAACTTTTCGCTCCGGAACACCTGGCCAGATCTTGGTTGCATCAAGAGGATCGAAATCAAACTTGGACAAATCTTGCGGATTCAAGACCTGGATGTACAAGTCCCACTTGGGAAAGTTACCTTTGTTAATATTTGTTACTAAATCGTGAGTCATGTGACTGTAATCCCGGCCCTGAACTTGCACAACTTGTTGCGGATCGAGATTCTTGATGCCTTGCAAACTTTTCCAGTGAAACTTCACGTAATGGACTTCGCCTTTGGCATTGACCAACTTGTAGGCGTGCACACTATTGCCGTCCATCTCCCGATAACTGGCCGGGGTTCCCGAGTTGGAATACAGCTCAGTCAAAGTACGGGTGGCTTCCGGTACATGAGAGAAGAAGTCGAAGCGGCGCGAGTCATCGTCAAGGTTGGTGCGAGGATCGGGCTTGAAGGCATGCACCATGTCCGGGAACTTGATCGCATCGCGGATGAAAAACGTCGGGAAGTTGTTGCCCACCAGATCCCAATTGCCGTCGGCGGTGTAGAACTTGGTCGCGAAACCTCGAGGGTCACGCAGGGTTTCCGGAGAGTGATTGCCGTGAACCACCGCCGAGAAACGCACGAACACCGGCGTGACCTGGCCGGCGGTAAACACCTTGGCCTTGCTCAGATCGCTCAGATCGTTGGTCGCAGTGAACGTACCATGGGCACCAGTGCCTCGGGCATGCACAACGCGTTCGGGAATGCGCTCGCGGTCGAAGCGTTGCAGCTTCTGGATCAGTTGCACGTCCTGCAACAGTACCGGGCCGTTGGCGCCGGCGGTTTGCGAGTTCTGGTTGTCGCCGACCGCCGCACCGTTGTCACGGGTCAGCGGCGCGGCATTCACGGAAAGGGTCAACAGGCTGGCGGCCAATACACCAACGGTGCGACGGGGAGTAATCCCTGAGCCAAGTGTGGAATTCATTTCAGGTTCCTCTGTTTTTTTGAGGCGCATCCAGGTGCGCCAGACAGAGGCTAGAAGCTCGATTCGCCAAACCTAAATAGAAAGATCACAACGCCGTGATTGAATATTTTTTCTTCGGAATCAGCGGCTTGAGGCGTATTCCGCGCGCGATTAGTGGCACTTTGCAAACTAATTGCGAAATGGTGTGTCGATAAAAACAGGCTTTGTAAGAAGGTGTTACGCGCAGGACGCGTTATGCTGATTTACACTGCGTACACCAAACTCATCTGTAACAAGGAAATAACTATGGGCGTGCTCAGCGAGTTCAAGGCCTTCGCGGTCAAAGGCAATGTGGTCGACATGGCCGTCGGTATCATCATCGGCGCGGCCTTCGGCAAAATCGTTTCGTCGTTTGTCGGCGACGTGATCATGCCGCCCATCGGCCTTCTGATCGGCGGCGTGGACTTCAGTGACCTTGCCATCACGCTGAAAGCTGCCGAGGGCACTGCCCCTGCGGTGGTGCTGGCCTACGGCAAATTCATCCAGAGCGTTCTTGACTTCGTGATCGTCGCCTTCGCGATTTTCATGGGCGTCAAAGCCATCAACCGCCTCAAGCGCGAAGAAGCCGTGGCGCCTACCTTGCCGCCGGTACCGACCAAGGAAGAAGAACTGCTGGGCGAGATCCGCGATCTGCTCAAGGCCCAGAACAACCGGCCTTGAAGATTGAAACGGCGCCTGAGGGCGCCGTTTTCTTACCAGTAGTTTTCCACCGCCACCTGTCCCGGGCGCCGGGTCAGACTCAAGGCCATGCCGCGTTGCTTGAGCAAGGCCCGGGTGTCGTCGATCATCTGCGGATTACCGCAGAGCATGACCCGCGAATGCTCCGGGGTCAGCTCGACGCCTGCCATCCTCTCCAGCTCGCCATTCTCGATCAGCGTCGTGATGCGTCCGTTGAGGGCGCCGGCATAAGGCTCGCGGGTGACCACCGGAATGAACTGGAATTTATGCGCATATTCAGCCAGGTAGTCACGCTGAGTCAGCTCGGCAATCAGCGGTTGATAAGCCAGTTCCCGAGCCTCCCGCACGCTGTAGACCAGGATGATTCGCTCAAACTTTTCCCAGACCTCGAAGTCCTGCAGGATCGAAAGAAACGGTGCCACCCCCGTACCTGTGGATAGCAGCCAGAGATCCCGACCATCGACAAAACGGTCCAGCGTCAGATAACCAAAGGCCTGACGCTCGATCAGCAAGGTATCCCCTGCTTTCAGCCGGCTCAGTTCGCTGGTGAACTCACCGCCCGGCACTACGATGGAAAAAAATTCGAGAAACTCATCGAACGGCGAAGACACCATCGAGTAGGCGCGCCACACCGTACTGCCGTCCGGGCGCGTCACGCCAATCCGCGCGAATTGCCCGGCGCGGAAGCGGAAACCGGCATCCCGCGTGGTACGCAGGGTGAACAGGTTCGGGGTCAGCGGTTGCACATCGAGTAATGTCTGGCGGCTGAATTTTTCGCTGCTGGCGGTCATCGGTTCACTCCATCAACAATAATTCGATTGTTACGCATAATTGCACGATGAAACACCGATAGTTTGTGATGGAATCTCAAAGTGCCACTAGTTTTAAAACTCTAAAATAGTCAACCTGAAGTCAGAATTATTTAAATGATCTCCCACATATAAAGACTTGTTCAGAGATATTCCAAATAGGAGCACTTACCAAGAACAAAAAAATCCAAACACTTTTGTAGGAAGCGTCCTACACTCGACTCCGTGCCACCACATTGGATCCAATACGGCGCCCCCCGCGGATTATTATTTTGGAGAACACTCAAATGGAAAGGTGGAAGGAGTACCAGATAGAACAGATCACGCGCGCGAAGGAAAACGAGAATGCATTTCCGATTCTGAGCACGTTTGCCAGGAACCTCGGCTTTCAGTTTTGCGGCATTAAAGTTTCCCGGCCTGGCTTCCCGTCATTCAACGCGTTCCATATCAATAACTTCACAACGGCGTGGAACGACGAATACGAAAAAACTTACGCAAAGGACGACCCGATAACAGCCTATTGCGATCGCTCCATGCTGCCGTTTCTCTGGAGCAGGAAAGCCTTCTCGAAGGCTCCGCTGATGTGGAGTGCGCTTCAAAATCACGGGATGGAACATGGTTGGTCGCAGTCATATCACGATGAGAAAAATGACTTGTGCTGCACAATCAGCCTGGCCCGAACCCACTGCGAAATTTTTGCCCTGGAGCTGTACAACGAGTACGGCGTATTGCAATACGTCTTGCAGCATTTGTGTGAGTTGTTCCTCATTGCCTGCCCGGCAACGCTGGCCAAGCCTCCGCCTGTGCGATTGTCCACTCGAGAGCTTGAAATCGTAAGGCTGTGCGCCCTTGGCAAAACATCCTGGGAAATCGGCCGGATCCTGAGTATCGCTGAAAGCACCGTGAACTATCACACCAAGAACCTGATCACCAAATTCAACGCCTGCAACAAGATGTCAGCCGTCATCGCCGCCGCCAAGGCCGGATATCTCTAGGCCGCCCTCTTCCACTGCACTGAAATCAGACGAGTATTACCAACAAAAAAAACGTACCATTTGCAGCCTTCCTGAGTGATGTCGTGAGCATTCACGCCGCTGTCCACTCGGTCGGTTCCGCCGCACGACACCCTGGGCCGCGGGACATCCGTCGATTACCCAGAGTCCCCGCCCCATGCCTTTGCTCGATACGCCCTTCGCCCAGCTTGATCTGATCCGCCAGCCCGAACAGCAGAACGAACCGCTGCAAGCCTTCGATGCGGCCGACGAATACCTGCTCAATCATCTGGCCGAACAGAATCTGCCGGCGAATACCCGAGTATTGGTGCTCAACGACAGTTTCGGCGCATTGGCCATCAGCCTCTCGGGCAAGGTGCAGGTCAGCACCAGCGGTGATTCGTTCCTGGCGTTTCAGGGGCTGGAAAAGAACCTGCTGCGTAACGGTCAGGCATTCGATGCGCTGCGCGGTATTCCCGCCAGCGAGCCCTTGGTCGGGCCGTTCGACCGGGTGCTGATCCGCATCCCGAAAACCCTGGCACTCCTGGAAGAACAACTGATTCGCTTGCAGGGTCAATTGGCACCCGGCGCTCAGGTGGTAGCAGCGGCGATGGTCAAGCATTTGCCTCGTGCCGCAGGTGACCTGCTGGAACGCTACATCGGCCCGGTTCAGGCTTCGCTGGCTGTGAAAAAGGCCCGATTGCTGATCGCCACGCCCGAGGCCAAGACACCCGCCGTCTCGCCCTACCCGACCCGCTATCGTCTTGACGAGCCGGCCATCGAACTGCTCAACCACGCGAACGTGTTCTGCCGTGAAGGGCTGGACATCGGCACCCGCGCCTTCCTTCCGCACCTGCCGAAAAACCTCGGTTCGGCACGAGTCGCCGATCTTGGCTGCGGTAACGGCGTTCTGGCCATCGCCAGCGCCCTGCAAAATCCTGAAGCGCATTACACGCTGGTGGACGAATCGTTCATGGCCGTGCAATCGGCGGCCGAAAACTGGCGCGCGGCGCTGGGCGAACGTGAAGTGATCGTACGCGCCGGCGACGGTCTGGCCGGCCAGGAAGCGCAATCGCTGGACGTAGTCTTGTGCAACCCGCCATTCCACCAGCAACAGGTGGTCGGCGATTTCCTTGCCTGGCGCATGTTCCAGCAGGCCCGCGAAGCGCTGGTGGTAGGTGGCGCGCTGTACATCGTCGGCAACCGTCACCTGGGCTATCACAGCAAACTGGCGCGACTGTTCCGCGGTGTCGAGCAAGTCGCGGCTACGCCGAAGTTCGTGATCCTCAAGGCGCGCAAATAATCCGGGCAAAAAAAAACCCTCCGGTCGGAGGGTCAAAAATCCGTGCCGCAAGGCAGCGGGATGGGAAGTCTCAGTGCGTGGTCAGACCTGCGGCGTTCATGAACATGCGCATCAGGCTGGCGACGATGAACAAAGCACCGACGCTGCCGACCCAGATCATGGCCAACCAGCCGAGCCGCTGCCACAGCGGCTTTTTTTCGGCTTCTTCAATGTCGTGCAGGGAATGTTTGCCAGTCATTTTCTTTAAACCTCTTCAAGATGGATGGCGCCGCTCCCGACGCCATCGCGAGCAAGCTCGCTCCCACAGGTTTTTGCTTAGTGATAACCGTCTTCGTGGGTCACCTTGCCGCGGAACACGTAGTAGCTCCAGAAGGTGTAACCCAGGATGAACGGGATGATGAACAGCGTGCCCACCAGCATGAAGCCTTGGCTTTGCGGCGGTGCGGCGGCGTCCCAGATCGAGATCGACGGCGGCACGATGTTCGGCCACAGGCTGATGCCCAGACCGCTGTAGCCAAGGAAGATCAGCACCAAGGTCAGCAGGAACGGCATGTAGTTGGCATTACGTGCCACCGCGCGAATCAGACCGTACATCGTCACCAGCACCAGAATCGGCACCGGCATGAACCAGAACAGATTCGGCATGCTGAACCAGCGCGTCGCAATTTCCGGATGGGCCAGCGGCGTCCACAGACTGACGACACCGATCACCGCCAACAGCACGAAGGCCAGAGGACGCGCCAGGTCATGCATCTGTTCCTGAAGCTTGCCTTCGGTCTTCATGATCAGCCAGGTACAGCCGAGCAAGGCATACGCCACCACCAGCGCGGCGCCGCAGAACAGCGTGAACGGCGTCAGCCAGTCCAGTGAGCCGCCGGCGTATTGCCGGTTGACCACGGGCAAGCCGTCGATGAACGCACCAAGTGCCACACCCTGGAAGAACGTCGCGGCCACCGAACCACCGATGAACGCCTTGTCCCACAGGTGACGCTTGTCGTCCTTGGCCTTGAAGCGGAACTCGAACGCCACGCCGCGGAAAATCAGCCCGATCAGCATGAAGATCAACGGCAGGTACAGCGCCGACAACACCACCGAATAGGCCAGCGGGAACGCACCGAACAACGCAGCGCCGCCCAGTACCAGCCAGGTTTCATTGCCGTCCCATACCGGGGCGACGGTGTTCATCATCACGTCACGGTCGACTTTGCCTGGGATGAACGGGAAGAGAATCCCGATCCCCAGGTCGAAACCGTCCATGACCACGTACATCATGATCCCGAAGATGATGATCACGGCCCAGATCAGCGGAAGATCAATACCCATGACTCAAATCTCCTTGGTCAGGCTGCGGTCGTGTTCGGCGCCATCGTCGTCGGCAGCGGACAACGGACGGGCCGGCGTGCGTTTCTGGCCAGGACCACCGTCGTTGGTTTCCTTGCCTTCGTCGGTCTTCGGCCCTTTGCGCACCAGACGCATCATGTAGCCCAGACCCGCACCGAACAGCGCGAAATACACCACCACGAACATGATCAGCGTGATGCTCATCTGCATGAAACTGTGGTTGGACGATGCATCCGCCGTGCGCATCAGCCCGTAGACCACCCATGGCTGACGACCGATTTCAGTGGTGAACCAGCCCGCCAGGATCGCGATCAGACCGGACGGCCCCATCCACAGCGCCAGGTACAGGAACGGCCGCGAGGTGTAGAGCGTGTCGCGCTTGCGCAGCCACAGGCTCCAGAGGCCGGTGAAGATCATCAGGAAGCCGAGGCCGACCATGATCCGGAACGACCAGAACACGATGGTCGAATTCGGCCGGTCTTCCGGTGGGAATTCCTTGAGCGCCGGGACTTGCTTGTCCAGCGAGTGCGTCAGGATCAGGCTGCCGAGGTACGGGATCTCGACCGCATACTTGGTTTTCTCTTCCTTCATGTCCGGCCAGCCGAACAGGATCAGCGGCGTCGCTTCGTTGCCATGGTTTTCCCAGTGGCCTTCGATCGCGGCGATTTTCGCCGGCTGATGCTTGAGGGTGTTGAGGCCGTGGAAGTCACCGATGACTGCCTGAATCGGCGCAACGATCAGCGCCATCCACATCGCCATCGACAGCATGGTGCGAATCGCCGGATTGTCCTTGCCGCGCAGCAAGTGCCAGGCCGCCGACGAGCCGACGAAGAAAGCCGTCGCGACGAACGCGGCAGTCGCCATGTGCATCAGGCGATACGGGAACGACGGGTTGAAGATGATTGCCAGCCAGTCGGTCGGAATGACCTGACCGTTGACGATCTCGAAGCCCTGCGGCGTCTGCATCCAGCTGTTGGAGGCGAGAATCCAGAACGTCGAAATCAACGTGCCGATGGCCACCATTACCGTGGAGAAAAAGTGCAGCTTGCGCCCGACCTTGTTCCAGCCGAACAGCATCACGCCAAGGAAACCGGCTTCGAGGAAGAACGCCGTAAGCACTTCATACGTCAGCAACGGGCCGGTGACGGAACCGGCGAAGTCCGAGAAGCGACTCCAGTTGGTTCCGAACTGGTAGGCCATGACCAGTCCCGAGACCACGCCCATGCCGAAGTTGACGGCAAAGATCTTCGACCAGAAATGGTAGAGGTCACGGTAGGTGTCGTTGCCGGTTTTCAGCCACAGGCCTTCCAGCACCGCGAGATAGCTCGCAAGACCGATGGTGATCGCCGGGAACAGGATGTGGAACGAGATGGTGAACGCGAACTGAATTCGGGCGAGATCCAGGGCCTCTAAACCGAACATAAGCTTTCCTCTATCAGATAACGGTTCCAAGACTGGCGGCCTTGGACCACTGCCCCCACGGGTATGGAGTGCGGCGAACTCGGATTCGTTCTTCTTTTTACAGGCATCGCGACGCAGGGAGTCTGCCAACGGGTCACGGATCAGTTCCGCAATGGGTCTTGATCTGGATCAATCAACGTTAAAAGAGTAGTCCCATTTCCGACGGGGAACCGCGTGGTCTTTTGCCGCGTGACAAGTTGCCTCACAGTCATGGCAACGCCCTGAAATACATCCCTGGCCGGGATCGGTGTCCGGGCGGGGAAAAATCGATGTCTGGCTAACTAAATTTTCTGTCATAGCAACTTCCTGTTACAGACTGGTGATAATCTCGCGGTTCCCCTCGATCACGACCGGCCCGCAAATGCCCAGCCAAGAGCCCTTGCTGTTACGTCATCACCGCCCCTTTCTTGCGTTCTGGTTGGCCCGGATCTTCACCGCCAGCGGTTTTCAGATGCTTACCGTGGCGATCGGCTGGAACCTCTATCAACTGACCGGCAACGTGCTCGATCTGGGTCTGGTCGGGCTGGTGGAATTCGCGCCACGCGTAATGTTCATGCTGCACACCGGCCACGTTGCCGATCGCTACGACCGGCGCAAGGTCGCGGCGATCTGTCAGTCGTTGCAGGCCTTGATCGCCCTGGCACTGGCCATCGGCAGCGCCACCGACCATGTCACCCGGGAAATGGTCTTTATCCTGGCGTTCCTGCTCGGCGCCGCGCGCTCCTTCGAGATGCCGACCACCCAGGCGCTGCTGCCGAGCATCGTGCCCAGTGCGCTGTTCCCGCGTGCCGTCGCCGCCGCACAATCTGCACAGCAATCGGCCACCATCGTCGCCCCGGCGCTCGGCGGTCTGCTTTATGCCTTCGGCAGCGTGTGGGTCTACGGGCCGACGGTCATTCTGTATGTCATCGCCTGCACGCTGATGCTCAACCTGCCCGCGCGACAAACTCCGCTGAACAAAGGCAAGGCGACGCTGGATTCGTTGCTGGCGGGGATTCGTTTCATTCGCAGCCGCCCGGACATTCTCGGGGCGATTTCGCTGGATCTGTTCGCCGTGCTGCTCGGCGGCGCCACGGCGCTGTTGCCGGTGTTCGCCAAGGACATCCTGCTGACCGGGCCGTGGGGGCTGGGGCTGCTGCGCTCGGCGCCGGCGGTCGGGGCGTTGATGATGTCGCTGTTCCTGGCGCGGTTTGCCGTTGAGCGAAACGTCGGTCGGGTGATGTTTACTGCCGTCGGCGTGTTCGGCGTGGCCACAATCGCCTTCGGTCTGTCGACCTCGTTCTGGTTCTCGCTGGCGGTGCTGGTGGTGCTCGGCGCGGCGGACATGATCAGCATGGTGATCCGCGCCTCCTTCGTGCAACTGGAAACCCCGGACGAAATGCGCGGCCGGGTCAGCGCGGTGAACGGCCTGTTCATCGGTGCCTCGAACCAGTTGGGCGAATTCGAGTCCGGTCTCACCGCGCATTGGTTCGGCACCGTGCCGGCGGTGGTGATGGGCGGCATCGGCACGCTGGTGGTGACCGGAACCTGGATCAAACTGTTCCCGACCCTGGCCAACCGCGACCGGATGCATGTGCCGGTGGAAGAGGTGAAGGCCTAGCTACACCGGCTCCACCAGCGGGGCCATCCCCCAAGCACAAATAGCTCGAAAAGATGCGGTACATAGATACCGCATTGAGTGTAATGTATCGCCTTACACTCGCCGCATGATCAAATCCTTTCAGCACAAAGGCCTTCGCGGCTTCTATGAAACCGGTTCGACTCGCGGGATTCGTGCCGATCACGCTAAACGGCTGTCGCGCATGCTGCAGTTCATGGATCGCGCAGCGGCTCCCGGGGATCTGGACCTTCCCGGTTGGCGTCTGCATCCACTGAAAGGGGAGCTTTGCGAGTACTGGTCACTCAGTGTGTCCGGGAACTGGCGGGTTATCTTTCGATTTGCAGGTTCGGATATCGAACTGATCGACTATCTGGATTACCACTGACAGGAGGCAGGCTCATGCCCATGCACAACCCGCCACACCCCGGTGAAACACTGCTGATGGACGTATTGCCGGAACTTGGCATCAGCGTTACCGAATTGGCTCGGCATCTGGGATTCGCTCGTCCTCATCTATCTCGCGTTTTGCACGGACATGCGCCGATCAGCCCGGATCTGGCCGTGCGACTGGAACGCGCGGGGATTGGCAAGGCTCGCATGTGGCTAGGCGTTCAAACCGATTACGACCTTTGGCAAGCCGAGCACCGTGAGCAGCCAGCCATTCGACCAATCGCTGCTCACGCCTGACCTTATCAGGCCAGCAAATCCCCCGCCACTTTCGCTCTGACGGCCTTGCCCGCCAGTTGCTCGACCAGTGTCAGCGCAAACGCAAGCGCGGCGCCGGAGCCCTGGGCGGTGATGCAATTACCGTCGACCACCACCGGTTGATCAACAAATGTGCAACCGGAAAGGTTATGACTGCTGACGGGCAGGCAGGTCATCCGGCGTTGACGTAATACACCGAAGCTTTGCAGGGCGACGGCCGGGGCTTCGGCGATGGCGGCGAACAGTCGTCCGGCACTGGCCTGATCCTTTAGCAGTTGTTGCAGAGGCTGGTGCGCGGCAAGGTGTTGTGCGCCGACCGCACCGCCGGGCAAGACAATCAGGTCGAAGGTCTGGGCCAGCACATCAATGAGCATGCCGTCGGCGGTCAGTCGCGTGCCTCGGGCGCAGGTCAGCATGCGCCGGCCCTCGATGCTGGCCGCCACCACTTCGATGCCGGCGCGGCGCAGCACGTCGATCAGGGTCACGCATTGCAGATCATCGATGCCCTCGGCGAGGGTAATCAGGGCTCTAAAGGTCATGGGCGCCATCCGCTGGGTGATCTTTAAAGCGTAGTCAGCTTTGCCCTGCCCTGTTCGGCGACAGCCGTTACTTGATGTAAAGCTGGGTCGACATCGTGTTGCGCGGGGCGTTGATCGAGGTGTTGCTGAAGGTAAAGGTGCCTTCCTGACGAGTCGCCAGATCGAAGGTGTACAGCGAACCGACGGTTTTCGCGCCCGGCGTGCATTCGGTCAGGTTACCGTTATCGAAGGCACAGACCGGATTCCGGGTGCCGTTCACTTCAAAGCCGTCCAGTGCAGCCTGAGGCTGGCTCTGGCCGTAGCCGATTTCCAGCACATAGACCTTGATGCCCGGCGCGCTGTGATCGCAACGGGTCTGCACCTGGCCATCGGTAATGTCTTCGAGCCCGCAGGACGACGACTGAACCTTGATGACTTTCACCTCGCTCAATGGCGGTGCCGACGCCGCGAGTACCATCGGTGTACCGGCCAGCCACAAGGCCATCAGTCCAGCGGTCTTCATCCAACCCTTGTTCATGCGATCCATCCCCGAAAAAACAGCGCGCAGTATGGCGTAGTTGGCCGTGGTGCAAAACTTCGCCGACGATCGACACCAACATCCGCCATCTTCCTCACGCTGCTGGTATGATGCGCGGCTTTTTCCGGCCCACCACAATTTTCCAGGCGCTTGCGACGGTCTGTGCTTTGCTGTTGAGGTCGATACATTCACGGCGCCACGCGCGCCACGGGGAGCAGACATGCTGGAAAGGCTGTTTCAACTCAAGGCACACAACACCAACGTGCGGACCGAGATTCTCGCGGGCGTCACGACCTTCCTGGCCATGGCCTACATTCTGTTCGTCAACCCGAGCATCCTCGGCGAGACCGGCATGGACAAAGGCGCGGTGTTCGTCGCCACGTGCCTGGCAGCCGCCATCGGCTCCACGGTCATGGGCCTGATCGCCAACTACCCGATAGCTCTCGCACCGGGCATGGGTCTGAACGCCTTCTTTACCTACACCGTCGTGCTGCACATGGGCCACACCTGGCAAGTGGCGCTGGGCGCGGTGTTCATTTCCGCCGTGTGCTTCTTCCTGCTGTCGATCTTCCGCATCCGTGAATGGATCATCAACAGCATCCCGCTGCCGCTGCGCTCGGCAATTGCCGCCGGTATCGGCCTGTTCCTGGCGCTGATCGCCCTGCACAACGCCGGCATCGTGGTCAGTAACCAAGCGACCATGGTCGGCCTCGGTGACCTGAAACAACCGGCACCGATCCTCGCCACCCTCGGTTTCGCCCTGATCGTTGCCCTTGAAGCCCTGAAAGTGCGCGGCGCAGTGCTGATCGGCATTCTCGCGGTGACCATCGTTTCCATCGTGATGGGCTTCACCCCGTTCGGCGGCGTGACCTCGATGCCACCTTCGCTGGCCCCGACCTTCCTGCAACTGGACATCAAGGGCGCACTGGACATTGGTCTGGTCAGCGTGATTTTCGCCTTCCTGTTCGTTGACCTGTTCGACAACTCCGGCACCCTGATCGGCGTCGCCAAGCGCGCCGGCCTGATGGGCAAGGACGGCCACATGCCGAAAATGGGCCGTGCGCTGATCGCCGACAGTACCGCTGCAATGGCCGGTTCGCTGCTGGGTACCTCGACCACCACCAGCTACATCGAATCCGCTGCGGGCGTTAGCGCCGGCGGCCGCACCGGCCTGACCGCCATCGTCGTCGCGATCCTGTTCCTCCTGGCGCTGTTCTTCTCGCCACTGGCCTCCAGCGTACCGGCGTTCGCCACCGCACCAGCGCTGCTGTTCGTCGCCGTGCTGATGACTTCGGGCCTGGCGGAAATAGACTGGGAAGACATCACCGTCGCCGCGCCGGTCGTGGTCACCGCCCTGGCGATGCCTTTCACCTATTCCATCGCCAACGGCATCGCCTTCGGCTTCATCGCCTGGACTGCAATCAAACTGCTGTCCGGCCGCGCCCGTGAGCTGAACCCGGCGCTGGTGATCCTGTCGATTCTGTTCGTGATCAAGCTGGGTTGGTTCAACGCATGACTTTTGATTCCCAGGCCTACGCCGCACAACTCGAAGACAAGGTCACGCGCTTGCGTGATCTGCTGGCCCCGTTCGATGCACCGGAGCCAGCAGTGTTCGACTCGCCGCTGCAGAACTTCCGTCTGCGCGCCGAATTCCGCCTGTGGCGCGAGGGCGGTGAGCGGCACTACGCGATGTTTTCTCAGGACGACAAGCGCACGCCGATCCTGATCGAGGAATTCCCGATCGCCAGCCTGCGCATCAACCAGTTGATGCCGCAATTGAAGGCTGCCTGGCAGGCCAGCGCGGCGCTGAGCCACAAGCTGTTTCAGGTGGAGTTTCTGACCACCTTGGCCGGCGACGCGATGATCACCCTGTGCTATCACCGTCCGCTGGACGAGCACTGGCATGCGGCGGCGACCAAACTGGCGGCGGATCTGGGCGTCAGCATCATCGGTCGCTCCAAGGGCAAGCGCGAAGTGCTCGGCCTCGATTACGTGGTCGAGAAACTCGAAGTTGGCGGTCGCACATTCAGCTATCGCCAACCGGAAGGCGCGTTCACCCAACCCAACGGCACCGTGAACCAGAAGATGCTCAACTGGGCATACGAAGCGCTGAACGATCGCAGCGACGATCTGCTGGAGCTGTACTGCGGCAACGGTAACTTCACCCTGCCGCTGGCAACCCGCGTGCGCAAAGTGCTGGCCACCGAAATCAGCAAGACCTCGGTCAACGCCGCGTTGAGCAACCTCGCCGAAAACGCTGTGGATAACGTGACTCTGGTGCGCCTGTCCGCCGAAGAGCTGACCGAAGCCCTGAACGAAGTTCGCCCGTTCCGTCGCCTGCACGGCATCGACCTGAAAAGCTACGAGTTCGGCAGCGTGTTCGTCGACCCGCCCCGGGCCGGCATGGACCCGGACACCTGCGAACTGACCCGTCGCTTCGACAACATCCTGTACATCTCCTGCAACCCGGAAACGCTGGCAGCCAACATCGCCCAACTGCACGACACGCACCGCATCACTCGCTGCGCGCTGTTCGACCAGTTCCCGTGGACTCACCACATGGAATCCGGCGTGCTGCTGACCCGACGTTGATCGCAGGTGCCAGAAACAAGAAAGCCGTCCTCACCGACGGCTTTTTTGTGCCTGTTCATGGCACGGGATCGATCTTGCGCGGGCGCCCGCCCTTCCTGCCGTTGGCCCGGGCAGCTTCGGCTTTCGCGGTGCTGCTCTGGCGGCCATTGCGCGAAGCGATCACCGAGGCGGCCATGGCCATCAATGGTTGACTGGCCGAGATCATGCCGGCGATGGAAACCTGCAGATCCTTGCCATCATGGCACAGCGCGGTGCCGGCAAAGCCGACGTGCAGTCCGTTGAAGTCTTCTGGTTCGAAATCATCGAATTCGCGGTAGAGGTTTACTGGCAGCAATACGCCACTGTCGTCCTCGAAGTGAATCACCAGGCATGGTTTCTGAAAGGCCACCGACACGGCTTGCAGGCTGCTGCGTCGGCGCAGCCCTCCCCGCTCAACAGCTTCATCGAGACGCTTTTCCGTTACCGGTCGATCAGCATGCAAACCGGCTTTTACTGTTTTCATAGTTCGATCTCCACACCTTCCTGAGCACCAACCAGGGCCAGCAGGGTTTTGTTTTCTTCTGGTTCGTAATACGCCGATCCGATTCTGAAGGTCGCTCCGGTGACTTCGCGCATGACAGCCACTTCGTTCGAGTCCCCGTCCCACCATTGGTTATCGAGACAGGCAGTCTGCAGACGAGTCCACCAGATTCGACGGGCCCGCCGCAGATGAACAGTTTCACGCAGCGATTGACGCAGCCCCTCAAGCACTGCAATCGGTGGCCGACGCGACAGGGGCACCACATCCCATAACTCCACGCCGTTGTGCCAGAAGCTGAATTTGAAACGGGCACTCCATGCACCTGAATCTACGTGCGCATGGGGCGGACAATGTTCGTCTCGCAACATGATCACCACCGACAATCCCTTGTAACTGCACACTTTCATGCTAACCCATCCGTTAGGTTAAAGAATTTCGAAAACTGCCATTCCCTGACAATTCCGACCATCGGCATTGCTGCCTCAAATGGTCATTACGTTTTCGAGCCTAGTGCGGGATTCAGGAAAGCCCCGCGCAAAATGGTAAGCAGTTCTTTCGCAGTGGCCGCGCATTTGCTACATACGAAGACTCATTCCCCGGTGTAATCAATCATGCAGCGACACTTCGACGATCTTCAGCTGGGCAGTATCGAGTTGTTTTGCCTGGCCGCCGAGTGCGGCAGTTTCACCGGCGCGGCGCAGGCGGCTTCGGTGACGCCGGCAGCGGTGAGCCGCTCGGTATCACGCATGGAAGAACGCCTGGGCGTGCGGCTGTTTGCACGCACCACCCGCAGCGTGAAACTGACCGACAGCGGCCGGCGCTACTACGAAGAATGCAGCCAGGCACTGGCGCAACTGGTCGAGGCGCAACGGGAAGTCATGGGCCAGCAGCAGGAACCGTCCGGCATCCTGCGTATCAGTATTCCTACGACTTACGCCCATCACCGGATCCTGCCGCTGCTGCCGGCCTTTCGCGCGCGATTCCCGCAGGTGAAGGTCGACATGCACATCAGCAACCGCAACATCGACTTCGTCGGCGAGGGCTACGACATGGCGATCCGCGTGCGGGCGATTCCCGATTCGGGTTTGATCGCCCGGCATCTGGAAGATGCGGCGCTGGTGATGGTTGCCAGCCCCGATTACCTGAAACGCGCCGGTACACCGCAGACCCTCGAAGACCTCGAACAGCACGAGTGCATTCAGTACGAATTACCCAGCAGTGGGCGGCGGATCACCTGGCTGTTTTACGACGAAGACGCGCCACGGGAAATCCTCGCCGAGGGCAATTTCTGCTGCTCGGACGATGTGCTCGGTGGCGTGACCCTGGCCAGGCACGGTGCCGGGTTATTCCAGACTTATCGCTTCATCGTCGAAAAAGAACTGGCCGACGGCTCGCTGATAGAAGTGCTCAAACCCTACAACGGGCGCTCGCGACCGTTCACGCTGCTGTACCCGCAGAATCGCCACATGCCGCTGCGGGTCAGGGCTTTCATCGATTTTCTGGTCGAGAAGTTGCCGCACTGAATTGCACCAGTGTGCGATCACCGCACACAAAACCGGGCTGTCGATGCAGAGCAATTGATTAAAGTAACCATCTAGTACAATTTAACTCCACAGGTCGAAACCCTCGGCCCAAGCCAAAAACAATAAGTGGAGTTTGCCCCCATGCCCCCTATCGTTCTGGTGCTCAACGGCCCGAACCTGAACCTGCTCGGCACCCGTGAACCGGCGACCTACGGTCACGAAACCCTGGCCGACATTTCTGCCCTGTGCGGGCGCGCCGCCGAAGAGTTCGGCCTGGCCGTGGAGTTTCGCCAGACCAACCACGAAGGCGAACTGCTCGACTGGATTCACGGCGCCCGTCAGCGCTGCGCCGGCATCGTGATCAACCCAGCCGCCTGGACTCACACCTCGGTCGCGATCCGCGACGCTCTGGTCGCCAGCGAATTGCCGGTGATCGAAGTGCACCTGTCCAACGTCCACGCCCGCGAGCCGTTCCGTCACCATTCGTTCGTCTCGGCCATCGCCACAGCCGTGATGTGCGGCTTCGGCAGCCACGGCTATCGCCTGGCCCTGGAACATTTCAGCCAGCGGCTGAAGGGGTGATCCGCATGAATCGCAACAACGTGATACTCGCCGGGCTGATCGGTGCCGGCATCCAGGCCTCCCGCACCCCGGCGCTGCACGAGCACGAAGGCGACGAACAGGGCCTGCGTTACCTGTACCGGCTGATCGATCTCGATCAACTGCAACTGGACAGCAACGCCCTGCCCGATCTGTTGCAGGCCGCCGAACGGATGAATTACACCGGGCTGAACATCACCTTCCCGTGCAAGCAGGCAATCATCCCGCTGCTCGATGAATTGTCCACGGAAGCCCGAGGCATCGGCGCCGTGAACACGGTGGTGCTGAAGGACGGCAAACGCGTCGGCCACAACACCGATTGCCTGGGTTTTGCCGAAGGTTTTCGTCGCGGCCTGCCAGACGTCGCCCGCGAACGTGTGGTCCAGATGGGCGCCGGTGGCGCAGGCGCGGCGGTGGCCCACGCCTTATTGAGCGAAGGCGTACAGCAACTGAGCATTTTTGATGTGGACGTAGAGCGCGCCGAAAGCCTGGCCAACAACCTCAACCAGCATTTCGGCGCTGGCCGGGCGGTTGCCGGGCATGATCTGGCGAGCACACTGAGTCAGGCGAATGGCCTGGTAAACACCACGCCGATGGGCATGGCCAAATTACCGGGCATGCCCGTGCCGGCGGCGTTGCTGCGATCCGAGTTGTGGGTAGCGGAGATCGTGTATTTCCCACTGGAAACCGAACTGCTGCGCAACGCCCGCGCCTTGGGTTGCCGAACCCTGGACGGCGGCAACATGGCGGTGTTTCAGGCGGTGAAAGCGTTTGAACTGTTCAGCGGCAGAGTGCCGGATGCGCAGCGAATGCTCGCGCATTTTCAAAGCATGAATGGATAAAACCGTGAGGGGGCGACGCCCCCTCGACTTCGGTCACGCCTGCAAGTAGCGCAGCACCGACTCGCAAATCATCTCGCGATGACGCTGCTTGATGCTTTCGTCCGGCAGGTCGATCTGAAAGATCTCACCGAACGTATGGCGGTTCGATACGCGATAGAAGCAGAACGAACTGATCAGCAGATGCACGTCCAGCGCGTCGAGCCCGGCACGGAACACCCCTTCTTCAGCACCACGACGCAGAATCTCGCCCAGTGAATCGAGGATGGTGTTGTTCATCGCCTTGATCGCGTCGGAACGTTTCACGTACTCGGCGTTGTGGATGTTTTCGATGCTGACGATCCGCACGAAATCGACGTTGCGATCGTGGTGATCGAAGGTGAACTCCACCAGACGCCGGATCGCTTCCACCGGCGGCAGTTCGGCCAGGTGCAGACGGTTCTCGGTGTTGCGGATATCGCCGTAGAGCTTCTCCAGCACCTCGACGTACAACTGCTCCTTGCTGCCGAAGTAGTAATAGATCATGCGCTTGGAGGTGTGGATGCGCTCGGCGATCGCGTCGACGCGAGCGCCGGACAGACCCTGCTGGACGAACTCGACGATCGCCTCCTGCAGGATATTCTCGCGGGTCTTTTCCGGGTTGTTCTTGCGACTTTTGCGCGGCTCTACCGCTGGTAGATCGGGGGCTGCGGAAAGTTCTGAAGTCATCGTCATTGCGGGCTCACGGCCATCACTGCACAGGCTGGCGATTATGGGCCGCGCGCCCCAGTGAAGGAAGCCGCGCGACCCGTGTTTAATCCCGCGTTTACGAATTTCCTACAACTTGGCCTGGCGAATCGCGCCACTGCGTGATTTGGCCATCGCCGCCAGCCGCACCGCGACATTGGCCGCGCCATAACCGGCGTAACCGTTCTTGCGCTGGATGATCTCGAAGAAGAAACGCCCTTCGAACGGCTCGGTGTAGACGTGGAACAACTCGCCGCCTTGTGCATCGCGGTCGTACAGCACGTTGTAGTACGCCAGCTCGCTGAGGAACTCGTCATCGAAATCGAAACGCGCCGCGAGGTCATCGTAATAGTTGAGCGGGATGTCCAGCAGCGGCACGCCCGCCTCCTTCGCCCGGCTGACTTCGGCGAAGATATCGTCGCAATCGAAGGCGATGTGATGCACCCCGGAGCCGCGATAACTCGACAGCGCGTGTGAGATCGCGGTGTTGCGGTTCTCGGAAATGTTCAGCGGCAGACGGATCGAACTGTCGCGGCTACGCAGCGCGCGACTCTTCACCAAGCCATACGGATCGGGCAGCACCACTTCGTCATCGGCCTCGAAATCCAGCAGGCTCTTGTAGAACAGCACCCAGCTGTCGAGGCTGTCTGCCGGCAGCGCCATGGCCATGTGGTCGATGCGCTTGAGGCCGCCCCGCGCCACTGCATTTGGCAGCAGATTGAAGTCAGTGCCGTAGACATCCGCCTCCTGATCCACCAGATAAATCAGGCTGCCGTCCGGTGCACGCACCGCCGCCAGTTCCAGTTCATTGGGGCCGACCAGTCCGCGATACGGCTGACCTTTATAGGCGACGGCCCGGGCCAGCGCACTGGCGCTGTCCTTGACCCGCACGGCGGTGGCGCACAGCGACGGGCCGTGGGCCTCGAAAAAACTGTGACCGAACGAATAGGGTTCAGAGTTGAGGATCAGATTGATATCGCCCTGGCGCAACAGGCTGACGCTCTTGGAGCGATGCTGGCCGGCCTTGACGAAACCCAGCCGTTCCAGCCAGTTCGACAGCTTGGCGCCGAGGCTTTCATCCACGGCGAACTCAAGAAACTCGATGCCGTTGTACTCGCTGGCCTTCGGCGTTTCGAAGAGGATGTCGCGGTTATCCACAGGCCGCACTTCCTGCTCCAGGCGCTGGCGGGTTTTCTCCTCCAGATACAGCAGCGAACGCAAGCCGTCGGCCGCATTGGCCCGAGGCGGCGCGGCGCGGAAGCCGTCGTTGAAGATTTCCAGCGACAGCGGCCCGGTGTAGCCGCTCTGAATAATTGGGGCGAGGAAGCCCGGCAAATCGAATTCGCCCTGCCCCGGGAAGCAGCGGAAATGCCGGCTCCACTCCAGCACATCCATCGCCAGGATCGGCGCATCGGCCATCTGCACGAAGAAAATCTTGTCACCGGGAATCTCGGCGATCGCCCGTGGATCGCCCTTGAGCGACAAGGTGTGGAAGCTGTCGAGCAACACGCCGAGGGCCGGGTGATCGGCCTGACGCACAATGTCCCAGACCTGTTGATAAGTATTGACGTGACGGCCCCAGGCCAGCGCTTCATAACCGATACGCAGGCCACGGGCGCCGGCGCGCTCGGCCAGCAGGCGCAGGTCGTCGATGAGGATCTGTTGATCGCCAATACTGTCGGGGGAGGCATTGCTGCAGACCAGCACCAGGTCGGTGCCCAGTTCCTGCATCAGGTCGAACTTGCGCTCGGCCCGCTCCAGGTTACGGTCCAGACGATCACGGCGGCAGCCTTCGAAATCGCGGAACGGCTGGAACAGCGTGATGGCGATCCCGAGGTCGGCGCACATCTGCCGGATTTCCCGGGGGCTGCCGTCGTAATACAGAAGATCGTTCTCGAAAATCTCCACCCCGTCGAACCCGGCGGCGGCAATGGCTTCGAGTTTTTCCGGCAGGGTTCCGCTCAAGGAGACGGTGGCAATGGATCGCTGCATGTTTCAACTCCCGGTGGAGACGTCGGCTACGGAAATTGCGCCGCTTTTATAGGGTGAGCGAATTATTGGTCCCGGTTTTTCATTGAGCAATTTAAACTGTACTACCCGGTTAGTTTTGCGTGCGATTATCGAACAGAATGCCGGTTTGGCGAATTGACGATTTTTCGTCCACTGCCCAACATCCGTCTCACCTTGAGTCCGGAACTGAACCACCGGTCGCAGCGTGCACAAGAAAAGCACACCAAATAACAAATCCAAAAACGGGTGGAACACATGATTCCTTCACAGACTTCCCGCATGGCTCCGGCCATGAGCACTGCCACGGGTGGCATCGGCGACAAGATCCGCGGCGCCATGGCCGTCGGCAAGACCCGTTGGGGCATGCTGGCGCTGGTGTTTTTCGCCACCACCCTGAACTACATCGACCGCGCCGCCCTCGGCGTTATGCAGCCGATCCTCGCCAAGGAAATGAGCTGGACGGCGATGGACTACGCCAACATCAACTTCTGGTTTCAGGTCGGCTACGCGATCGGCTTTGTGCTGCAAGGGCGGCTGATCGACCGGGTCGGCGTCAAGCGCGTGTTCTTCTGCGCGGTGCTGCTCTGGAGCCTGGCCACCGGCGCCCACGGTCTGGCGACCTCGGCGGTGGGCTTCATGGTGTGCCGGTTCATCCTCGGCCTGACTGAAGCGGCGAACTACCCGGCTTGTGTGAAGACCACACGCCTGTGGTTCCCGGCCGGCGAGCGCGCCGTGGCCACCGGCATCTTCAACGCCGGCACCAACGTCGGTGCGATGTTCACCCCGATGCTGCTGCCGCTGATCCTTCACGTGTGGGGCTGGCAGGCTGCGTTCCTGTGCATGTCGGCGCTGGGCGGGATCTGGCTGCTGTTCTGGGGCCTGAAGTATTTCAACCCGGAAGATCACCCAAACGTTAAGCAGTCGGAGCTGGAATACATCCAGAAAGAAGTCGAACCGGAACAGGCCCGCGTGCCGTTCTCGAAAATCCTGCGCATGCGCGGCACCTGGGCCTTCGCCCTCGCCTACTCGCTGACCGCGCCGGTGTTCTGGTTCTACCTGTACTGGCTGCCGCCGTTTCTCAATCAGCAATACAACCTGGGCATCAACGTTACCCAGATGGGCATTCCGCTGATCATCATCTACGTCACCGCCGACTTCGGCAGCGTGGGCGGCGGGATTCTGTCTTCGTTCCTGATCGGTCGCGGCATGAAATCGATCAAGGCGCGGCTGCTGTCGATGTTCCTGTTCGCCTGCTGCATCATCGGCGTGGTGATGGCCGCCGGCTCCGCCAACCTGTGGATCGCGGTTGCCGCCATCTCTCTGGCCATCGGCGCGCATCAGGCCTGGACCGCCAACATCTGGAGCCTGGTGATGGACTACACGCCCAAGCACATGATGAGCACGGTGTTCGGTTTCGGCGG
The DNA here is from genome assembly GCF_002884345.1 of Pseudomonas sp. GW456-12-10-14-LB2. Lineage (NCBI taxonomy): Bacteria > Pseudomonadati > Pseudomonadota > Gammaproteobacteria > Pseudomonadales > Pseudomonadaceae > Pseudomonas > Pseudomonas sp. GW456-12-10-14-LB2. The sequence goes on from NZ_POHV01000001.1 coordinate 92,739, forward strand.
CATGTGCGCGGCGATCGGCGGGATGTTCATGACCCAGATCGTCGGCCACATCCTGACCGTCACCAATAACAACTACACCGTGCTGTTCACCCTGATTCCGGCGATGTACTTCATCGCGCTGACCTGGATGTACTTCATGGCACCGCGCAAGATTCCTACCGTTACCGAGTAGCCCTTCAATACTAAGTAGCCTTCCTGCACTGACCGGCCTGAATTCAGGCCGGTCACGTCTTCAGCGCCGGCTCTGCTGCCACGCTGCCGCCAGTCCGCTGCAACAGATCACCGCAATCCCGATCACCGTCATCAGGGTCGGTGTGTGCGCAAACAGCAACCAGCCCAACAATCCCGCAAACACGATCTGGCAGTAACCGAACGGCGCCAGCAACGCCGGCGCGGCATGGCGGAACGCCTGGGTCAGAAACAGGTGCGCGGTCATCCCGCAACTGCCCAGTGCCAGCATCAACAGCGCATGCCCCAGGCTCGGCACCTGCCAGAAGAACGGCACCAGCGCACTCATCACCAGCGTGTTGCACAACCCGGCGAAAAAGTTGCTGGTGGTCGGGCTGTCGACTTCGGCGAGCTTGCGGGTGAGCAACTGATAGAAGCAGAAAAACAGCGCCGAGCAGAACGGCAACAGAATCGCCGGGGTGAACAAGTCACCGCCCGGATGGACGATGATCAGCACACCGATGAACCCGCACACCACCGCGATCCACTGACCGCGCGTCACCCGTTCCTTTAGCAGCGGCACCGACAGCGCCGTCACCAGCACCGGAGCAAGAAAGTTGACCGCCGTGGCCTCGGCCAGCGGGATGTACAGCAACGCTGTGGTGAAAAACAGGCTGGTGCCCAACAGGCACAACGCCCGCGCCAACTGCCACAACGGACGTTTGGTGCGCAGCACGCGCAGCCCGGACTGCGGCAGGAAAATCCCCGCCATCAGCAGCGTGTGCACCAGATACCGCGCCCACACCACCATCACGATCGGATAAAAACCCGAAAGGTATTTCGACAGCGCGTCGTGGCTGGAGAACAGGAAGGTTGCCACGACAATCAGCAAGATCCCCTTGAAGGGTTGGTTGACGCCGGAAAGCGGAGTGCTGACGGTCATGGGCTCTCTCTGAATGAAAAATAAACGGTGACGAGGACGCGTGCGCCCTCGCCCCTTGAAGCAGACTTATAGCCGGGCCAACAATTCCCGTGTCCGGTCGATCGCCATTTGCGCCCGCTGTAAACCACTCACGCCTTGCTCCAGCAATTTGACCGTGGGAATTTCCAGACTCAGGGGAAGGTTAGCCGGAAGACTGCGCAACAAACCGATCAAGTCACAATCGCCCTCGCCGGGAAACCGTCGTTCATTGCGGGCCTGACGCAAGATCTCGGCCATGTCCGTCGGCCTCGGCCCGGCAACATCGCACAACTGTGCATAGCGCAGCCGCGAGGGCGGCACACCGTCCAGATCCTCCAGCCGCGATCCGGAACGGTCGAAGTGAAACGCATCGACCAGTACCGCCCCGTTTTCGCGCCCGGCCTTGTCGACGATGCGCAACGCCTGTTCGAGATTGCGCGCATCGGTCCATGGCATGAACTCCAGATGCGGATGCAAACCGTAGGGCGCCGCCAGATCGCAGAGTGCCGCGAAATTATCGGTGAGCCGCTGTTCGTCAGGATCGTTACCGGCGACCAGCAATTCACTGGCACCGAACTCCGCGCCGACGCTAAGCAGTTGTTCGAAATCCGCAACCACCGTCTGCGGTTTCAAACGCAGGATTTCCACGTCGAGCACGCCGATTCCGGTGTCACGCAAACGCGCCAGTGTCTGACGCCGCAAATCGCCATCGGCTACCAATGGAAAGTGATATTCCTCGGGCGTCGCCGGCTCCAGACGCAGGCCGACATGGCTGTAACCGGCACGGGCCGCGACCTCGACCATCTCGGGTGGCGACAACTCCAGCACGGTCAGGCTGGCGAGGGACAGAATTCGTTCATTCATGTTCAGGCCTCGATCTGCGCAGGTTCGGTGGCGCGACCGCTGGCCGCTGCTTCACGGATGGCCTCGACCAGCGCCAGAGTGCGGGCGGCATCGGCGGCACTCACCAGCGGTTCAACCTCCCGTCGCGCCACGCGGACGAAATGCTGCAACTGCAACCGCAGCGCTTCATCAGGCGTGAACGGTTCATCGACCGACAGCAACGGCTCGTGCCAACCGGCGTCCACCTGATCGGCGCGGTAATGCCAGCGCTTGAGCTGCGGAATGCTCAAGGCTCCGGCCGTTCCCGCCAGCAAGTAGCAAGGTTGATCGGCCTGGCGCGGATAGGCCGGGTTTTCCCCGGAGTTCAACTCCCAGCTCCACGGCGCCGCCACCGCATCGGAACCGGTCAGCGTACCCAGCGCTCCGCCGTCGAACTGCAGCAGGATCGCCGCGCTGTCTTCATTGGCAAAACCACGCAACGCACGGTCGGTGATCGCCTGCACCGAACGCACTTCGCCGCACAGATGACGCAGCAGATCGAGGTCGTGAATCAGATTGGTCAACAGCATGCCCGCGCCCTCTTCGCGCCGCCACGCGGTTTCGAAATACTGGTCAGGCTTGCGCAGTTGGAACAACGCAGTCACCAGAGTCAGCCGCCCCAATGCTCCGCCCTTGACCAGTTCATGGGCCCGCACGATCAACGGATTGTGCCGCCGATGATGGCCAACCAGCACCGGCACGCCACTGCGTTTCACCGCCGCCACCAGTTCCCGCGCCTCATCCAGGTTTACGCCCACCGGTTTTTCCAGCAACACCGGAACACCAGCGGCGAGGCAATCCAGCGCAGTGCTGACGTGCTGATTATTCGGATTGGCGACGATCACGGCGTCTGGCCGGTTCTGCTCCAGCATCTGACGGTGATCGGTGAAATACGCCACACCCCACTCCGCCGCCAGGGCCGGTGCCTGAGGGCCGGGATCAGCCACGGCGCATAACGTGGCCTCAGTGAGATTTTTCAGGTGCCGGTAATGTTGCTGGCCCATGTTACCGGCGCCGATCAGGGCGATTCGAAGGGGCGGGTTCAAGGTGCGATCCTCTTGTGATTGTTGTGGGAAAACTCACTCCATCAACAATTTAGAACCCGGTTCCACATTCTCACACCCGTCCGACTGAAAAGTGGGCGAACAGCGCACGGCTTCGCTTAAACGAATAACTCCGAGGCCAGACTGGCTGCCGACAATTCCTCAGTAAACGTCAGCAACAGCGGCGCCAGTTCATGCAATCGCGCCCCCGGCATTCGTGCGCTCGGCCCGGCGATGCTGAGCACGCCGATCACCCGGCCATCGGCGGGATGTTTCACCACGGCAGCAATCGCCGAAGTGCCCACCGCCGAGCTTTCTTCCACACAGGCATAACCCTGTTCACGGGCCACGCGCAGGCGTTCGAGCAGTTCAATATTGGAGCGCGGCGCGTTGGGCCCGATATCCGCCGGCACCTCCGCGCCTTGGCGTTCGACCAGCGACAACGCCTCGGCGTCGCTCATGCACGCCAGCCACGCATGGCCCGATGCGGTGTAGAACAGCGGCGCATCGCGGCCCATGTCCGGGTCGTAACGCAGACCGGTGCGGGCGCCCTGGGCCTTGGCGATCCAGGTCTGGCGCTCGCCGTCGATCACCCCAAGGCGCACCAGCTCACCGGTTTCCTGGGCCAGGCGATCCAGCACCGGCTGCACGATGTCGGCCCCGCTGCTCGACAGGTACTGAAAGCCCATCGCAACCAGTTTGGTCGACAGGTGATAACGCAACGTCTCCGGATTCTGCCGCACGTAACCCAGGCGGATCAGCTCGGCGAGCAGGCGGTGCGTCGCGCTCTTCGGAATGTCCAGTTGCTCGGCCAGGGTCTGCATCGGCAGCCCGCGCGGATCACTGGTGAGGCTTTCCAGCACGCTGAAAACCCGTTCGATTTGACTGCCGGCCATGATGCGCTCTCGGTGAAATTTCGCCGATTCTAGAAGACATCCCGAGGAATGCGAAATCTGGAACCCGGCGTCCGATAACCGCCCACTTTGCGGCGTCAGTCGGTTGATCTGCTTCGCCCGCACTGGTTATTTTCTGGAACATGATTCTAAAAACAACTGATTTCTGGAGCCCTTGCTGATGTCTGCCCTTCCCGATATCGACTGCGACGTTCTGATGGTCGGCTCCGGCGCCGCTGGTTTGTCGGCCGCCGTCACCGCCGCCTGGCATGGCTTGAAGGTCATCGTGGTGGAAAAGGATCCGGTGTTCGGCGGCGCCACCGCGTGGTCCGGCGGCTGGGCGTGGGTGCCGTGCAATCCGCTGGCCCGGCGCGCCGGGATCGTGGAAGACGTGGAACTGCCGCGCACCTATCTGCGCCACGAACTCGGCGAGCACTACGACCCGGCCATGATCGACGCCTTCCTTGAAGCCGGCCCGCGCATGGTTGCGTTTTTCGAGCAGCACACCGCCCTGCAATTTGCCGACGGCAACGCCATCGCCGACATCCACGGTGAAACACCGGGCGCGGGCACCGGCGGACGCTCGGTGATTGCCGCGCCCTATCACGGGCGAAAGGTCGGGCGCCTGCTCAAGCGTCTTCGTACAACCATGCGCGAAACATCGTTCATGGGCATGCCGATCATGGCCGGCGCGGACCTGTCGGCGTTTCTCAATCTGACCCGCTCGTTGTCGGCGGCCTGGTACGTGACCCGGCGTTTCACTCGCCACCTGTTGAACCTGGCGCTGCACGGCCGGGCGATGCAACTGGTCAACGGTGTGGCGCTGGTCGCACGGCTGGCGAAGTCCGCCGAAGACCTCGGCGTACTGCTGTGGGAATCGGCGCCGGTGACCGAACTGCTGCGCGACGAATCACGCATCACCGGCGCTCGCGTGCACACCACAAAAGGCCCGGTCAATGTCCATGCCCGCAAGGGCGTGGTGCTCGCGGCCGGCGGATTTGCCAACGACATCGAGCGGCGCAAGGACTTGTTCCCTCGCACGCCCACCGGTCACGAACATTGGGCGCTGCCTCCGCTGGCAGTCAATGGCGATGGCCTGCGACTGGGCGAAACCGCCGGGGGCCGGGTCAACACCGATGTGGCCTCTCCTGTGGCGTGGGCACCGGTCTCGCAGGTGCCACATTCCGACGGCAGCATCGGCCATTTCCCGCACATCATCGAACGCGGCAAACCGGGCGTCATCGGCGTGCTGCGCAACGGCCAGCGCTTCGTCAACGAAGCCAATGGCTATTACGACTACGTCAGCGCCATGGTCGCCGCCGCCCCAGAAGGCGAAGAGGTTGCGTCCTGGCTGATCTGCACCCGTGCGTTCCAGCGGCGTTACGGGCTCGGCATGTCGCGGCCGTTTCCGGTTCCGGTGTCAGGTTTTATCCGCAGCGGCTATCTGAAAACCGGCGACACCCTGGAGGAATTGGCCGCTGCATGCGGTATCGACGCGAAGGGTTTACGCGCCACCGTCGACGACTACAACCGCCACGCGCGGCACGGCGAAGACCCGCTGTTCGGTCGCGGCTCGACCCCGTACAACCGCAAACAGGGTGATCCGGCGCAAAAGCCCAATCCGTGCGTCGCTCCTATCGAACACGGCCCGTTCTACGCGGTGAAGGTGCAGCCGGGCTGCTTCGGCACCTTCGCCGGGCTCAAGGTCAACCCGCATGCGCAAGTGCTCGACGCCGAAGACTGGCCCATCGCCGGTCTCTACGCCGCCGGTGGCGACATGGCCAGCATCATGGGCGGGCATTATCCGGCGGGCGGGATCAACCTCGGCCCGGCGCTGACTTTCGGTTACATCGCAGCCCGGCACATGGCGGGCGTCACGGCTTTCGAACAGGAGATCGACCATGCAGCACATCGTTAACAGACAAGGACTGAACCTGCCAAAACTCGGCCTCGGCACCTGGCCGATGCTCAGTGACGAATGCACCCGCGCCGTAGAACAAGCCCTGGAACTCGGTTACCGACACATCGATACAGCGGCGGCCTACAACAACGAAGACGCAGTCGGACAGGCCCTGGCGAATACGCCGACACCCCGCGAGCAGATTCACGTCACCACCAAGGTCTGGTGGGACCAGTTGCAATCGGATGCCATGCGTCATTCGCTGGATCGCAGCCTCAAGGCATTGCGCAGCGAGTACGTCGACCTGTTCATGGTCCATTGGCCGACCACCGACTGGGACCTGCCGCGCACCCTTGAGACCCTCGCGTCGTTCAAGGAGCAAGGTTTGGCTCGCAACATCGGAGTAGCGAATTTTCCGCTGCCGCTGCTGCGCAAAGTCGTCGAGGAATACGGCATCCCTCTGTCAGCCATTCAGGTCGAGTACCACGTCCTGCTCGGACAAAACGCCCTGCTCGACTACGCCCGTCAACATGATCTGGCGCTCACGGCCTACACGCCACTGGCGCGTAACAAAGTCTCGGAGATTCCACAGATTCAGCAGATCGCCGAAAAACACGGCGTGCTGCCGACTCAAGTGGCGCTGAAGTGGCTGCTGGATCAGGACAACGTCGCGGCGATTCCCAAGGCCAGCAGCAAGACCAATCAACTGGCCAACCTGGCCTCGCTGAATGTCAAACTGGATGACGACGACCGGGCGCTGATCGCTGCGTTGTCCAAACGCGAACGTCAGGTGAGCCCGGACTTCGCGCCGGTGTGGGATGCCTTCGACCGCTGACACCCGACCCGGCGAAAGAAAACCGCCGGCGGATTGAATTCCCGGCGCTCGCGCTCGTCAATAACAGGCCCGACCTCGTCACCCCGAGGCCGGGCCTTTGTGTGTGTGTGTGTGCGAATAGACGGACGACCGGACTGGCGCCACACTCACACACCAGCAACACTCATCACCACCTACAGATAGAGGATTCCCACATGCTATGGAAAAAAGGCCGACGTAGTGACAACGTCGTCGATGCCCGTGGCGATGACATGGGTGGTGGCGGCGGCATGCGCTTCGGCGGTGGCAAGGGCCTGAGTCTTGGGGCGATCCTGCTGATCGTCGGCATCGGCTGGATCACCGGCCAGGACCCGCTACAGATCCTCGGCCAGCTCACCGGGCAGATGACCGAACAATCGGCCCCTACTTCGCAAACCCGTCAGGCACCGCCGGCCAACGATGAACAGGCCGAATTCGTGCGTTCGATCCTCGGCGACACCGAGGACACCTGGGGCGCGATCTTCCAGCAGGCCGGCCGGCAATATAAGGATCCGACCCTGGTGCTGTTCAGCAACCGGGTCAATTCCGCCTGCGGTCTGGCGACCTCGGCCACCGGCCCGTTCTACTGCCCGGCAGACCAGAAAGTCTATCTGGACATGGCGTTCTTCCAGGAAATGGCCCAGCGCTTCAAGGCTGCCGGCGACTTCGCCCAGGCCTACGTAATCGCTCACGAAGTCGGACACCACGTTCAGACGCTGCTCGGCGTCTCGGCGAAAATTCAGACAGCCCGCCAGCACGGCCGGCAGATGGAAGGTGACGGCGGGCTGCTGGTGCGTCAGGAACTGCAAGCCGATTGTCTGGCCGGGGTCTGGGCCTACAACGCGCAGAAACGTCTGAACTGGCTGGAACCGGGTGACATCGAAGAAGCCTTGAACGCGGCGAACGCCATCGGTGATGATCGCCTGCAACAACAGGGTCAGGGCCGTGTGGTACCGGACTCGTTTACTCACGGTACGTCGGCGCAAAGGGTGCGCTGGTTTAAAACCGGATTCGCCCAGGGCCAGGTCGGCCAGTGCGATACCTTTGCGGCGAAAAACCTGTAAATGCATAAATGGCTGTTGGCTTTACTGTTCATCGGCGGCACCGCCCAAGCGGCCGGCGTCGACGCAATCAGTCCCGGGCGCCTGCAATTGCAGGCCGGCGAAATGGCGGTGGGCATCGGCCCGGCGCCGGCGAAAATCGAGCGCGTGCTGATCGTGATTCATGGCCGCCTGCGCAACGCCGAGACCTATCGCAAAAGCGGTGAAGTCGCGGCGGAACTGGCCGGGCAAACCGCCAACACCCTGGTGATCGCTCCACAGTTTCTCAACGAAAGCGATGTGTCGCTCTACTCGTTACCCGCCAGTGTGCTGCGCTGGCAAGGCAACGACTGGATGGGCGGCGGGTTATCCACAGGGCCGAACCCGCTCAGTTCCTACGCCGCACTGGACGAAATCGTCGGAAGGCTGAGCGATCGCAAGCAGTTTCCGGACGTGAAGCAGATCGTGATCTTCGGTCACTCCGGCGGTGCCCAGGTGGTGCAGCGTTATGCGCTGCTGGCCCAGGAACAGCCGGCGCTCAAGACCGAAGGCATTCGCTTGCGTTATGTAGTCGCCAACCCGTCGTCCTACGCCTACTTCAATGAGCAACGTCCGGTGGCCTTCGATCATGCCAAGTGCCCGGGTTTCAACCGCTGGAAGTACGGTCTGGTGGATCCACCGATCTACTCGGGTGGGCAAACGCCCGCGCAGCTTGAAGGGCGTTACGTCAAACGCGAGGTGATTTATCTGCTGGGCCAGCAGGACACCGACCCGCAGCACCCGGCGCTGGACAAGAGCTGCGCCGCCAAAGCCCAAGGGGCTTATCGACTGGAGCGCGGGAAGTTGTTTTTCGGTTACTTGCTGCGTCGTCACCCTGAAGGGGTCAATCAGCGCCTGGTCGAAGTGCCCGGCGTCGGGCATAACGGCGACGGCATGCTGACCTCGCCGGAAGGCCAGAAAGCACTGTTCGAGCAATAAAAAACGGGGGCCGAAGCCCCCGTTTTTTTTCAAGCGAACAACATTCGCCGCAACTCCACACAATCCTTCGCATGCCAATCGGTCAGCTCCGGCCACGGATTATCCGGCAGGTTTACCAGCACCGTGTGCGTACCCGCTGCCCGACCGCAGTCGAGGTCGAAGCGGTAATCTCCGACCATCACCATCTCGCTCGCCGGCACTTGCCAGGCTTCGGCCAGTTTCAGCAAACCGCCCGGATGCGGTTTCGGCGGCGCTTCCTCGCGACCCAGCACATCCTCCACCGCAAAGCAGTCGGCCAGGCCGATGGCTTCCAGCGTCACATGGGCCAGCTCCCGCGCATTGCGGGTCAGGATGCCCAGGCGATAACCCTTGGCGTGCAGGTCGCGCACCAGCTCCACCGCGCCGACCGCCGGGGTCGAGCCGAGCGCCAGATCCCGCTCATGTTCCAGCAGCCACGCATGTTTCGCCGCCGCTTCATCGGCAGGTAATGCCGCGAGGTGGGTAAGGATGTCGTCCTCCGGCGGGATCGCCAGCGCCACGCGAATCGCCGCGAAGTCATGCACGGCGACGGTCAGGGTGCCGTCCATGTCGAACACCCAGTGCCGCACATCCGCCAGACTCATGCCCAGTCCTTGCGATGACGGATCAGGCCTTCCTGAGTCACCGACGCCACCAGTTGTCCGGCGCGGTTGAACACGCTGCCACGGGAGAACCCGCGCGAGTTGCCGGCCCACGGGCTGTCCATGGCGTAGAGCAACCAGTCATCGGCGCGCAGATCGTTGTGGAACCACAAGGCGTGGTCAAGGCTGGCGACCTGCATGTCTTTCTGCCAGACCGATTTGCCGTGGGGCAGCATCGAGGTGGTCAGCAGACCGAAGTCCGAGGCGTAGGCCAGCAGGTATTTGTGCAGCGCCGGGATGTCGGCCAAGGCGCCGTCGGCGCGGAACCACACGTACTTGACCGGATCCGCCGGTTGCGGGTTGTACGGGTCTTTTTCGGTGACCGGGCGCACTTCGATCGGCTTCGGGCACAGCAGCTTTTCGCGCATGTGTTCCGGGATCAGGTGCGCGCGTTGCTGGGTCAGTTCCAGCTCCGACGGCAGGTTTTCCGGGCCGACCACTTGCGGCATCTGGCTCTGGTGTTCGAAGCCTTCTTCGTCGTACTGAAACGACGCGCTGCAAGTGAAAATCGGGTGGCCCTTCTGGATCGCGGTCACGCGGCGGGTGCTGAAACTGCCGCCGTCCCGCACGCGGTCCACCGAGTAGACCACCGGCAACTTGGCATCGCCCGGACGCAGAAAATAACCGTGCATCGAATGCACATGACGCGCTTCTTCAACGGTCTGACTGGCCGCCGACAGCGACTGGCCCAATACCTGGCCGCCGAACAACTGGCGAAAGCCCAGATCCTGACTGCGACCACGGAACAGGTTTTCCTCGATCGGTTCGAGGGTCAGCAGATCCACCAGATCTTCCAACACTTGGCTCATTCAGACTCTCCTCACACAACGCTATGCCGCGCAGTCCTGACTGCGACGGCCAATTCAGATTCTGGCGCGAGCCACTGATCGCGCCATTGTAAACGTCCGTGTCGGCTTAGCCATGCAGGGTCTGCAGCCATTGCTCCCGGGTGATGCGGTACAACACGTGTCGACGCAACGGATGGTCGACCGCCAGTTTCGGGTGATCAAAATCGTCGGCTGGATCGTGATGCATGCCGATCGCCTGCATGACTTTTTCCGACGGCAGATTGCTCTGCGCAGTGAAGGACACGATTTCCTTCAGGGCCAACCGGTCAAAACCGCAGCGCAGCGCGGTCCACGCCGCCTCGCTGGCATAACCGAGGCCCCAGTGTTCCTTGGCCAGCCGCCAGCCGATTTCCACCGCCGGGGTGAACGGCGCATCGAAGCCGACCACGCCGAGCCCGGTAAAACCGATGAACTCGCCGCTGTCCTTGCGCTCCAGCGCCCACAGGCCATAACCGTGCTCGGCAAAATGCCCGCGCACCCGGCCGATCAACGCGGCGCTTTCCAGCCGGCTCAAGGGCGCGGGGAAGTAGCGCATCACCTGCGGGTCGGCGCACATTGCCGCGAACGCCGGCAAATCCTCGTCCTGCCATTGGCGCATCAGCAGCCTTGCGCTTTCCAGCTCCAGTATCGGTTCCATCCCGCCCCTCCGCTTGATGCCGTCAGTCTACATCGCTGTTAGGCTTTGCACTCTTTCCTGCAGCCTTTATGAATAGTCCACCATGCCGTTGCCGCTGATCTACCACGAAGACTACAGCCCGGAATTCCCGGCGGAACACCGCTTCCCCATGGACAAGTTCCGCCTGCTGCGCGATCACCTGGTGGACAGCGGCCTGACCCGCGACGAAGACCTGCTGCGCCCTGAACTGTGCCCCGCCGACATTCTCGCCCTGGCCCATGACCGCGGTTATATCGAACGCTACATGAGTGGCGAGTTGTCCCGCGAAGACCAGCGGCGCCTCGGTCTGCCGTGGAACGAAGCCCTGGCCCGACGCACGGTGCGGGCGGTCGGCGGTTCGATTCTCGCGGCAGAGAAAGCCCTGGAACATGGCCTGGCCTGTCACCTCGCCGGTGGCACCCATCACGCCCACTACGATTACCCCGCCGGCTTCTGCATCTTCAATGACCTGGCGATCATCAGTCACTATTTGCTGCAAAGCGGCCGGGTGAACCGGGTGCTGATCTTCGACTGCGACGTGCATCAGGGCGACGGCACTGCACGGATTCTGCACAACACCCCGGAAGCAATCACCGTTTCCCTGCACTGCGAAAAGAACTTTCCTGCACGCAAGGCCGAAAGCGACTGGGACATTCCGCTGCCCAACGGCATGGGCGATGCCGATTACCTGAAAGTGGTCGACGACGCGCTCAACTATCTGCTGCCGCTGTATCAGCCTGATCTGGTGCTGTACGACGCCGGCGTCGACGTGCACAAGGACGACGCCCTCGGTTATCTGCAACTGACTGACGAAGGCGTCGCCGCCCGCGACGAAAGCGTGATGCGCCACTGCCTGGGCCGCGACATCCCGGTGGTCGGCGTGATCGGCGGCGGATACAGCAAGGATCGCCAGGCCCTCGCCCGCCGCCACGGCATCTTGCATCACAGTGCGCAGCGCGTCTGGCAGTCATCGGGTTGTCATTGAGTTGTGCTGCGTTACCCACAGTGGCTGTGGAACGGCCTGTGGATAACCTGAGCGAAAGGGACTACAGCCCACGCTGAACATGGCTTGCAGCGCGCTGGTTGTTTTTTGATCAGGCCTGACGATGGTCGCTGCTGCTAGAATGCGCGGCTTATTCCGCCACGCTATTGCCGCTGCCATGACCCAGACTTCTGCCGCCCTTCCCGCTCACGTCGCCATCATCGGCGGTGGCCCCGCCGGCCTGATGGCCGCCGAAGTGCTGAGCCAGGCCGGAGTCCGCGTCGATCTGTACGACGGCATGCCCTCGGTGGGCCGCAAGTTCCTGCTGGCCGGGGTCGGCGGCATGAACATCACCCACTCCGAAGCCTACCCGGCATTCCTCTCGCGCTACGCCGAACGCGCCCCGAACATCGCCCCGCTGCTGCGCGCGTTCGACGCCGACGCACTGTGCCGCTGGATCAACGAACTGGGCATCGAAACCTTCATCGGCAGCTCCGGCCGGGTGTTCCCCACCGACATGAAAGCCGCGCCATTGCTGCGCGCCTGGCTCAAGCGCCTGCGCGACAGCGGCGTGGTTATCCACACCCGCCACCGCTGGCTCGGCTGGGACGAAAACGGCGCGCTGCGCATCGACAGCCCGGAAGGCGAGAAAACCTTTTCCCCCGACGCCACCCTGCTCGCCCTCGGCGGCGGCAGCTGGTCGCGACTGGGTTCCGACGGCGCGTGGATGCTGCCGCTGGAGCAACGCGGCGTAGGACTGTCGCCGTTGCAGCCGAGTAACTGCGGCTTCGAGGTGCAGGCCTGGAGCGAGTTGATGGTCAGCAAATTCGCTGGAGCACCGTTGAAAAACATCGCCATCGGTTTGAACGACGATGTTCCGCGTTTGGGTGAATGCGTGATCACCGCGACCGGCATCGAGGGCAGCCTGATCTACGCGCTGTCAGCGCCGATTCGTGAGGCGATCAATGTGCACGGTGCCGCGACCATTCACATCGACCTGCTGCCCGGCCGACCTGTGGATAAATTGCAGGCGGCGTTGAGCAAACCACGGGGTTCGCGCTCGATGGCCAAGCATCTGCACAGTCAGGTCGGGATTGATGGGGTGAAAGCGGCGCTTCTGCGAGAACTCACTGATGCGGCGACGTTTGCTGATCCGGCGTTGTTGGCCAGAGCGATCAAGGCTTTGCCGCTGACGCTGGTGAAAACCCGACCGCTGGATGAGGCGATCAGCAGTGCCGGTGGCGTGACGTTTGAAGCGATGGATGAGCGGATGATGCTCAAGGCGTTGCCGGGGGTGTTTTGTGCGGGGGAGATGCTGGATTGGGAAGCGCCGACTGGAGGGTATTTGCTGACGGCGTGTTTTGCCAGTGGCCGGGCGGCCGGAGCTGGAATGCTGGACTGGTTGAAACAGCGTAACTGATCGTTCCCGCATTGCGCGGGAACGACCCTGTCTGACGCTTAAGGCTTACGCTTACGCGGCCCGGTATTGAACACCGGCACCTTGCGCACAGGCTTGATCGAAGGCTCCGGCGCCTGAGTCTCGCCGCTGTCCACCCACTTGCCCAGATTGCGCTTGCCACCGCCACCACCGGAAGCCTTGGGCTTTTTCGGTTTCTTCGGCTTCTTGATCACCTGACCACTGGCATCGGTGTCCGGCACACGGTGCTCCGGCACGAAGTCCGGCTCAACCTCGCGCTTCAACGTGCTGCGGGTCAGCATTTCAATCGCCGACAACATGTTCACTTCATCGGCACACACCAGCGAGATCGCCTCACCGGTCGAACCCGCGCGGCCGGTACGGCCGATACGGTGAATGTAATCCTCGGCCACGATCGGCAGATCAAAGTTGACCACCAGCGGCAGGTCTTCGATATCCAGACCACGGGCAGCAACATCAGTGGCCACTAGAATCTGCACTTCGCTCAGTTTGAAACGATCCAGCGCCCGCTGCCGGGTCGCTTGCGGCTTGTCGCCGTGGATGCCGTCGGCGTTCACGCCCAGGCCCTGGAGTTTCTCGACCAGCGCGTCCACACCATTACGGGTCTTGGCGAACACCAGCACCTGCTTCCACTTGTTCTTGCGCATCAGGTGCACGAACAGTTCCGGCTTGCGCTTCTTGTCCACCGTCACCACCCACTGCTTGACGGTGTTGGCGGCCACGTTGCGCGGGCTGACTTCGATGCTCTGCGGATCGTTGAGCATCTGCCCGGCCAGCAGGCGGATGTCATCGGAGAAGGTCGCGGAGAACAGCAGCGTCTGACGTTTCTTCGGCAGCGCGCGGTAAATGTTCGCCAGCTCTTCGGAAAAACCCAGGTCGAGCATGCGGTCGGCTTCGTCCAGCACCAGAGTTTGCAGCTGGTTGAACTTCAGCGCGTTCTGACGGAACAGATCGAGCAGACGGCCCGGAGTCGCCACCAGCAGATCGACGCCGCCACGCAGCTTCATCATTTGCGGGTTGATGCTGACGCCGCCGTACACTGCATAAGTACGCAGCGGCAGGTTTTCAGCGTACTGGCGCACGGCTTCGTGGACTTGTTCGGCCAGCTCGCGGGTCGGCACCAGAATCAGCGCACGCACCGAGTTGGCGGTGACTTTCGGCCCTTCCATCGCCAGCAGTTGCAGCAGCGGCAAAGCAAAACCGGCGGTCTTGCCGGTGCCGGTCTGGGCCGCGGCCATCAGGTCGCGACCGGCCAGCACGGCCGGAATGGCTTGCGCCTGCACCGGCGTCGGGGTCTGGTAGCCGAGCTTCTCGAGGGAGCGCAGCAAGGGTTCGATCAGGCCAAGGGTGGCGAAAGTCATGGGAGTACCGTAGGAAAAATCAGAGCAGATTGTGCAAAACGAGTATGCGATGGCGCGCAGTTTACCCTAATTCGCACGCTGCTCCGTCGCTATGACCTTCGCTGCGGCAGCCGGCTCGCTGACCACCGGCGACCGCGCCGGACGCCGCCACTGCGGCAGACTGATCAGCACCACCGCGCCGATGATCACCAGCATTGCCAGCGCTTCTTCGATGCCTATGGTCTCGCCGACAAACACGATCCCCAGCAACACCGCCACCGCCGGATTGACGTAGGCGTAGCTGGTGGCCGCCGCCGGACGAACGTTTTTCAACAGATACATGTAAGCGTTGAAGGCGATGATCGAGCCGAAGAAGATCAGGTACGCCAACGCCAACCAGCCTTCCAGCGGCGGCATGGCCTGCAGGTGTTCACCGCTGGCCGCGCTGCCGATCAGCAACACCGCCCCACCAACCAGCATTTCCACGGCACTGGCCATTGCGCCCTGAGGCAGCGGTAGGTGTTTGCTCCACACCGAACCGAACGCCCAACTCGCTGCCGCGAAAATCAGCAGCGCCGCGCCCAGCGGACTCGATTGCAGGTTGGAGCCCATGTTGAGCATCGCGATACCGATAATCCCCATCACCACCCCGGCCCACTCCAAGCGGGTGTTGCGCGCCCCCCAGAGATAACCGCAGAGCAAAGTGAACAGCGGCACCGTCGCCACCGCCAGCGCCGCGACACCCGACGCCACGCCGCTGTGCTCGGCCAAGGTCACCGCGCCGTTGCCGAAGCTCAGCAACAAAATCCCGATGATCCCCGCCGCTTTCCATTGCGCCCAGGTCGGCGCCGGTGCCCCGCGCCAGCGCAGGAACGCGTACATCAGAGTGCCGGCAATCACGAAGCGCACGCCGCCGAGCATCAGCGGCGGCCAGTACTCGACGCCGATGCGGATCACCAGATAGGTCGATCCCCAAATCACGTACAACGCAAAAAACGCGGCGATCAAGGGCAAGGAAAAACGGCGCAAGGCAGACATGGGCAGCTCGAAAGTCAGACTCAGGGGATTGATTATTCTAGAAAGGCCAACCGCTAAAAATAAGTTACAAAACCTGTTTATAGCGCCGGTACACTTTCGAAAACACGGAGATCGACGGCCAAAACCGCGATTTCGAAAGTCTGGCAATTTCAGGAGTCTGACCTTGGACAAATACGACCGCATGCTGCTCAGCGCCCTGCTCGAAAACGGTCGCGCGTCCTACGCCGACCTCGCCCGCAAAGTGAACCTCTCCGCCCCTGCCGTCGCCGAGCGCGTGGCTAAACTCGAGGCCAGCGGCGTCATCACCGGCTACTCGGCCAAAGTCGACATGGCCAAGCTCGGCCTGCCGATCCAGTGCGTCATCGAACTGCGCCTGAACCAGCACGGCAATCCGAAGGTGTACGACGAACTGATCAGAATTCCGCAACTGACCGAATGCCACCGCGTCACCGGCGACCCGTGCGTGATCATGCAGGCCGCCGTGGGCTCGATGACCGAGCTGGAAGAGCTGATCAACCGGGTGGCGAAATTCGGGTTCAGCAAGACGTCGATCGTGTTGTCGAGTGCGATAGAGAAGCGGGTGCCGTTGGGGCATATCGAAGGGAACGGAAAGTAACCTTCCCGTCCCGCTCGTTCCCACGCTCTGCGTGGGAATGCCTCAACGGACGCTCCGCGTTCGGCTTTGGAAGGGACGCGGAGCGTCCCGGGCTGCATTCCCACGCGGACGGTTCGACGCCTCGACGTGGGAACGATCAACAGGGAAATGTGTTTGCCTGAAAATCAGCGATAGCGCTGGAGGTGCTCGCCGACCTTGGCAGCCGGGACTTTCTGCAATTTGCACAGCAAGTCGTGCGATAGCTCCCGCACCCCATGCTTGCGCCGCAACTCATCCGCCAGATGCGCCAGCAAATTCGCCGCCATCTCCGCATCCGCCATCGCCCTGTGCGCCTGGCCGGTGTGCGGCAGTTGGGCGAAGGTAGTGAGCGTACCGAGCTTGTGATTCGGCGCCGCCGGCATCAAACGGCGGGCCAACAAAAGCGAGCAAGCGAAATTCTGCAAACGGGTACGTTTGATCCGCCCCAGTTCGAAGTCCCAGAACTTCTGGTCGAAGGCGGCGTTGTGCGCCAGCAGGGGCGTGCAGCCGACGAATTCGTTGACTTCGTTCATCACCTGTTCGGCCGAAGGCGCAGTGCGCAGCATGGCGTTGCTGATGCCGGTGAGTTGTTCGATGAAGGCCGGGACGCGGACGCCGGCGTTCATCAGGCTCTGGTAACGCTCGACGATGCGGCCGTTTTCCAGCATGACCACGGCGATTTCCGTGGCCCGGCAGCTGCTGCTCGGCGAGATGCCGGTGGTTTCAAAGTCGATGACTGCAATGCGTTCCAAACCGGGTGGTACTCCGTCCAAATCAATTCTTGAGCAGGGCTCAATTTTTCAACAGCAGTGCGCCTTCGATCGGCACATAACGGCTGGCGGCACGGATCAGCGAGTTGGCGGTCAGGCCGGGAACGCCGTAGGCCACCGCTTGCACGCCGTGTTTGTTGATGATGCGTTCGAGCAGCATGTCGAAATCGCCATCACCGGAGGCCAGGACGATTTCGTCGACGTGGTCGGCGGCGTCCATGATGTCGAGGGTGATGCCCACGTCCCAGTCGCCCTTGGCCGAGCCGTCGCTGCGCTGGATGTAGGGTTTGAGTTTCACGGTGAAACCGAGGTTGCGCAGGATCTGCTGGAACTGCTGCTGTTTGCTGTCACCCCGGTCGATCGCATAGGCGTAGGCCTCGACGATCTGCCCGTGCTGGCTGACATCCGCCCACAGCGCCGCGTAGTTGAAGTGGCAACCATAGGCCTGACGCACGGTGTAGTAGAGGTTCTGCACATCGGCGAACACTGCGATTTTTTTCACCGGAGTTCCTGTGAGCGCTGACGCGCATGAGCCGGATCAGGCACCAGGCCCGAAAAAGGCGCTCAGTATGCCAGCCCGAAGGAAGGTTCCGCGAATAATCGGCCCGGGGCGATCAGGCGCCCCGGACGAATGGTGAATCAGACGAAGGAATCGTCGTCATCGAAGAACGATGAGTTGTCGTCGCTGTAGTCGGTGTCGGCAAAGCCGCCCTGGTCATTACCGTAGGAATCGTTGTTGGCCATGCGCTGATCATCGCCCCAGCCGTTGTTGCTCTGGTCGTTGACCTGAGCCGGCTCTTCCTTGATGACTTCGACGATTTCCTGCGGCTGCTGGTTGTGATGGAACAGGCTGCTGATGCCTTGCGCCAGCATCACGCCACCCGCCACACCGGCCGCCGTTTTCAGGGCGCCGCCGAGGAAGCTGCTGCCGGCTGCCGGGGCCGCTTGTTGCTGGCCATAACCCGGAGGTGGCGCGCCGAAGTTCTGTTGTGGCGCGGGCGCACCGAAGCTCTGCTGCGGTGCCGGCTCACGCCAGCCGCCAGTGGAGGCCGGGGCGCTCTGGGTCGGCGCCGGGCGCGAGCTGCTGCCACCGAAGATGCTCGACAGGAAGCCACCACCGCTGGAGGCCGGCGGCGCGCTCTGCGCCTTGGCCGATTGCAGTTCGGCCTGCAATTGCTTGACCTGTTGAGTCAGTTGTTTGTTCTGTTCGTCGAGGCTCTTGAGGGCAGCCTCCTGCACCAGAATCGCCTGGGTCATGAAATAACCTGCGGCCGGCTGGCGCGTCAGGTGTTCCTTGATCCGCGCCTCGGCCTGGGCGTCGCGCGGGGCTGCCTCCGTTTCGGCCTGTTGCAGCCGGGAAAACAGTCCATCGATCAGGGTTTGTTCTTCGCTGTTCATGGCGACCTCGTAGATTGCCGGGGATAACGTTGCCCTCCTCCACGTCGGAGAAGGCGCACCTCTGTAATGGAGGCAGTGACAGAATGTTTCAATGACCTTTACCGAACGTTTACGTTTGCGCAGCGAAACGGATCATCGGTTAAAGTGGGCCACTGTTTTTGACCTGCGATACCGACTGATGAATGCCTTCGATGTGCTGCGCGACTCCCTGTATTTCTTCAAACGCAATCTGGGCCGGATCGTCCAGTTGTGCCTGCCGCTGGTGATTGTCGAAGCCGTGCTGCAACAGGTGGTCGACCATGCCAGCGACCCGGACGGTTACTCGGCCATCAGCGTGATCGTCGGCCTGCTGGTGTATCCGCTGTACACCGCCGCGCTGATTCTGTTTCTCGACGCCCGCACCCGCGGCGAATCCCCGCAAACCCGCGATCTGCTGGCGATGGCCGCTCGCCTGTGGCCGCGCTTTGCCCTGCTGACTGCGCTGAACACACTGTTGATCCTGCTCGGTCTGTCGCTGTATTTCCTGCCAGGCCTGTGGCTGATGGTCACCCTGGCCTTCGGTGAGTATCTGCTGGTGCTGCGCGGTTACGGCCCGTTGCAGGCGATGAAGGAAAGCCTGCGCCTGAGCCGTGGGCATTTTCTGCGGATTCTGGTGTGCATTCTGTGTGTGATGGGGCCGCTGTGGCTGCTCAAGGGCCTGACTTTGCAGGTCTATCCCGATCCGCAGAATCCGTTGATTGCGGTGCTGATCGACAGCGGTCACAGCTTCCTGCAGCTGTTCACCAGTGTGGTGCTGTTCCGCCTGTTCATGTTGATCAGCGAATTGCCCGACAAACGTGACGGAATAGTCTGACTGCACCGAGCTTGGGGTGATGGATGGGTCTCGGGTATGCTCGGGACCACTTCCGTATCGCTATAAGCCGAGCCATGACCCGTCTACTGCGCTACATCCTGTTGCCCGTACTGCTCGCCCTCGCCCTGATCGGCACGCTGATCTTCAGCCTGACCTGGCGCCCCGACGCCCGGGAAACCCTGCCGGTCAGCTGCACCGGGCAACCGCCGACGCTGGTGCCCGGCCAGGCCCTGAAAGTCATGACCTGGAACGTGCAATACCTGGCCGGCAAGCGCTACGTGTTCTGGAATGACCTGGCGCAAGGCGAAGACGAAGCCCCGACCCCGGAAGACATGGCGTTCAGCCTCGATGAAGTGGCGCGAGTGATCCGCGACGAACAGCCCGACGTGGTGCTGTTGCAGGAACTGGATGACGGCGCCAAGGCCAGCGACTATCAGAACCAGCTCAAGCTGTTGCAGGAACGCCTCACCGACCTCTACCCATGCAGCGCCCACGCCTTTGACTGGAAGGCCGATTTCGTCCCGGATCCGCACATCTTCGGCAGCGTCGGCCGACAGCTCGCCACCCTCAGCCGCTACCGCATCGAACACGCCGAACGCCTGCAATTGCCGGTGCAGCCGTCAAACATCATCAGCCGTCAGTTCCAGCCGAAAAACGCCCTGCTCGCCACCACTCTGCCGCTCAGCGATGGCGGGCAACTGGTGGTGTTCAACACCCATCTGGATCGCGCCACCCAACCGGACGAAACCTTGCAGGCGCAGGTGACAGCGGTGGCCAAGGTCCTCGACAAACACGAAAGCCACGGCACGCCGTGGCTGATCGGCGGCGACTTCAACCTGTTGCCGCTCGGCCAGTACCGGCGCCTGCCCACCGAGCAGCGCGCGCCGTACTCCGCCGACAGTGCGCTGCATGTGCTGTGGGACAAATACCCGATGATCCCGACCAACAACGAAGCCAGCGGCATCGACCGCGCCAAGTGGCTGACCCATTACCCTAATGACCCCGGCCTGAATGGCCCGGACCGCACGGTCGATTACCTGTTCTACAGCCCGAAGATCAAACGGGTCGAAGCCACGGTGCGGCAGGACGACACCTTGCGCATCTCCGATCATTTACCGGTGATTGCGAAGTTCCTCCTGCCACCCAACTGACCTCAATGAGCCTCTTCGAGATCGTCGTGCAACAGCCCGAAGATCTGCCGTTTCATGTCGATGAACGAGCGCTCCATCACCATGTCCAGCGTGCGTGGGCGCTCGATCGGCACGTCCAGAATCTGCTTGATCCGTCCAGGCCGCGCGCCCATCACATACACCCGATCGCCGAGCAGGATCGCTTCGTCGATGTCGTGGGTGACGAACAGCACGGTTTTCTTGCTGTTGCCCCACACCCGCAGTAATAGCTGCTGCATTTGCAGACGGGTCTGGCTGTCGAGGGCGCCGAAGGGTTCGTCCATCAGCAGGATCTGCGGGTCGTTGGCCAATGCCCGGGCAATCGCCACCCGCTGCATCATGCCGCCGGACAACTGCTTGGCGTAGTTGTCGGCAAATCCTGACAAGCCGACTTCGTGGACATAGTGATCGACGATTTCCTTGCGCCGCGCCGCCGGCATGCCCCGGCGCTTGAGGCCGAACTCGACGTTCTGCCGCACGGTCAGCCACGGGAACAGCGTGTAGCTCTGGAACACCATCCCGCGATCCGCGCCGGGGCCCTGCACTTGCTGACCGCCGACATAGATCTCGCCGGACGTCGGCTCGGCCAGGCCGGCGGTGAGGTACAGCAGGCTCGACTTGCCGCAGCCCGACGGCCCGACCAGCACCGCAAACTGCTGATCCGGCACTTCGAACGACACCTCTTCCAGCGCAGTAAATGTACCGCCGCCGGGTTTGCTGTAACGCAGGCTGACCTTGTCCACCTGCAACCTTGGCGCGGCGTGTACCGGTGCAGCGACCGGCTCGATGAAACGACGGTTGGCAGCGGTTACTGAGCCCATGCGGCAATCCTCAAACGCAAGAAGCGGAACAGTTGATCGGTGACCAGGCCGAGCAGGCCGATGATCGCGATGGCGAGAAAAATCACGTCGACCTGAAAGCCGCGCATGGCCTTGAGGCTCAAGTAACCAAGGCCGCTCGATGCGGCGACCAGTTCGGCGACCACCAGATAGGTCCAGGCCCAGCCCATGGTCACCCGCAAGGTGTCGAGCACGCCGGGCAACGACGCCGGGGCGATCACATGCAGCACTGCGTCACGCCGGTTGGAGCCGAGGGTGTAAGAGGCGTTGATCAAGTCCTTGGAAATGCCTTTGGACACGTCGGCGATCATCACCAGTTGCTGGAAGAACACGCCGAAAATGATCACCGACACCCGTTGCTCCAGACCGATACCGATCCACAGGATGAACAGCGGCACGAACGAGGTCACCGGCAGGTAACGGATGAAATTCACCAGCGGTTCGAGGAACGCCTGGACGATACGGAAGCTGCCCATCAGCAAGCCCAGAGGCACTGCCACCAGCGACGACACAATGAAGCCGACCATCACCACTTCGACACTGGCCCAGACATGCTGGCCGAGTGTGCCATCGCGGCTCAGGCGCACCGCGGCCTCGACCACCGCGCCGGGCGTCGGCAGGAACATCCCCGGCACGATGCCGCCGTAGGACAACCCGGCCCACAGGCCGACCAGCAACACCCAGGCCAGACCGCTGGCGCTCCACACCACCGGCATTGGCAATCCGGTCTTCGGCGTGATGCAGCGGCTCAGCCATGAATTGCGCTTGAACATGACCAGTCTCCTAGAGCGGGCTGACGAAGCGGTTATCCACCAGATCGTCATTGCTGACGTTGTAGGGCTTGCCCTGCAATTCGCTGGCGGTTTCGTTGGCCAGTTTGATCAGCGGTGCGCTGTCACCTGGCTTGCCCGGCGAGCCAAGGAGTTTTTCGCTCATGGCCTGATCGTAGAAACGCACGCCCTGCGCGGCGGCGGCCAGTTCCTTCGGATCGGACAGGTAACCGCCGACACCCTTGGCCATGATTTCGTAGGCTTTCTGTGGATGGTCCTTGGTGTACTGCACCGCTTTGTAGAGCCCGGCGACCAGCGCCTTGACGTCCTCCGGCTGCTTCTCGATCACCGTGCAGTTGAGCGCCACCACATCGACGATCACCCCCGGCGTACTGCTGCTGTCGATCAGCACTTTGCCCTGCTGCTTGTCGCGCACCATCGACAGATGCGGCTCCCAGGTCACGGCGGCCGGCACGCGACCGGCGATGAACGCGGTGGCGGCATCGTCGGCGGTCATGTTCTGCACGGTGATGTCGCTCATGCTCATGCCGTTCTTTTTCAGCAGATACGAGAGCCAGAACTGCGAGGTCGACCCTTCGTTGACGGCCACAGCCTGGCCCTTGAGTTCCTGCAGGCTCTTCACGTTTTTACCGACCAGCACACCGTCGCCGCCATGGCTGTCATCCAGCGCGGCCACGGCTTTGAAGCAGAACTGCGGGCGGTACTTGAGCACTTCGTCGATGGTCGAGGCCGAGCCGGACAATTGCCCGGACGCCTGAGCGGCCATGTACATCGACGCTTCTTCGACCACCGGCAATTCGACGGTCAGGCCGTTTTCCTTGAAGTAGCCCAGATCCTGAGCCAGATACAGGGTGCCGTAACCGACCCACGTGGTGTGGCCAATCGACAAGGTGCCGGCCTGGGCGGCGGTGACGGAAAGGGCGGAAATCGCCAGAGGACCTGCAAGACGGGTAAACAAGGACTTGTTCATGGAGCACTCCCAACGCTGTTGATTTAGTTGTCATGGGCAGTACGGCCAGCCTCGTCGGCGCGGATGCACGCTGCGGTCTCTGCTGGACTCTGGCGGGCAATGCCTTGGCTGGCGAAATCGATGTTGACCCAGGCTTGGCGTAAGGAAAACGAGGAAATAGTTAGACGCGAACGATGAAAAAACTGGGTAGTGCGCACCGCGAAAGGGCGTGTCGGACGGGGGTGCCCGAGGTGGGTGCAAAGCCCAAAAAAATCGCAGCCGAAGGCTGCGATTGTTATCGTTTCACACAGGTTTCAGATCAGAGCCGACCGTATTCCTGCGCGGTACGATCCAGCGCTTTCAACGTCTTGCCCACCAGTTCGTCAATCTCCTCACGGCTGGCAATCAACGCCGGCGCCATGATCATCCGCCCCAGGGTCGAGCGAATGATCACCCCCTCTTCAAAACCGATCGTGCGGCAGCGCCAGGCGATGTCGTTCTCATTGGCGAAGCGCTTGCGCGTGGCCTTGTCTTCGGCCAGTTGCAGCGCCGCGACCATGCCCGTGCCCTGAATATCGCCCACCAGCGGGTGATTGCCGAACACCTCGCGCAGGCACTGTTGCAGGTACGGGCCGATGTCATCCTTGACCCGCGTCACCACGCCTTCATCGCGTAATGCCTTGAGGTTGGCAATCGCCACCGCCGCCGCCACCGGGTGCCCGGAATAGGTCAGGCCGTGGGCGAACACACCGCCCTGCTCCACCAGCACGTCGGCCATTTTCTTCGACAGGATCAGGCCGCCCATCGGGATGTAACCGGAGGTCAGGCCCTTGGCGATGGACAGGGTGTCCGGCTCGAAACCGAAGTATTCGTGGGCGAACCATTCGCCGGTGCGACCGAAGCCACCGATCACTTCATCGGCACACAGCAGCACGTCGTACTTGCGGCAGATGCGCTGGATTTCCGGCCAGTAGCTTTCCGGCGGGAAGATCATCCCGCCCGCGCCCTGGAACGGTTCGGCGATGAATCCGGCGACCTTGTCGGCACCCAGTTCAAGGATCTTCGATTCCAGTTGCTGCGCAGCCCGCAGACCGAATTCCGCCGGGGTCAGATTGCCTTCGTGGGCGAAGAAGTACGGCTCGTCGATGTGCGCGATGTCGGGAATCATCCCGCCCATTTCGTGCATGAACTTCATGCCGCCAAGGGCCGTCGCCGCGAGGGTCGAACCGTGATAGCCATTCCAACGGCCGATCATGATTTTCTTCTCGGGCTTGCCCAGCACCTGCCAGTAACGGCGCACGGTACGGATCAGCACTTCGTTGGCCTCGGAGCCGGAGTTGGTGTAGATCGCGTGGCTGTAGTGCCCCGGCAGCAGGCTGAACAGCAGCTCGGAAAGCTCGATCACCTGCGGGTGGGTGGTGTGGAAAAACATGTTGTAGTACGGCAACTGCTCCAGTTGCCGGCTCGCTGCCGCGTTCAAGTCCTTGCGCCCGTAACCGAGGTTGGTGCACCACAGCCCGGACATGCCGTCGAGGTAGCGCCGACCGTCGTTGTCCCACAGATGCAGGCGGTCACCACGCACCATCACCCGTGGGCCTTCGTCGTTGAGGGCCTTCTGGTCGACGAACGCATGAATGTGGTGCGCTGCATCGGCGGCCTGGTAGTCGCGGGTTTCACGTGAGGTGGTCATCGCCGGATCTCCTTTTTTGTTGTGAGCGGCTGTCATGAGCGCAGTTGAAACCAGGTGGTTTTCAACTGGGTGTATTTGTCGAACGAGTGCAGCGACAGATCGCGGCCGAACCCGGATTGTTTGCCGCCGCCGAACGGCACGGTCACGTCCAGCGCATCGACGCTGTTGACCGACACCGTACCGGCTCGCAATTGCCGCGCCACCCGGTGCGCGCGGTGCAGATCATCGGTCCACAGCGACGCCGCCAGACCGTAGACGCTGTCGTTGGCCAGTCGCAAGGCGTGGGCCTCGTCATCGAACGGCATCACCGCCAGCACCGGGCCGAACACTTCTTCGCGAAACAGGGTCATGTGCGGCTGCACGTCGGTGAAAATCGTCGGCTGAATGAAGTTGTCCGAACCGTTGAAACTCAGCTGCCGCCCGCCGCAGACGCGGGTCGCGCCTTCGCGCTCGGCCTGGTTGATGAAGCGCAGAATGCTTTCGGTCTGACGAGTATCGACGATTGCCCCGGCTGCACTCGCAGGGTCCAGCGGATCGCCCGGCTGCCAGCGTTCGGCCTGAGCCTTCAGCCGTTCAACGAACTCGTTATGAATCGAGCGTTCCACCAGCAACCGCGAGTTGGCCGAGCAGACCTCGCCCTGATTGAAGAAGATCCCGAACGCGGCTTTCTGCGCCGCCAGATCCAGATCCTGGCAGTCGGCGAACACCAGGTTGGCGCTCTTGCCGCCGCACTCCAGCCACACCTGCTTGAGGTTCGACTGCGCGGAGTACTGCATGAAATATTTTCCGACCTGGGTCGAGCCGGTGAACACCAGGCAATCGACATCCGGGTGCAAGCCCAAGGCTTTGCCGGTCTGTTCGCCGAGCCCCGGCAGCACGTTCAGCACACCGGCCGGCAACCCGGCTTCCAGCGCCAGCTCGGCCAAACGCAACGCGGAGAACGGTGATTGCTCGGCGGGTTTGAGAATCACCGAGTTGCCCGCCGCCAGCGCCGGCGCGAGTTTCCACGCGGCCATGTCCAGCGGGAAATTCCAAGGCACCACCGCAGCAACCACGCCCAGCGCTTCGCGGGTGATGGTCGCCAGCACGTTCGACGCGCTTGGCGCGACCTGATCGTAGAGCTTGTCGAGACTTTCGGCGTACCAGCGGAACACCCCGGCGGCGCCCGGCACGTCGATGTTGTAAGCGTCCATCACCGGTTTGCCCATGTTCAGCGAATCGAGCAACGCCAGCTCTTCGCGATTGGCCAGAATCAGATCCGCCAGCCGCAGCAGCACTTGCTTGCGCTCGCTCGGTGAGCGCCCGGCCCAGGAGCCCGCCTCGAACACCTGCCGCGCATTTTTCACCGCTGCATCGACGTCTTCTTCACCGCACGCGGCGACGTTTGCCAGCAGTTGGCCGGTGGCCGGGTTGATCGCGGCAAAGGTCTGCCCCGACTGCGCCGCACGCAGTTTGCCGTCGATCACGGCCTGATACGGATAGCTCAATTCAGCGGCCTTGCGCTGCCAGTCTGCAAGCTCGAACACGGTGGTTGCTCCTTGGACTTTTATTCTTTTGAGAACAGTGCGGGGTCGATAGTCGCTCAGGCCCGTGCGAGCTAAAACCAGTAAAAATGTCTTCGCAGACAATAAAAAAGGTAACCAGCCGATGGCCCCTTCGCGCGCGTATGGGGCTATTGTTCAGGGACAAAAAAACCGCCGACAGAACGGAGGCCGGCGGCTTACAAATTGCTTGGATGTGGAATCCGTTCGCTTTGAGGTTCACCGTGGCCGCTTACAACCTGCGTCAGTTGAAATACTTCATCACCACCGTCGAATGCGGCAGCGTCGCCGAAGCGTCGCGCAAGCTGTACATCGCGCAACCGGCGATTTCCACGGCGATCAAGGGGCTGGAAGACAGCTTCGGCGTGCAACTGCTGATCCGCCATCACGCCCAAGGCGTGTCGCTAACGCCTAGCGGCGCGCGGTTCTTCCGCAAGGCCCAGGAACTGCTGCGCATGGCCAAGGAGTTCGAACAGAACGCCCTCGCCGACAACGACGTGGTGGCCGGGCAGATCGATATCGGCTGTTTTGAAACGGTGGCGCCGCTGTACCTGCCGCAACTGATTGCCGGCTTCTCGGCGCTGTATCCGGGGGTGAAGATCCGCATCCGCGACGGCGAACAACAGGAACTGGTGCAAGGCCTGACCTCGGGCACCTTCGACCTGGCAATCCTCTACAAACACGACCTCGACGCCACCATCGAAACCGAACCCCTGATGCCGGCCCAACGGCCTTACGCCCTGCTCCCGGCAGATCACCGCTTCGCCCAGCTCAAGCAGGTTTCGCTGCGGGACTTGTGCCTGGAACCGATGATCCTGCTCGACGTGCAACCGAGCCGCACCTACTTCGTCAGCCTGTTCGAAGAACTCGGGCTGTCGCCACGCATCGATTTCAGCTCGCCGTCGATCGAAATGGTGCGCGGCATGGTCGGCCAGGGTTTCGGCTTCTCGATCCTGGTCACCCGCCCGCATTCGGAATGCACCTACGACGGCAAGAAAGTCGTGTGCGTCGACATCGTCGAAGACGTCACCGGCTCAGGCCTCGTGGCCGCGTGGCTCAAACGCGGACAACTGACCAAACCGGCGCAGTTGTTTGCCGATTATTGCCGGGAGCAGCTGACCGCCAAGGCCAGCCGCTGACCCTCACGTACCGCGCGGCTTGGCCCGGGCGGTGGCTTCAGCCACCAGCGGATCATCCGGCCAATAGTGCTTCGGATACCGCCCCTTCAGATCCTTCTTCACCTCGGCATAGGTGCTGCGCCAGAAGTTGGCCAGATCCTGCGTCACCTGCACCGGACGCCGCGCGGGCGACAGCAGGTGCAGCTTGACCACCTGCCGGCCGCCGGCGATGCGCGGTGTGTCGGCCAGGCCGAATAGCTCCTGCAAGCGCACGGCGAGTATCGGTGGTTGTTCGCTGTAGTCGAGGCGAATCGACGAGCCTGACGGCACGCTCAGGTGATGCGGCGCCTGTTCGTCGAGCTGTTGTGGCAGCGGCCATGGCAGCAGATTGCGCACGATGCTCGACAAGTCGAGGTTGGCGAAATGGCTGAGGCGCGAGACCTTGCCCAGAAAAGGCATCAGCCAGTCTTCGAGGGTTTTCAGCAGGGTGGCGTCGCTGACATCCGGCCATTGGCTGTCGCCCTTGGCGTCAAGGTCGAGCTGGCGCAGCAAGGCGACTCGCGCCTGCCACTGGCGCAGTTCCGGGGTCCACGGCAGCAGCTCCAGCCCCTTGCGCCGCACCAGATTGACCAGTGCCTGACTTCGGGCGTTTTCGTCGAGACCGGTCAGTGGTTCGCGGCTGAGGATCAGTTCGCCAACCTTGCGTTGGCGCTCTGCGCGCAACACGCCTTCGCGCTCGTCCCAGTCCAGTTGATCGACGTTGTGCACTTGTTCGGCCAGCACCGAATCGAACAGCGCCGGATCGAAATCCGCCGCCAGATAAATCCGCTCTTCGCGTTGACCTTGGCGGCTGCCGAGGTCGGCGATGACGATCCACGGTTCCTTCATCAGGCTGTCGGCTTCGGCGAACAGCGCCGCACGGCCGTTGGCCAGACGATATTCGGCACCACCGGCACGCCGCTGCTGAGCGACGCGGTCCGGGTAGGCCAGCGCCAGCAAGGCGCCGAGCCAGCGTGGGTGATCCGGGTCGGCAACTGGTTCGCTCGCCTTGCCGCGCAGGTATCCACGATATTGCCGCGCCAGTTGCCGGGCGCGCTGCACGCCGCCCTGGGCACCACGGGCCGCGCGTTCTTCGCCGGACAGCAGCACCAGACGGCTGTGCAGATCCGCCCCGGCACCGCGCAAAATGTCGCGCTCGCCGAGCAACGCGGCGACGTCGCACGCCATGGTCGCCAAGCCCAGTGCCTGACCACGCAACAGCAAATGCGCGATGCGCGGATGGGCCGGCAATTCAGCCATGGCCTGCCCGTGACGGTTGAGGCTTTCACCGTCCAGTGCACCGAGGCGCTGCAACAGATCCTGAGCCTGTGCATAAGCGGCCGCCGGCGGCACGTCCAGCCAGATCAGATCACTCGGCGCCACGCCCCAGCGACCGAGTTGCAAAGCCAGGCCAGCCAGATCCGCCGAGAGGATTTCCGCACTGCCATAAGCCGCCAGCTGTTCATGCTGATCCTGCGACCACAGTCGATAACACACGCCAGGTTCCAGACGCCCTGCCCGGCCCGCTCGCTGGGTGGCACTGGCTTTGGATATACGCTGAGTGTCGAGCCGAGTCATGCCGCTGCCCGGGTCGAAACGCGGCACACGCGCCAGCCCGGCGTCGATTACCACACGCACACCGTTGATGGTCAGGCTGGTCTCGGCGATGTTGGTGGCCAGCACCACTTTGCGCTGGCCGGCCGGAGCCGGGTCGATGGCGGCGCGTTGGGCATTCAGGTCGAGTTCGCCGTGCAGCGGGCAGAGCAACACGTCGCTGCGCTCACCGATGGCGTCCGCCAGTTGTTGATGAACACGCCGGATTTCCGCCTGCCCCGGCAGAAACACCAACAGGCTGCCGGTTTCATCGTGCAGCGCTTCGAGCACCGTTTGCGTGACGCGTTGATCGATGTATTCGCCGGGCTGGAATGGCCGACCCCAGCGCATCGTCACCGGGAACATCCGGCCTTCGCTGCGCAGGATCGGCGCGTCGTCGAGCAACCCGGCCAGACGTTCGCCTTCAAGGGTGGCGGACATCAGCAGAATCTTCAGCGGTTGTTCAGCTCGAAACAGCTCGCGACCGTTCAGACTGAGGGCCAGCGCCAGATCGGCGTCGAGACTGCGTTCGTGAAATTCGTCGAAGATCAGCAGGCCCACGCCTTCCAGCGCCGGGTCGTCCTGCAGACGCCGGGTGAGGATGCCTTCGGTGACGACTTCGATGCGTGTGTTGGGGCCGACCTTGCTGTCGAGGCGGATGCGGTAACCGACGGTTTCACCGACCTTCTCGCCCAGCTCGCTGGCCAGCCGCTCCGCCGCTGCACGCGCCGCCAGTCGACGCGGTTCGAGCATGAGGATGGTCTGCCCGTTCAGCCACGCTTCATTGAGCAGGGCCAAGGGCACGCGGGTGGTTTTACCGGCGCCGGGCGGTGCTTCGAGCACGGCTTCGTGGCGTGTCGCCAACGCTTCACGCAGGGCGGGTAAAACTTCGTCGATCGGCAAAGAAATCATGCTGGCTCCCAAACAGAGCGGCGAGTATAACGGCGAACTGCCAGGCGTTCGTCAGGGTCTTAACTTCACACGATGACGCTTCGTTAATAGATGACTCAGGAGATTCCCATGCGCTTACCTTTTCGCCTGATCGGCGGTGTACTGGTTGCCACCCTGCTCACTCAGATCACCGCGTGCGGTTCGATTTTCTACCCAGACCGGCGCGGCCAGATCGACGGCAAGATCGACCCGGCGATTGCCGTGCTCGATGCCGTGGGCCTGTTGTTCTATATCCTTCCCGGCGTGATCGCGTTTGCCGTGGACTTCGCCACCGGCGCGATCTACTTCGAACCGGGCCACACGGCGCAGGTCGATCCGGCCAAGCTCAAGCAAGCCATCGGCCCGGACGGTCAGGTCGATAACTTGAAGTTGCAGGCTATTCTCGAAACGGAGCTGGGCCGCAATCTGCCGCTGGACGACCCGCGCCTGATCCAGCACAAGGGCAGCACCCAGCAACTGGCGATGTTCGGCCTGCAACCTGCCGCTTAAGGAATAGACGCACCCATGACCACAAGCACCGAACACGCCCGCCTGCTGCGGCTGGCGACCCGCGCCTCGGTGGCGGTGGCCTGTACGCTGATCATCGCCAAAGCCATCGCCTGGTGGCTGAGCGGTTCGGTGAGCATGCTCGCCGGCCTCACCGACTCGGCCCTCGATGGCGTCACTTCGTTGCTCAATCTGCTGGCGGTGCATTACGCGCTGCGCCCGGCGGATGACGATCACCGTTATGGTCACGGCAAAGCCGAATCCCTGGCGGGCATGGCGCAGGCGCTGTTCATTGGCGGCAGTGCGGTGCTGATCGCGTTTCAGGCTTATGAGCGCCTGAAAAATCCCGAGCCACTCGGCGCGCCGTGGCTGAGCATTGGTGTGATCGTGTTTTCCCTGCTGCTGACTGTCGCGCTGTTGATGCTGCAGCATCGGGTCATCAAGCAGACCGGGTCCAACGCGGTGCGGGCGGACTCGCTGCATTACCGTTCGGACCTGTTGCTCAACGGCAGCATTCTGATTGCGCTGGTGTTGGCCGGATTGGGGTTCGATCAGCTGGATGCGTGGTTCGGTCTGGGAATTGCGGCGTACATTTTGTGGAGCGCGATTCAGATCGCCCGGGAAAGTTTTTCGGTGCTGATGGATGAAGAGCTGCCGACGGATGTCAGTCAGCACATGCTCGAACTGGCGTGCGGCGTGCCGGGAGTATTGGGCGCACACGATCTGCGCACACGGATTTCCGGCAATCACTGGTTCGTGCAGTTGCACCTGGAATTGCCGGGGGAGCTGACGCTGTCAGTCGCCCATGGCATCAGCGATCAGGCGGCGGATGCCATTCACAAAGCCTACCCACGGGCCGAAGTGCTGGTGCACGCCGACCCGCAGGAAGTGGTCAAAGCCGCTCGGGCTCAGTAGTTGACCTGATAACCGCGACTGCTCAGGCAATTGCCCTGGGCCTGACGGTAGGCCTGCACCACTTCGGGTGCCGGTTGATAAGTCGCGGTGCGCGGATTGAAGCCGCTCTGCTGCACCGCGTACTGATAACACTCGTACCCGTCGCGTTGAACCTGCTCCGGTGACTGACCGTTGGCCGGATAGGCTTCCACGTCATAGCCATTGCCGGTCGGCTGCGGTGGCTGCTGCACCGGCGGCTCGACCACCACGTAATCCTGGGTCGCTTCCTGATACGCGTAGTACGAGCCAGCAGCGAGGAACAGCAGCGAACCGCCGATCCACACTTCCCGAGCGTAATCCGGCAGGTACTGGATGCGAATCCCGCGCGGCGGCTGAACCACGATGTAGCGCGGGCCTTGCGGGCGATACCAGTAGCCGCCGGAGTAGAAATAGTCCTGGCCGCGATACGGCACACGGTAATCGCGATCCGGGAAACGGTCGATCACATGGCCCGGCCGGTATTGCGGGCCCGGGCCCCAGCCGTTGCCATGCCCGTCCGGGCGACCCGGCCAGCGATTGTCGTTGGGGCGGTTGCCGGTCTGCCAGTTCTGGTGATAGCCGTTCTGCGGGCGCTCGTCGCGGTAGTAACCCTGACGGGGTTCCTGGGTCTGGCGCACGGTGTCGGGGCGCGGCTGGATCGGCAGGTCATTGGCCGGCAGTTGCGGCGGCGGTGGCGGCTGGCGCACCGGGTTGGGGTTGTAGGCCGGACGTGGCTGGTTCTGGTTCTGCCACTGGCCGTTGTTCGGTTGGCCGTGATTCTGCTGGCCGTTGTGCTCGAACTGGCGGCTGTTGTCGCCACGGATGATGTCGTTGTTCTGCCGCTGCGGATTGTCTTGGCCGTGCTGCTGATTGCCGCCGCCATGGCCCTGATTGTTGCCCTGATGCTCAGGCCCGCGTCCACCGCCGTCCGGGCCGCGATTCTGCGGCTCATCCGCCAGCGCTTGCGCACCGACACTCACACACAGCAAACCAACACTGGCCAGACGCCAGATGCGCGACTTCATGAAATTCCTCACTGCGGACTAGAGCCTGAAATTAAGAGGGCGTGTAGCTAAGACCGGGGATGGGCACACCGGGTTCTGCTACAGGTTATCAGTCACGTCATTTATTTATTGAGCGCGATGGGCCAAATCGCGGGCAAGAAAAAAGGGAGACCCGTCGGCCTCCCTTCTAGAGAACTTCGTCCTGGCTCGACGCTTTTGACGTCGGCTCACCTCACGCCGTCTTCTGGACAGTGTGCAGCTCGGGGGCCGGCACAACCCCGGTGGGGGTGGCGGCCGCGGCAGGCCGGATTGGGCGGGCCGCGTGGACTGTGTTACCGAGCAGTGATTCTGGTGATAAGAATAGGCCGGAGGCTGCGACAGATGATTGCGAAGATTGCTCAAATAAACATCACTTGCGCAATTTTTAACCCTGGATAGATAATCCGCCGCAATAGTTAAGACAAAGGATCGTTTGATGAGCAAACTCGACCGTTACGACCTCAGCATTTTGGCGGAATTGCAGCGCGACGCCCGCATCTCCAACCAGGAACTGGCCGAGCGCATCGGTCTGTCGCCCTCCCCGTGCTCGCGCCGGGTCAAGCAACTGGAGGACGACGGCTACATCTCCCGTCAGGTCGCCCTGCTCGATCGCAAGATGCTCGGCCTGAGCCTGACCGCCTACGTGCTGATCGGCATGGACCGGCACACGCCGGAGCGTTTCGAGAACTTCGAAGCGGCGATCCGTACCTTGCCGCAAGTGCTGGAATGCAGTCTGGTGACTGGGGTCGATGCCGACTATCAGCTGAAAGTGGTGGTGCCGGACATGGATCACTATCAGAAGCTGCTGCTGGGGCATCTGACGCGGATTGAAGGGGTGACCAGCGTGCGCTCGAGTTTTGTGTTGAATCAGGTGCTCAACAGTACCGAACTGCCGCTCACACATTTGCGTAGCTGATTTAAAAGCCCCCTCACCCCAGCCCTCTCCCGGAGGGAGAGGGGGCCGACGGTGGGTTGCTCGAGAAGTACGCCGACCTGAACGCCCTGCTGTGAATCCATAATCGACTGGAAATTTCAGGTCGATGTATGACGCCAGACACCTCGGTCAGTCCCCTCTCCCCCCGGGAGACGGTTAGGGTGAGGGCCAGTCGTCGGATCAGACCCAGATCAATGCCACCCCGCCCCCCTTGGCGTATACTCGCCGCGCCCTTTTAGCCCCGTGCGTGCCGGAGAACCCGATGGATCCAGCAGTATTTGAAGAGTGGATGATGACCGGTCTGGTCAGCATCCTGATCATTTTCATGGGTTTCATCGTCTGGGATCTGGCGAAGAAGTCCAAGGCCGGGCGCTTTGGCTCGTTCATTCTGTTTTTCGTGCTGGGCCTGGGCGTGGCCGCATTCATCATCAAGAGCGTGGTGATCGGCCTGATCGAGTCCGGCGCCTTATAAGCGCGCCGGCACTTCTTTCCACTGTCCCTGATCGAGCCCTTCGATCGTCCAGTCACCAATCCTGACCCGTACCAGCCGCAACGTCGGCAGCCCGACCGCCGCCGTCATCCGCCGCACCTGGCGGTTGCGTCCTTCGCGAATCACCAGTTCCAGCCAGGTTGTCGGAATCGTTGCGCGAAAGCGTACCGGTGGATTGCGCGGCCACAGCTCGGGCTCATCCAGTTGCCGCGCTTGCGCGGGCAAGGTCATGCCGTCATTCAATTCGACGCCGTCGCGCAGACGCTGCAACTGCTCGGCCGTCGGCACGCCTTCGACCTGCACCCAATAGGTTTTCGCCAGCTTGTGCTTGGGGTCGGCGATCCGCGCCTGCAACTGGCCGTCGTTGGTCAGCAGCAGCAAACCTTCGCTGTCACGATCCAGCCGTCCGGCCGGGTAGATGCCCGGAATATCGATGTAATCCTTGAGCGTCGCCCGCCCTTCGCCGTCGCTGAATTGCGTCAGCACATCGAACGGTTTGTTGAACAGGATCAGCTTCGGCTCAGCGGGCGGTGCCTTGGCAACACGGCGCGGGGCTGAAGAAGCTGGCTTCGCGCCGGGGCGGCGGGAAGGTGGACGTTGAGGACGGGACATAAGAGAGCAGACATTTAGCGATCAGGGCTGACAATGCTAGTGCCCCGACCGCCAAATGACCACGACAAACCGTTAGCGGAACGGCGGCTCGTCGAAGCTGCGCAGTTTGCGCGAGTGCAGCGAATTGAGTTCGGTGCGCAGCAGATCCACCGCTTCAATGCCGATCTTCAAGTGCTGGCTGACCGCACGCTCGTAGAACGCGTTGGCCGAACCCGGCAGCTTGATTTCGCTGTGCAGCGGCTTGTCCGATACACACAGCAACGTGCCGTACGGCACCCGCAGGCGATAACCCTGGGCGGCGATGGTGCCGCTTTCCATGTCCACGGCCACGGCGCGGGACAGGTTGATCAGCGGTCGTTCCTGAGCCCAGCGCAATTCCCAGTTGCGGTCGTCGTAGGTCAGCACGGTGCCGGTACGCAGACGTTTTTTCAGCTCTTCGCCTTTTTCGCCGGTGATATTGGCTGCCGCTTGTTGCAGCGCCAGTTGCACTTCGGCCAGCGCCGGAATCGGAATGTTCGGCGGCACCACCCGGTCGAGAATACCGTCGCGACGCATGTAAGCGTGGGCCAGCACGTAGTCGCCGATGGTCTGCGACTGACGCAGGCCGCCGCAGTGACCGATCATCAGCCAGCAATGCGGACGCAGCACAGCCAGGTGGTCGGTGATGTTCTTGGCGTTGGACGGGCCGACGCCGATATTGACCAAGGTCACGCCGTGGCCATCGCTGGCGATCAGGTGATAGGCCGGCATCTGGTAGCGGTGCCAGACCACACCGGCCGTAATCGCCGAGGCTTCGCCGTGATCCATGCCCTTTTCGATGATCACGTTGCCCGGCAAGACCATGCGTACGAAACGCGGGTCGCGGCGCAGTTGTTCCAGGCCATGGACGATGAACTGGTCGACATAACGGTGGTAGTTGGTCAGCAGAATCCACGGCTGCACATGGCGCCAGTCGCTGCCGGTGTAGTGCACCAGACGACGCAGCGAGAAGTCGACGCGCGCGGCGTCAAACAGCGCCAGCGGCAGCGGATCGGTGTTTTCCCAGTCGTAGAGACCGTCGGCGATGCCATCGGTGGCGGCGGACAGGTCGGTACTCGGGAACACCCGTGCCAGCACGGCGGCAGTGACGCCAGAGCCGGCCAGTTCATCGCCCTGCTCGACCACGTACGGATATGGAATGTTCTGCTCGCTGACCCCGACTTCGACGGTCACGGTGAAGTCGTGCATCAGCGGCGTGAGCTGTTCCAGCAGGTATTTGCGAAACGCCGCCGGGTGGGTGACGGTCACGCTGTAGGTGCCCGGCAACTGCACCTTGGCGTAGGCGCGGGTGGTCTGCGGGACTTCGCCCTGGCAGTGGTAGGTCAGACGCAGTTCGGGATAACGGAACAGGGCACGTTGCTCGGCGTCGGGCTCGACGCGATCCTTGAGATAACGCTTGAGCGCCGAGTTCAGCGCCGTGGTGGCCCGCTCATGCAGCTCGGCGAGACGATCCACGGCCTGTTCGGCGGTTTGAACGACAATAAACGCTTCGGTCACGATCAGCTTCCTGTGTTCTGACTTGCAGAGCTTCATCTTGCCTGCATCGTGGCGTCACGGAAACAGTGGCGTTGTGGGTTCACCCTAATCATTCAAACAATGAAGATCCCTGTGGGAGCGAGCTTGCCCGCGATGAGGCCATCACATTCAACATCGATGTTGACTGACAGGCCGTCATCGCTGGCAAGCCAGCTCCCACAGGGTTTTGTTGTGTTTGGGCGACTTGGGTCAGAAACCTTGCGGCGTAGAGCGGGCGACGATGGCTTCGACATCCAGTCCGCGCGGCAACGCGCCGTAGGCCCGCCCGCCTCCGTTCAGACGACTGGCGATGAACGCATCGCTGACCGCCGAATTCCCGGCCTCCAGCAGCAACTTCGCTTGCAGTCCCAGAGCAATGTCTTCAGTCAGTTGCCGAGCGCGGTACTGAATGTCGCTGGTGTCCTTGAACTGTGCCTGCAATTGCTGAATGTGCGCAGCCAGTCGCTTGTCGCCATGACCGTCGCCCAACTCGCTGAACAACACATCGAGTACGCCCGGCTCTTTCGACAACGCCCGCAGCACGTCGAGGCATTGCACGTTGCCGGAGCCTTCCCACGTCGAGTTCACCGGCGCTTCCCGGTAAAGCCGCGGCAGGATGCTCTCCTCGACATAGCCAGCACCGCCCATGCACTCG
Source organism: Pseudomonas sp. GW456-12-10-14-LB2 (assembly GCF_002884345.1). NCBI lineage: Bacteria > Pseudomonadati > Pseudomonadota > Gammaproteobacteria > Pseudomonadales > Pseudomonadaceae > Pseudomonas > Pseudomonas sp. GW456-12-10-14-LB2. The sequence continues at coordinate 129,480 of NZ_POHV01000001.1, forward strand.
GCGGCTTCGTTGATCATCCCCGGCGCACGTTTGCAGATCCAGTATTTACCCACCGCCGTCACCAGTCGGGCGAACTGCGCTTCATGGCGATCGTCCAGATGATCCAGCGCCTTGCCCATGCGCAGGCTCAGCGCCAGCGCGGCTTCGCTTTCCAGCGCCAGATCGGCCAGCACGTTCTGCATCAGTGGCTGTTCACTGAGCAGTTTGCCGCCGACCTTGCGATGGGCGCAGTGATGGCTGGCCTGAGTCAGCGCCTGACGCATCAGCGAGCTGGAGCCGACCATGCAATCGAAACGGGTCATCGCCACCATCTCGATGATGGTCGGCACGCCGCGCCCTTCTTCGCCGACCATCCATGCCAGCGCGCCTCGGAATTCCACTTCGCTGGAAGCGTTGGACTGGTTGCCGAGCTTGTTTTTCAGGCGCTGGATGTAGAACTGATTGCGCGTGTCGTCCGGGCGATGGCGCGGCAGCAGGAAGCAGCTCAAACCCTTGTCGGTTTGCGCCAGCGTCAGGAACGCATCGCACATCGGCGCCGAACAGAACCACTTGTGCCCCACCAGTTCATAGGCCTGACCCGGGCCGCTGGCACCGACCGGATAAGCCTTGGTGGTGTTGGCACGCACGTCGGTGCCGCCCTGTTTCTCGGTCATCGCCATGCCAATGGTGACGCCCGCCTTGTGGGCCATGCCGACATTGCGCGGGTCGTATTCGGTGGCGAGGATTTTCGGCAGCCATTGCTCAGCCAGATTCGGCTGCAAACGCAGCGCGGGCACACTGGCGAAAGTCATGGTCAGCGGGCAACCGCTGCCGGCTTCGGCCTGACTGTGCAGATAGGACATGGAAGCGCGGGCGACATGGGCGCCGTCCTGTGGATGAGCCCAGGGCAACGACGTCAAGCCATGTTCAATGGCGGTGCGCATCAGCTCGTGATACGCCGGATGAAACTCCACCAGGTCGATGCGATGTCCATAGCGGTCATGACTGGCGAACACCGGTTTGTTCTGGTTGGCGAGGAACCCGGCCTCCATCAGCGGCCCGCCGGCCAGCGCGCCGTAGGCGTCGATCCGCGACTCGGCCCAGCCGGCGCCGAACCGCCGCGACCACTCCTGCAACGGCAGGTCGATGCGGTACAGGTTGGTGCCGTCCAGCGACGGTGGCTGGTTGGTGACTTCGTGAGTTTCGGCGAACTGATGCAGGTTCATGACGGGGCTCCTTGATCGGCCAGAGCTTCAGTTAAGCACCGCCCCCGAACCGATCAAAGTGTCATATCGGCCTAAATACCGGCGCTTTCACCCTATCAGCAACTCAACACCCGCCGCTGCATCGCAACCTGCAGATCCTCGAATTTCACCGGTTTGCTCAGATAATCGATCGAGCCACCCGACGCGCAATGCTCGCGATCCGCCCCCAGCGCGATCATGAACACCGGCAGATGGGCGCATCCCGGCAGGTCACGAATCTGGCAACACAGCGATGCCCCGTCGAGCGGTGGCAACTGGCAGTCGATCAGCACGGCATCGAAGCGCTCGCGCTGCAAACAGTCGAGCGCCGCCGCGCCGTGGTCGGCGGTGCGCACGCGGAAACCGAGCTTGAGCAACATGCCGCGCATCACCAGTTGGTTGACGCTGTTGTCGTCCACCAGCAGCACGGTGCAATCCTGCGGCGCACGCACGGTGTCGCGGCTGAACGCGGGCACGGCTTCCACTTCCGGCAACTCAAACTCGACATCCAGTTGAAAGCGGCTGCCACTCCCCGGTTCGGAGCGGTGCGTGAGCTTGCCACCGAGCAACTCCACCAATTGACGGCAGATCGCCAGACCGACACCCAGCCCGCCGTATTCGCGGGTCATCGAACCGTCGAGCTGGAAGAAGCGCTGATACATCGTCGCCTCGCCCAGATCGGTGAAGCCGATCCCGGTGTCGATCACCGCAAAGGACAGCGCCAGCCGATTGTCCGTCGACGGTTTGCCCGTCACCCGCAATGCCAGACCGCCGACGCGGGTGAACTTGATCGCGTTGTCCAGCAGGCATTCCAGGCATTGTGCGAGTTTGGCGCTGTCGCCATGCAGGCGATCCGGCAGGGTCGGCAGCACGTCGACCTTGAAGTCCAGCGACTTGCTCGAAGCGTTGCCATCGAACTGAATCCGCAACGCCTCGACCACCCCGCGCAGGCTGAAACTGCCCGGCGTCGCCTTGAGCTTGCCGGCCTGCAATTCGGTCAGGGTCAGGATGCCGTTGACCATGCGCATCATGTCCCGCGCCGAACCGGCGGCAGTCTGCTGGTATTGCTCCAGTTCCGGATCGAGTTCGACGGTCTGCATCAACTCGAGCGAACCGATCACCCCGTTCATGGGCGTGCGCAGTTCGTGGGTCAGGGTCGCGAGGAATTCGTCCTTGAGCTTGTTGCTGTGGGCCAGTTGCTGGTTCAGCACTTCAAGTTTCTGGCCGGCGTCGAACAGGGTCTGCGCCTGTTGTTCGCGCATCGCGTTGATGCGGTCGGCCAGGGCCAGCGACAGCAGCGCCACTTCGATGGCCGAGCCGATCTGGCTGGCGTACATGGTCAGGAACACATTCGGCAGCAGGCCCAGCACCATCATGGTGTTGACGATGCCGCCGATCAGGAACGCCGACCAGGCAATGATGAAATAGCGCGCCACCCGCAGGCCGCGCCACCAAGCGAGGATCCCGGCGGCGAAGATCACCACGGTGAAGGTCAGTGCCAGGGTCGTCGCCAGACGCAGGGCCAGGCCATAACTGGTCATCAACGACAGACCGATCACCACGGCGCCAAAAACAATCAGGGCGATCAACAGACGATCGAGCCAACGGCTGTGGTTCTTCGTCTGCAGGAAACTGCGGGCGAACTGGCTGCCGAACAGCCCCGCGCAACCGATGAAGAACGGCGTGGCGGCGTTGGCCCACCATGGGTTGTCCGGCCAGAAATACTCGACCGCCGCGCCATTGACCGACAGCTGATAGAGGCCGAACGAAGCGATATAGAAGATGTAATAGAGGTAACTGGTGTCGCGCACGCTGAGGTAGATGAACAGGTTGTAGACCAGCATCCCCAGCAGCACGCCATAAATGACCCCCAGCACGTACAGGCGCACCGGCTGGTCTTCAAGGTACGCGGTGCTCGACCACAACGTTACCGGCGCCTGGATCGAGCCCTCGCTGGACAACCGCAGGTAAACGGTTCGTTGCTGATCCGGCTTGAACGCCAGGTCGAACAGGTAATTGTTCTGGCGGATCTCGCGACTGGCGAACGGCAGGGCGTCCCCGGTCTGCCGCACCAGACGGTAGTCACCGGCCGCATCGGGCAGATACAGATCGAGATGATCGAGCGGCGGATACGCCAGTTCCAGCAGCCAGCTGCGTTGCGCCGACGGGTTGGTCGGGCGGTAATGCAGATCGATCTTCAGCCAGAACACCGAGCGCGAATAACCGGCATTGAGCGTGGCTTTGTCATGGGGTTTGAAGTTTCCGGCGGCGGCTTGCGCGCGGACGTCAGCAATGCTCGCCAGACCGCTCGGGTCTTCGAACACTTGCAGGGATCGACCCAGCGGGAGGCTCTGGGTGAACTCGTCGAACTCGACGGCGCTTGCCAGGAGGGGCAAGCAGAACAGCAACATCAACAAATAGCGCATTGAAGCCCCAGCGTGGCTTGGCCGGTTGTGTCAGGAAGCCCCCCATTCCCTTTGAGATGACGTAAAACCGGTATTACCTGTTATTGGTTTGGATCCACTCTAGCATAGCCGTTGATGGCCATTGAGCACCATGGAAATTTTTCCAAGGAAGGCTCTAGAACGGGCGTTCCAGAGCAAAACACCGGGCTAGAGCTGTTGGCTCGGTCAGATTGTGACAAGCGCTGTGGATCTCGCTACCCGGGTTATCGGCCGCGCGCTGCGCCACAACACCCGGAAAACAGGTTTGGTGGTAAGCTCGCGCACCATGAATATCTACAGCTCACGCCCCGTTGTCCTCTGTCTCTCCGGCCACGACCCCAGTGGTGGCGCCGGCCTGCAGGCAGATATCGAAGCCCTGCTCGCTCAGGGTTGCCATGCGGCTCCGGCCGTCACCGCCCTGACCGTGCAAGATACGGTCAACGTCACTGACTTTCGCGTCCTCGACCGTGAGTGGGTACAGGCCCAGGCCAATGCCGTACTCAACGATTCCGAAGTCGCGGCAGTGAAACTGGGCATGCTCGGTTCCCTGGAAATGGTCGACACCGTCGTCGAACTGCTCCAGGCGCACCCGCACTTGCCAGTGGTCTGCGACCCGGTGCTGCGCGCCGGCGGCGGCGGACGCCTGGGCAAGGACGAAGTCGGCTACGCCATGCGCGAACGCCTGCTGCCGCTGTCGATCATCGCCACCCCCAATCTTCCCGAAGCCCGGATCCTCGCCGAACTGCCAGAAGGCACCGCGGACGAGTGTGCTGAAAAACTGTTGCCGTACATCAAGAACCTGCTGATCACTGGCGGTCACGGCGACGAAACCGAAATCCACAATCGCCTGTACAGCCGCGACGGCCTGCGCGAAACGTTCAAGTGCCAGCGCCTGCCGGGCAGCTATCACGGTTCCGGCTGCACCCTGGCCAGCACCCTCGCCGGCCGCCTGGCACTGGGCGAAAACCTTGCGAGCGCGGTGCGTACTGCGCTGGATTACACCTGGCGCACCCTGCGCGATGCCGAACAGCTGGGCAAAGGCCAGTTCGTGCCGCGTCGCCTGCCGCTGGATTTCTGTTCCTGATGTTTCGAGCCTGAGGTCTGCGCGATGAAACTACGTGGCCTGTATGCCATCACCGACAGCCAGTTGCTGGCCGGCAAGTTTCTGTCCTACGTGGAGGCGGCGCTGGAAGGCGGCGTCACCCTGCTGCAATACCGCGACAAAAGCAGCGACGAAGCCCGCCGCCTGCGTGAGGCCGAGGCCCTGCGCGACCTGTGCGAACGCTACAAGACGCAACTGATCATCAACGATGACGCCGAACTGGCCGCGCGCCTGAACGTCGGCGTGCACTTGGGCCAGACCGACGGCCCGCTGTCGCCGACCCGCGCCCTGCTCGGCTCCAAGGCGATCATCGGCTCGACCTGCCACGCACAGCTTGAACTGGCCGAACAGGCCGCCAAAGAAGGCGCGAGTTACGTCGCCTTCGGTCGCTTCTTCAATTCCAGTACCAAACCCGGTGCACCGAGTTGCAGCCTCGATCTGCTCGACGAGGCCAAACGTACCCTGCACCTGCCGATCTGCGCGATCGGCGGCATCACCCTCGACAACGCTGCGCCACTGGTGGCCCACGGTGTCGATCTGCTGGCCGTGGTCCATGGCCTGTTCGGCGCCGACAGCACCGCCGAAGTGACCCGCCGCGCCCGCGCCTTCAATGAATTACTAAAAGTCTGAGAGCCCGATCATGTCTCGTTCCGAAACCCTGTTTGCCAACGCCCAGAAACACATTCCCGGTGGCGTGAACTCGCCGGTGCGCGCGTTCAAGAGCGTTGGCGGCACGCCGCTGTTCTTCAAGCACGCCGAAGGCGCCTACGTCACTGACGAAGACGACAAGCGTTATGTGGATTACGTCGGCTCCTGGGGCCCGATGATCCTCGGCCACAGCCACCCGGACGTGCTGGACGCCGTGCGCAACCAGTTGCAACACGGCCTGTCTTACGGCGCGCCGACCGCGATGGAAACCGAGATGGCCGATCTGGTCTGCTCGCTGGTGCCGTCGATGGAGATGGTGCGCATGGTCAGCTCCGGCACCGAAGCGACCATGAGCGCGATCCGTCTGGCCCGTGGTTTCACCGGCCGCGACAGCATCATCAAGTTCGAAGGCTGCTACCACGGTCATTCCGACAGCCTGCTGGTCAAGGCCGGCTCCGGCGCACTGACCCAGGGCGTACCAAGCTCGGCCGGCGTACCGGCAGCGTTCGCCAAACACACCCTGACCCTGCCGTTCAACGACATCGACGCCGTTGAAAAAATGCTCGCCGAAGTCGGCCAGGACGTCGCGTGCATCATTGTCGAGCCAGTGGCCGGCAACATGAACTGCGTGCCGCCGGCGCCGGGTTTCCTCGAAGGCCTGCGCAGCCTGTGCGACAAGCACGGCGTAGTGCTGATTTTCGACGAAGTGATGACCGGTTTCCGTGTTGCCCTCGGCGGTGCCCAGGCTTACTACGGCGTAACCCCGGACCTGACCACCTTCGGCAAGATCATCGGCGGCGGCATGCCGGTCGGCTGCTTCGGCGGCAAGCGCTCGATCATGGAGCGCATCGCGCCGCTGGGTCCGGTCTATCAGGCGGGCACCTTGTCGGGTAACCCGCTGGCGATGGCCGCCGGCCTGACCACCCTGCGCCTGATCAGCCGTCCGGGCTTCCACGCCGAGCTGACCGACTACACCACGCGCCTGCTCGACGGTCTGCAACAGCGCGCCGATGCCGCTGGCATTCCGTTCGTGACCACCCAGGCGGGCGGCATGTTCGGTCTGTACTTCAGCGGTGCCGACGACATTGTTACTTTTGAAGACGTGATGGCCAGCGATGCAGCGCTGTTCGGCCGCTTCTTCCACCTGATGCTGGAAGGTGGCGTGTACCTGGCACCGAGCGCCTTCGAAGCCGGTTTCACCTCGATCGCCCATGGCGAAGCCGAGCTGAAACTGACCCTCGACGCCGCTGAGCGCGCCTTCGCCAAATTGAAGTAAAACGCCCCGCCGCTGACGTTGGCCATTGCCAGCGTCAGCGTTCTCCTACATCCGCACGTCTTTTCCGACACGCCTGCCAAAAATCCCCCATAAAGTGGGCGATATATTTCCCGCGCAGCAGAAAATCGAGTAAAGACTTTGTAAGGATGGCCCTGCTTATTTCATAATGCGCGCTTATTGGATCCCTCGACGGGTCCGCGCGCCCTTCAGAGGTAAGTCGATTCCCATGAACCGCACCGGCCGCACCCTTGCCTTGGGCTGCCTGTTGCTCCTTCAGCCGCTGCTCGCACATGCACAAGCAGGCGGCAACTCGTTGTTGATCCCGGCGATGGGTCGCTGCACCCTCAATACTCAGCCGCAAGATGTCACGCAGGCACTCGCCGCCTGCCAAAAGGCAGCGGATGAGGGGGATGCGCAAGCGCAATACGAGTTGGGTGAGTTCTACTACGACGGCAAGAATGCGCCGCGCGACCTCAATCAAGCCCTGAGCTATTTCGAAAAGGCCTCGCTGCAAGGCCACGCCCAGGCGCAATTCAAGCTCGGCACCATGTTCTTCCACGGTGAAGGCGTGCAGGCCAACAACATTCAGGCTTATATCGTGCTGAAGATGGCCGCGGTCAACGGCGCCGAAGACGCGCTCGACACCGCCGACGAAGTGTCTGAAAAGATGTCCCGCGAAGACCTGGAAACCGCAACCCAGGTGCTCGGGCAAATTTTCCGTAAATACCTGATGGAACTGCAGAGCGCCGACGGGCGTACGCCGTTCTCGCCCCTGCCCTGACTAACGATAGTTCCCGCGCTTTTCGTCACCGACGCGGAGCGTCGAAGGCGGCATTCCCACGCAGAGCATGGGAACGATCACTTCCATAAAACCCGGTTTTACTTCTCGGGCATCGGCACCGGAAACGGCATCACATTGCCAACACCGCCACGGGCTTCGCTGATCTTTGGCGTCCCCAGTCGCTCGACTTCATCGATGCGCACGATCGAGTGCATCGGCACAAAGCTGCGCACCACGCCTTCGAACTGCGCCTTGAGCTTTTCTTCGCTCGGGTCGACGACCACTTGCGTGCGCTCGCCAAAGACGAACTCTTCCACTTCCAGGAAACCCCACAGATCACTTTGATAGATCTGCTTGGCGTACATTTCGAACACCTGGCCCTGGTTGAGGAAAATCACCTTGTAGATTGGAGCTTCGCGTTTGGTCATGGCGGGCGGACGACATCGGGGTAAAAATGAGGGCGCGAACTATAGCATAGCCACCGGACGCGCAGCGGTAGGAACCTGGGGACATGTTCCCTATAATGCGCGGTTCTTTGAACCACGTGACGACCCTATTCCATGGCCAAGAAGCTTTACATCGAAACCCACGGTTGCCAGATGAACGAGTACGACAGCTCGCGCATGGTCGATCTGCTGGGCGAACACCAGGCCCTGGAAGTCACGGCGCGCGCCGAAGATGCCGACGTGATCCTGCTCAACACCTGCTCGATCCGCGAACGCGCCCAGGACCGGGTGTATTCCCAGCTCGGCCGCTGGCGCGAACTGAAACTGGCCAACCCGGACATGGTGATCGCCGTCGGCGGTTGCGTGGCCAGCCAGGAAGGCGCGGCGATCCGTGATCGCGCCCCGTACGTCGACGTGGTGTTCGGCCCGCAGACCCTGCACCGCCTGCCGGAAATGATCGACGCCGCGCGCATCAGCAAGCTGCCGCAAGTCGACGTCTCGTTCCCGGAAATCGAAAAATTCGACCATCTGCCCGAGCCGCGCATCGATGGGCCAAGCGCCTACGTGTCGGTGATGGAAGGCTGCAGCAAGTACTGCACGTTCTGCGTGGTGCCCTACACCCGCGGCGAAGAAGTCAGCCGACCATTCGACGACGTGATCGCCGAGATCATCCACCTGGCCGAACATGGCGTGCGTGAAGTGACCCTGCTGGGCCAGAACGTCAACGGCTATCGCGGGCTGACCCACGACGGTCGTCTGGCGGATCTGGCCGAACTGATCCGCGTCGTCGCGGCGGTCGATGGCATCGACCGCATCCGCTACACCACCTCGCACCCGCTGGAATTCTCCGACAGCCTGATCCAGGCCCACGCCGAAGTGCCGGAACTGGTGAAGCACCTGCACTTGCCGGTGCAGTCGGGTTCGGACCGGATTTTGGCCGCGATGAAGCGCAACCACACGGCGCTGGAGTACAAATCCAAGCTGCGCAAACTGCGCGCCGCCGTACCGGGCATCTGCATCAGCTCGGACTTTATCGTCGGCTTCCCGGGGGAAACCGAGAAAGATTTCGAGCAGACCATGAAGCTGATTGCCGATGTCGGTTTCGATTTTTCCTACTCGTTCGTCTACAGCCAGCGCCCAGGCACTCCAGCCGCCGATCTGGCCGACGACACCCCGGAAGAACTGAAGAAAGAACGCCTGAACGCCTTGCAGCACCGTTTGAATCAGCAAGGGTTCGAGATCAGCCGACAAATGGTCGGTTCGGTCCAGCGCATTCTGGTGACCGATTATTCGAAGAAAGACCCGGGCGAGCTGCAAGGGCGCACCGAGAATAACCGTATCGTCAACTTCCGCTGCGATAATCCGACCCTGATCGGCCAGTTCGCCGACGTCCACATCGACGCGGCGCAACCGCACTCGCTGCGCGGCTCGCTGATCCAGTAACACCCTTTGTTCAACTGTGGGAGCGAGCCTGCTCGCGATGAACGATGACGCGGTTTTTCAGATGAACCGCATTCATGCCCATCGCGAGCAGGCTCGCTCCCACAGGAACGGCATCAATTTAAGAGCTTTCGCACCCACGCCGCTGGCGTTATCCTTGATTTCATCCTAATTGCCCCAGGGCGGCTAAATACGACCTTGAACGCACCCATCGAACCACATCGTTTCATCCTCGAGCCCTTTGAGGCTCGCCGCTTCGCCAATCTGTGCGGGCAGTTCGACGAGCACTTGCGGCTGATCGAACAGCGCCTGGCCATCGAGATCCGCAATCGCGGCAATCAGTTCGAGCTGATCGGCGAGCCCAAGCACACCACTTCCGCGGAAAACCTGATTCGCCGCCTGTACCGGGAAACCAAGGGTTCAGAGCTGTCGCCGGATACGGTTCACCTGTTCCTCCAGGAATCGGCCGTCGAGCAACTGGACAACCCCGCCCCCGCCGAAGCCTCCGTCGCCCTGCGCACCAAGAAAGGCATGATTCGCCCACGCGGCTTGAACCAGCTGCGCTATGTGAAGGAAATTCTCGGCAACGACATCAACTTCGGCATCGGCCCGGCCGGTACCGGCAAGACTTACCTGGCTGTCGCCTGCGCCGTCGATGCGCTGGAGCGCGAGCAGATCCGGCGCATCCTGCTGGTGCGTCCGGCGGTCGAAGCGGGTGAGAAACTCGGCTTCCTGCCCGGCGATCTGTCGCAGAAGATCGACCCGTACCTGCGCCCGCTCTACGACGCGCTCTACGAGATGCTCGGTTTCGAATACGTGGCCAAGCTGATCGAGCGTCAGGTGATCGAAGTCGCGCCGCTGGCCTACATGCGCGGTCGCACGCTGAACAACAGCTTCATCATTCTCGACGAAAGTCAGAACACCACCGTCGAGCAGATGAAGATGTTCCTGACCCGGATCGGTTTCGGCTCCACGGCCGTGATCACCGGCGACATCACCCAGGTTGACCTGCCGCGCGGCACCAAATCCGGACTTCATCACGTCATCGAAGTCCTGAAGGATGTGCCGGGTATCAGCTTCACCCACTTCCAGCCCAAAGACGTGGTGCGCCACCCGTTGGTGCAACGCATCGTCGAAGCCTACGAGCGCTTCGAGACGCGTGTTGCTGATGAAGCGCCAAAGGACACCCGCCACGATGCTTGAGCTTGACCTGCAAATCGCGACCGAAGCGTCTGCGCCGACCGAAGCCGAATTCCGCCAATGGTGCGAACTGGCCTTGCGTCAGCGCACCGCCGACTCGGAAATGACCATTCGTCTGGTCGACGAGGAAGAAGGCCGCGAACTGAATCACACCTGGCGCCACAAGGATTACGCGACCAACGTCCTGTCCTTTCCCGCCGAAGTGCCCGACGAGTTTCTCGACATCCCGCTGCTGGGCGATCTGGTGATCTGCGTGGCCGTGGTCGAGCGCGAAGCCGCCGAACAGGGCAAGGAACTAAAGGCCCACTGGGCACATCTGGTCATTCACGGCTGCTTGCATCTGCTTGGTTACGACCATATAGATGACGAGGAAGCCGAGGAAATGGAAGCACTGGAACGCGAGTTGCTTGCCGAATTGGGTTATCCCGATCCGTACGCGGACGACGAAACCGAAACATCCCCTACTGTTACAACAAAGGATTCAGAGTAATCGCTATGAGCGAAGATCGATCGAGCAACGGGCAAAAGTCATGGCTGGGTAAACTGACCCAGGCTTTTGCCCACGAGCCGAAGAACCGCCAGGAGCTGCTTGAGCTGCTGCGCGATGCACATCAGAACAAACTGCTGGACAGTGAAGCGCTGGCCATCGTCGAAGGCGCCATCCAGGTGGCTGACCTGCAGGTTCGCGACATCATGGTGCCGCGCTCGCAGATGATCAGCATCAAGGCGACCCAGACACCCCGCGAATTCCTCCCTGCCGTGGTCGACTCGGCCCACTCGCGCTACCCGGTCATCGGCGAAAGCCATGACGACGTGATGGGCGTGTTGCTGGCCAAGGATCTGCTGCCGCTGATCCTCAAGGAGAACGGCGACAGCTTCAACATCAAAGACCTGCTGCGCCCGGCCACCTTCGTGCCGGAGTCCAAGCGTCTGAACGTGTTGCTGCGTGAGTTCCGCGCCAACCACAACCACATGGCCATCGTCATCGACGAATACGGCGGCGTGGCCGGTCTGGTGACCATCGAAGACGTGCTTGAACAAATCGTCGGCGACATCGAAGACGAGCACGACGTCGAAGAAGACAGCTACATCAAGCCGCTGCCCAGCGGTGATTTCCTGATCAAGGCCCTGACGCCGATCGAGAACTTCAACGAGTTCTTCGACAGCGAATTCTCCGACGACGAGTTCGACACCGTCGGCGGGCTGGTGATGAGCGCGTTCGGGCACTTGCCAAAACGCAACGAAATCACTGAAATCGGCGCCTATCGTTTCCGCATCCTGAACGCCGACAGCCGTCGGATTCATTTGCTGCGACTGACCCCAATCGCCCGGTAAAAAATCTAAGGATTGAAATGCGCTGGACAACCCGCCCCGGCTGGCCCGGTAACCTGCTGGCCGTGGCGGCCGGTGCAATCACCACCTTCGCTCTGGCACCGTTCGATCTCTGGCCGCTGGCGTTGCTGGCGGTCGGCCTGTTCTATGCCGGCCTGCGCGAGCTGAGCCCGCGACAGGCCCTGGGCCGTGGCTGGTGCTTCGGTTTCGGCCTGTTCGGCGCCGGCACCAGCTGGATCTATTACAGCATCCACCATTTCGGCGGCGCGTCGGTGCTGCTGGCCGGGTTCCTGATGCTGATCTTCACGGCGGCCATTGCCTGGTTCTTCGCTCTGCCTGCGTGGCTCTGGGCGCGCTGGTTGCGGCGTAATGAAGCGCCGGTGGCCGACGCCCTGGCGTTCGCGGCGCTGTGGGTGGGTCAGGAAGCTTTCCGTGGCTGGTTCCTCACCGGTTTCCCGTGGCTGTATTCCGGTTACAGCCAGCTCGACGGCCCGCTGGCCGGGCTCGCGCCAGTAGGCGGCATGTGGCTGGTGTCGTTCGTCCTGGCACTGACCGCTGCACTGATCTACAACGCACCGCGCCTGCTGCAAACCCGCCGCAAAGCCTTCATCGCTGCCGGCCTGGTATTGCTGATCGGGCCATGGGCGGCGGGCATTGCGCTCAAGGGCCATGCCTGGACCAGCCCGGCGGGCGCGCCGCTGACCGTTGCCGCGATTCAGGGCAACGTCGCGCAAAGCATGAAATGGGACCCGGCCGAACTCAATGCGCAACTGGCGCTGTACCGCGACCTGAGTTTCCGCTCCAAACCGGTGGACCTGCTGATCTGGCCGGAAACCGCCGTCCCGGTGCTCAAGGAGTCCGCCGAGGGCTACCTGACCATGATGGGCAACTTCGCCGCCGAGCGTAAATCGGCGCTGATCACCGGCGTACCGATCCGCGAAATGGTTCACCACGAGAGACGCTTCTACAACGGCATCACCGTGGTTGGCGAAGGCGATGGCACCTATCTCAAGCAAAAACTGGTGCCGTTCGGCGAGTACGTACCGTTGCAGGACATCCTGCGCGGGCTGATCGCATTCTTCGACCTGCCGATGTCCGACTTCGCCCGCGGCCCTGCCGATCAGGCCTTGTTGCAGGCCAAGGGATATCAGATCGCGCCGTTCATCTGCTACGAAGTGGTGTATCCGGAGTTCGCCGCAGGCCTGGCGGCACGCAGCGATCTGCTGCTGACGATCAGCAACGACACTTGGTTCGGTACGTCCATCGGCCCGTTGCAACACCTGCAAATGGCGCAGATGCGCGCGCTTGAAGCCGGACGCTGGATGATTCGTGCGACCAACAACGGCGTGACCGGACTGATCAACCCGTTTGGCCAGATCACCGAGCGCATTCCGCAGTTCGAACAGGGCGTGCTGTACGGCGAAGTGGTGCCGATGCACAACCTGACGCCGTATCTGCAATGGCGCTCGTGGCCGCTGATCATCCTGTGCGTGGTGCTGTTCGGCTGGGCGCTGATGACCAATCGGATGTCCAAGACGCTCTGAAAACCTGCTCACTCCCGCGTCCTGCGCGGGAGTGATCAATCGGCGCTGTCATCCCCTCGATAGAACAGCGAATAACCGATCTGCCCCACCGCCTCGTTCATCAACTGCCCGCTCTGCCAGATCGACTTGAATTCCGGCAGCCAGCCGCCAAACGGCCGGGCATTGTCCGTGCCGAGGAAACCAACCGGCGCCGGCACCACTTCAAATCCAGCCTGTTGATAACTCCACACCGCTCGCGGCATGTGCCAGGCCTGGGTCACCAGCACGATGCGTTTGACGCCTTCCGGCAACAACACTTTGGCGCTGAATTCGGCGTTTTCCCACGTGGTGCGGCTCTCCCCTTCCTGCCAACGCACCGTCACACCGAAATCATCGCGTAGCGAATCGGCCATCAATTTGGCTTCGGTCGGCGGTGTACCGTAATGCAGGCCACCGCTGGTCAGAATCGGCAACCCCGACGCCTTGGCCAGTCGCGCCGCGTAACGCTGCCGTTCAAGCCCGACACCAGTCGGCTGATCTTCGCCCCAGGCCACATCGCCGCGTTCGCGACCGGAGCCCAGCACCACAATCGCATCGGCGCGCTGCGCCAGGCTTGTCCATGCTTCCCGGGCCAGCGGCGGCTCACGCTCCAACGCCTTGGCGCCCGACTGCACGACCACCGGCAGACTCATCAGCCAGAAACCGCCAAACCCTAGGGCAAAACACAGCCCCGCCAGCCGTGGCCGCGAGCGACGCAGCCACCAGGCCGCCAGCAACAGCAGCAAAAGAAGGCCGGGTGGCAATAGAAGTTGTTTAATGAAATAACGAAAAGGCATCGAGCATCTCCAAAGATGCCCGAAGCCTAAGTGGGTTGATGCAGCGCGACAACCAGTAGGGTCGGATCCCGTTGAAAAAGATCCGCTTTTTGACCTGCCATGCGTTTACTTGGCCTGCAGAGTCCGCACCTTGACGGTGTCTCTGCCGGGCGCCTTGTCCTTGAGCCAGATGACCTTGGCCGTATGGGCTGCATCGAGTTGTTTCACGGCTTGTGACAGGTATCCGTGGGTTTCACGCTCACTGCGATCCAGATAGGCCTTGACCAGTTTGAACTCGGCGGGACTCAAGCCACGCAATTCCAGCTCCAGGGGGCGCTCGTCGCGCAGCCTTCCAGCGGTTTTTGCCGCGTCCAGGGCCATACCCAGACGATCGATCAACCGCTCGTACAACTCGGGTTTGGTAACGTTTTTTTGCTGTGACTCCACCATCCCTCACCTCATTGAAGATAAGACTCACTCCCCAGTTAGAGCTTAGCTTCGCTGCACAAACCGGCTGCACGCCGCGACCAACGGCCCTCGCCGCAATTTCATCCGGTCAAACGGCTGCAATCAGGGTTTCCCTAGGCCGAGCGCGGTCATGTATGCTACGGCGCTTCCTGTAACTCCACTTCCAGCTCGTCCGGCACGCCCCGAACGTCGCATTGAAGAGGATTAGGCCACCCCTATCCAGTACAAAAGTAGCCATGCACGAACAATATCAGCCCCGTGAAATCGAAGCCGCCGCCCAGTCCTTCTGGGACGAGCAAAAGTCCTTTGAAGTCAGTGAACAGCCAGGCAAGGAGACTTACTACTGCCTGTCGATGTTCCCTTACCCCAGCGGCAAGCTACACATGGGGCACGTGCGCAACTACACCATCGGCGACGTGATCTCCCGCTACCAGCGCATGCTCGGCAAGAACGTTCTGCAACCGATGGGTTGGGACGCCTTCGGCATGCCGGCGGAAAACGCCGCGATGAAGAACAACGTGGCTCCGGCCAAGTGGACCTATGAAAACATCGCCTACATGAAGTCCCAGCTGCGCAGCCTGGGCCTGGCGGTGGACTGGTCGCGCGAAGTCACCACCTGCAAACCGGATTACTACCGCTGGGAACAATGGCTGTTCACTCGCCTGTTCGAAAAAGGCGTGATCTACCGCAAGAACGGCACCGTGAACTGGGACCCGATCGACCAGACCGTTCTGGCTAACGAGCAGGTCATCGACGGTCGCGGCTGGCGTTCCGGCGCGCTGATCGAAAAGCGCGAAATCCCGATGTACTACTTCAAGATCACCGCTTACGCGGATGAGCTGCTGGAGAGCCTCGACGAACTGACCGGCTGGCCCGAGCAAGTCAAGACCATGCAGCGCAACTGGATCGGCAAGTCGCGCGGGATGGAAGTGCAGTTCCCGTACAACGTCGATTCGATCGGCGAAAGCGGCACCCTGAAAGTCTTCACCACCCGTCCGGACACCCTGATGGGCGCAACCTATGTTGCCGTGGCCGCCGAGCATCATCTGGCTGCTCTCGCCGCGAAGAACAACCCTGAGCTGCAAGCGTTCATCGCCGAATGCAAGGGCGGCAGCGTCGCCGAAGCCGACGTCGCCACCCAAGAGAAGAAAGGCCTGCCGACCGGCCTGTTCGTCGAGCACCCGCTGACCGGCGAAAAACTGCCGGTGTGGGTCGCCAACTACGTGCTGATGCACTACGGCGACGGCGCGGTCATGGCGGTGCCGGCGCACGACGAGCGCGATTTCGAATTCGCCCACAAGTACAACCTGCCGGTCAAATCCGTGGTGCGCACCAGCTCCGGTGAAACCAACCCGGCGCCATGGCAGGACGCCTACGGCGAGCACGGCACGCTGATCAACTCCGGCGAGTTCGACGGTCTGGACTTCGCTGGCGCGTTCGACGCCATGGAAGTCGCCCTGATCAAGAAAAACCTCGGCGCCTCGCGCACCCAGTTCCGCCTGCGCGACTGGGGCATCAGCCGTCAACGCTACTGGGGTTGCCCGATCCCGATCATCCACTGCGATGCCTGCGGTGACGTGCCGGTGCCGGAAGATCAACTGCCTGTCGTCCTGCCGGAAGACGTGGTGCCGGACGGCGCCGGTTCGCCGCTGGCGCGCATGCCCGAGTTCTACGAGTGCGCCTGCCCGAAATGCGGTCAGCCTGCCAAGCGTGAAACCGACACCATGGACACCTTTGTCGAGTCGTCCTGGTACTACGCCCGTTACGCCTCGCCGCACTTCGAAGGCGGCCTGGTGGAAAAGTCCGCGGCCGACCACTGGTTGCCGGTGGATCAGTACATCGGCGGTATCGAACACGCCATTCTTCACCTGCTCTACGCGCGCTTCTTCCACAAGCTGATGCGTGACGAAGGCCTGGTGAGCTCCAACGAGCCGTTCAAGAATCTGCTGACCCAGGGCATGGTGGTCGCCGAGACTTATTATCGTCGTGAAGCCAACGGTGCCTACACCTGGTTCAACCCGGCGGACGTGGAACTCGAGCGCGACAGCAAGGCCAAGGTCATCAGCGCCAAGCTGATCGCCGACGGCCTGCCGGTGGAAATCGGCGGCACCGAGAAGATGGCCAAGTCGAAGAACAACGGCGTCGACCCTCAGTCGATGATCGACCAGTTCGGCGCCGACACCTGCCGTCTGTTCATGATGTTCGCCTCGCCACCTGACATGAGCGCTGAATGGTCGGACTCCGGCGTGGAAGGCTCGCACCGCTTCCTCAAGCGCGTCTGGCGTCTGGCTCAGGCCCATGTCACTCAGGGTCTGCCGGGCAAACTGGACATCGCCGCACTGAATGACGAACAGAAAGTCATTCGTCGTGCGATCCACCAGGCGATCAAGCAGGCCAGCCACGACGTCGGCCAGAACCACAAATTCAACACCGCCATCGCCCAGGTGATGACGCTGATGAACGTGCTGGAAAAAGCCGCGCAAGCGACCGAACAGGATCGCGCACTGGTTCAGGAAGGTCTGGAAACCGTGACGCTGCTGCTCGCACCGATCACGCCGCACATCAGCCACGAGCTGTGGAACCGTCTAGGCCACGCCGATCCGGTGATCGACGCCGGCTGGCCGGTGCTGGACGAAAGCGCGCTGGTCCAGGACAGCCTGACCCTGGTGATCCAGGTCAACGGCAAGCTGCGTGGCCAGATCGAAATGCCGGCCGCCGCCACCCGTGAAGAAGTCGAAGCGGCAGCGCGCGCCAACGAAAACGTGCTGCGTTTCGTTGACGGCCTGACGATTCGCAAAGTGATCGTAGTGCCCGGGAAACTGGTCAATATCGTCGCCAGCTAATTGGATCGGGCGTCAGGTGTGCCTGACGCCCAGTAAAACCTTTCGGGCCACAGAGTCGGCCCACATGGTTTCAAGGGGAGCAACACAATGATCAAACGCAATCTGCTGGTGATGGGCCTCGCCGTCCTGTTGAGCGCCTGCGGTTTCCAGCTGCGTGGCACCGGCACCAATGAGCTATCGATCAAGGAGCTCGACCTGAGCGCCCGCAACGCCTACGGCGAAACCGTGACGCAACTGCGTCAGGTGCTGGAGTCCAGCGGCGTCAAGGTCGTTACCGGTGCACCGTACAAGCTGTATCTGGCCGATGAGCAGGAATCCCAGCGGATTCTCAGCTACGCCGGCGCCGGTCGTACCGGCGAGTACCAGGTCAGCACCGTCCTTACCTACGATATCCGTGGCGAAAAAGATCTGCTGCTGAAAAGCGACAAGCTTGAAGTGCAGAAAGTGTTCATCCACGACGGCAACAACCTGGTGGGTTCCGACCAGGAAGCCAACGATGCCCGCCGTGAAACCCGCCGCGAGCTGGTACAGCGCATGATGCTGCGTCTGCAACAACTGACGCCGGCACAGCTTGACGCTCTGCAGCAAACCGCCAATGCACGGGCCAAGGCAGAAGCCGACGCCCTCGAAGCGGCACAGAAGGCTGAAGCGGAAACCCCGCGCCAGTCGCCGCTCGAACTGCCGCAGCAGTAAGACGTTCGGGGCGCTCAGGCGCCCCGTTCGCCCTCTCTTATGAAGCTCGCTCCCGCCCAACTCGGCAAACACCTGCAAGGCGCTCTCGCGCCGGTCTACATCATCAGCGGCGATGACCCGCTGCTGTGCCAGGAAGCTGCCGACGCCATTCGCTCTGCCGCCCGTCAGCAAGGATTCGACGAACGCCAGGTCTTTGCCGCCGACGCCAATTTCGATTGGGGCACGTTGCTGCAGGCTGGCGCCAGCATGTCGCTGTTCGCCGAAAAACGCCTGCTGGAACTGCGCCTGCCTTCGGGCAAGCCCGGTGACAAGGGCGCGGCCGCCCTCATCGAATACTGCTCGCGCCCGGCAGAAGACACGGTGCTGTTGATCAGCCTGCCGAAGCTGGACGGTAGCGCGCAGAAAACCAAGTGGGGCAAGGCGCTGGTCGAAGGTCAGCAGACCCAGTTCGTGCAGATCTGGCCGGTGGACGCCAACCAGTTGCCGAGCTGGATTCGTCAGCGCCTGTCCCAGGCCGGCCTGTCAGCCAGCCAGGACGCGGTCGAGCTGATTGCCGCGCGGGTCGAAGGCAACCTGCTGGCCGCTGCGCAAGAGATCGAAAAGCTCAAGCTGATGGCCGAGGGCGGGCAGATTACCGTCGAAACCGTGCAGGCGGCCGTGGCCGATAGTGCGCGCTTCGACGTGTTCGGCCTGACCGACGCGGTGCTCAACGGCGAACCAGCCCACGCCCTGCGCATGCTCGAAGGGCTGCGCGGTGAAGGGGTCGAGCCGCCGGTGATTCTCTGGGCCCTGGCCCGTGAGTTGCGCCTGCTGGCCAACATCTCGTTGCAATACAGTCAGGGCACACCGCTGGACAAGTGCTTCAGTCAGGCCAAGCCGCCGGTCTGGGACAAGCGCAAACCGCTGATGAGCAAGGCCCTGCAACGCTACTCGGCGCAACGCTGGGCGCAGTTGCTGCTCGAAGCCCAGCGCATCGATGCGCAGATCAAGGGCCAGGCGGCGGGCTCGCCGTGGATGAGCCTGAGCCGGTTGGCGCTGCTGATGGCCGGTCAGCGGCTGACATTGCCTGCCGAATGAGATCCGGGATCGCGCTCTGCGATCCCGTTTTTTACCAAGTCCGTTTCCTACAGAACATCCCGTCCTCGGTCCTATAGACAGATGCTCGAGATCGGCAGATTATCTGCCGCGCAAAACCCCCACTCGATCGAGAGAATCCTCATGAGCAAAAAGCCATCGAAACATGGCCACAACAAGGCCAAATCCATCGTCGCCCAACCCCTGTTCCGCAGCCGCCAGGAACGACCAACCAAGGGTAAAGGCAGCTACCGCCGCGAAGCCTTCCAGTCTGACAGCTGGGAGGCTTCTTACTTTCTGGCCGCTTAAAGCGCAGCACCCCTTCCTCATGTTAAGGTCTGCACCTGATTCGTATTCCCTGGACCCGTGCATGCCCCTCAGTCTTTCCCGTCGTTGGCCCTTGCGCCAACTGATCGCTGCCTCCAGCTTCGTACTGCTTGTCGCCTGCGCGGAAAAACCCACCGCCGCCGACGCTCAACCGCTTCAGACCGTTCCCGTTGCCACAGCCCCAGCGGTCATCCCGCCGGTAGTGCCGTCCGGTGACAACCTCGACCTGCAACCGACCCAGACCTTCGCCGAATGGCAGGCCGGTTTCCGCAAGGAAGCTCTGGCCGCCGGCATCCGTGCCGACCTGTTCGACCGCGCCTTCGCCAATGTCAGTTTCGATGCCAGCGTCATTCGCGCCGACCGCAGCCAGCCGGAATTCGCCCGGCCGGTCTGGGAATACCTGGATGGCGCACTGTCGCCGTTGCGCGTGCGCAAAGGCCAGGCACTGATCAGCCAGTACGCCGACATTCTGCAAAGCATAGAGCAGCGTTATGGCGTCGATCGCCAGGCGCTGGTGTCGGTGTGGGGGATGGAAAGCAATTTCGGCCAGTTCCAGGGCAGCAAGTCGGTGATCAACTCGCTGGCGACCCTGGCTTATGAAGGTCGCCGTCCGGGCTTTGCACATGCGCAGCTGATTGCGGCGCTGCAGATCCTGCAACAGGGCGACATCACCCCGGAGAAAATGCTCGGCTCCTGGGCCGGCGCCATGGGCCAGACCCAGTTCATCCCGACCACCTACAACACCCACGCCGTGGATTTCGACGGTGACGGTCGCCGCGACATCTGGGGCAGCCCGGCTGACGCATTGGCCTCCACCGCGCATTACCTGCAAAGCTCCGGCTGGCAGCGTGGCCAGCCGTGGGGCTTCGAAGTGCAACTGCCGAGCGGTTTCAACTACACCCTGGCTGACGGCGCAATTCGCAAGAGCGTCGCCGAATGGCGGCAACTGGGTGTGATCCTGCCGAACGGCGGCCAGGTGCCGGCCGGCTCCGAGCAACTGTCCGCCGCCCTGCTGCTGCCGGCCGGCTACCGCGGCCCGGCGTTCCTGATCCTCGATAACTTCCGGGCGATCCTCAAATACAACAACTCGTCATCCTACGCACTGGCCGTCAGCCTGTTGTCCGAGCGCTTCAACGGTGCCGGCCTGATCAATGGCAGCTGGCCAAAAGACGATCTGCCGTTGAGCCGCACCGAACGGATCGAACTGCAAAACCTGCTGACCGCGCGCAACTACGACGCAGGCACCGCCGACGGCATCATCGGTGCCAATACGCGCAAGGCGATTCGCGCTGCGCAGCAGTCATTCGGCTGGCCGGCGGACGGTTATCCGACGCACAAGCTGCTGGAAAGCCTGCGCAACCAGTAAAAACAAAAAGACCGCCGCCTCTTCAGGCGGCGGTCTTCTTTTGTGACTCGCTCAGCGAATCACCACATCCTGCTCCAGCATCAATTCCTTCTTACCCGCATCCAGTCGAACCAGCGCCCCCAGCGGTAGCGTCAGGTTCGGATCGCAGTGTCCGCTGCGCCAGCCGGACAGCACCGGAATCCGCAGTGGTTCAAAGGTCTGTTTGAGCAAGCGGTTCAAGGCCTCGACATCCACGCCCGCCACATCCCCGACCAGCACGCCACGCAATCTGGCCAACTTGCCCGCCAGACGCATCTGGGTCAGCAAGCGGTCGATCCGGTACAGCGGCTCGTTGATGTCCTCGATCAGCAGAATCACCCCTTCGACATCGATTTCGTAAGGCGTGCCCAGGGTCGCGGCGATCATCGCCAGATTGCCACCCTGCAAACGCCCGTGAGCAATGCCGGGCTCCACGGTGGTCAATGGATAAGCCGCCGGATGACTCAGCACACTGCCGGCCTTCAACTGACCGCGCAGCATGGCGAAGAACGACGTCACCGTCGGCGGTTCCTTGTCACCCAGCAGATCGGCATTCAATAACGGCCCGTGAAAGGTCACGAACCCGGCGTAGCGACTGATGGCCAGATGCAGAGCTGTGATGTCGCTGTAACCGACGAAGGGCTTGGCATGGCGGCTCAGCAAGTCGTAGTCGATCCGGTCCAGCAACCTTGGCGTGCCGTAACCACCGCGCAGGCAAATGATTGCATCCACCTCCTCGTCAGCGAACGCCGCGTGCAGATCGTTGAGCCGCACCTCGTCGCTGCCGGCCAGATAGCCATCCTTCTCGTAGACGCCAGGGAACACCCGCAAACCGTAACCCCGGGCGCGCATCCACTGAACGGCCTTTTCGGTATCCAGCGTGCCGGGGCCGGCGGGCGCAATGACGCCTATCAGCCCTTCCGACGGCAGCGCGGGCACGGGCTTGTGCGGAAAAAGGGTGTGGGTCGGTCGAACGGTCATCCATGGATCTCCCTGTGTGAAGTCATGCTCACACAGTAGTCAGGAACGGCGACAAACAGAAGAGGCTCGGCCGCGCCGCAAATTGCAGGAAAAGTCAGTAACGAGTGTAAGCCAGGCAAAAAAATGCCCGCCGGGCGATAAACCCCGGCGGGCATTTTTTATTCAGCGCTGAATCAGGAACCGAGCAGCTCGGCCTTGACCAGTTTCGCCTGTTCGTCGGCGTGGTACGAAGAACGCACCAACGGGCCGGACGCGACGTTCTTGAAGCCCATCTTGTAACCTTCCTCGGCGAACCAGGCGAAGGTGTCCGGGTGCACGAAACGCTGCACCGGCAAGTGGCTGCGGGACGGTTGCAGGTACTGGCCCAGGGTCAGCATGTCGATGTCGTGTTCGCGCATGCGCTTCATGACTTCGATGACTTCGTCGTCGGTCTCGCCCAGACCCAGCATCAGGCCGGATTTGGTCGGAATGTGCGGCATCATCTGCTTGAAGCGTTGCAGCAGGGTCAGCGACCACTGGTAGTCCGAACCCGGACGCGCAGCCTTGTACAGGCGCGGTACGGTTTCCAGGTTGTGGTTGAACACATCCGGCGGCTCGGCCGCGGTGATTTCCAGGGCGATGTCCATGCGGCCACGGTAGTCCGGGACCAGGGTCTCGAGCTGCACGTTCGGCGACAGTTTGCGGATTTCGCGGATGCAGTCGGCGAAGTGCTGGGCACCGCCGTCACGCAGGTCGTCGCGGTCAACCGAGGTGATCACCACATACTTGAGTTTCAGGTCGGCGATGGCGATGGCCAGGCTTTCCGGCTCGTTGACGTCCAGTGGCTTCGGACGACCGTGGCCAACGTCACAGAACGGGCAACGACGGGTGCAGATGTCACCCATGATCATGAAGGTCGCGGTGCCGCCGGAGAAGCACTCGCCCAGGTTCGGGCAGGACGCCTCTTCGCAGACGCTGTGCAGCTTGTGCTTGCGCAGCAGGCTCTTGATGCGGTCGACTTCCGGCGAAACCGGGATGCGCACGCGGATCCAGTCGGGTTTCTTCGGCAGTTCGGTGGTCGGAATGATCTTCACCGGGATGCGTGCAACCTTCTCGGCGCCGCGCAGCTTGACGCCGGCTTCAACCTTGGGACGCGGGGCCGGGCGCTCGGTCACGTCGAGCGTCGGGATCATGGTTTGCACTGCATCAGTAGTCATATCAGTCGATTCCGCCCGTCAGGGTCGTCTGCTCAGCATAGTCGAGGTGTTTGACGAGCTGCGCGCGCAGCCGGGCACTTACCTCGGCAAATTCAATCGATCCTGCGTGCTCGCTCAGCTGGGTCATCGCCAGCCCGGCATAGCCGCAGGGATTAATCCGTCGAAACGGCTCCAGGTTCATGTCCACGTTCAGGGCCAGGCCATGAAAGGAACAACCATGGCGAATCCGCAAACCCAGAGAAGCGATCTTCGCCCCGTCGACGTAGACGCCGGGAGCATCCGGCTTGGCCACGGCGGTCACGCCGTAGCTGGCCAGCAGTTCGATCAGGCAGCGCTCCATGCGGCTGACCAGATCGCGCACGCCGAAACCGAGTCGGCGCACATCCAGCAGCAGATAGGCTACCAACTGGCCTGGGCCATGGTAGGTCACCTGACCGCCGCGGTCGACCTGCACCACCGGAATATCCCCCGGCAGCAACAGGTGCTCGGCCTTGCCGGCCTGGCCCTGGGTGAACACCGGCGGGTGTTCCACCAGCCAGATTTCGTCCGGGGCCGTGGTGCCACGCTCGTTGGTAAAACGTTGCATGGCCTGCCAGACCGGCTCGTAAGCCATCTGGCCAAGCTCGCGAAAGCCCAGCGTGCCCGGCATCACAGCACCATGTGCACGAAACCGGTGGCCCGCAGTTCGCTGTTGATGTTGTACAGCTGATCCTGGTCGGTCGCGACGATGTGCAACTGGATGGTGGTGTACTTGCCGTTGCTGCTTTGACGCTCGTCGACACGCTCATCGTTGATCTTGGCGTGTTTCTTGACGATGTCGATGATCCTGTCTTTGTTGCCGACGCCCGTATCGCTGATCACCTTAACCGGATAATCAACCTGGGGAAATTCGATCTTTGGCGCCTTTACTTCGGTATCGGTCATGGCGTAACGGCCTCGTAAGCGTAAGCCCGGTAACGAACAAGGCCCCGCTCCGGACCGGAACGGGGCCATGCAGGTCAACTCGAATCAGTTGAACAAGCCGTAGAAGAATAGACGGATGCTATCCCACATGCGGCGGAAGATACCACCCTCCTCGACAGCGTCCAGGGCGATCAGGTCGGCGCTGTGCACCACCTTGTCGTCCAGTTTCACTTCGACTTTACCGATCACGTCGCCCTTGGCGATTGGCGCGGTCAGTTGCGGGTTCATGGTCATGCTGGCAGCGAGCTTCTTCAGCTGGCCTTTCGGCAGGGTCATGGTCAGGTCTTGTGCCAGGCCGGCCTTGACTTGACTGGTGGTACCTTTCCACACCGGGGCCTGAGCCAGTTCAGTGCCCTTCTGGTAGAAGGTCTGGGTTTCAAAGAAGCGGAAACCGTAGGTCAGCAGCTTCTGGGTCTCGGCGGCACGGGCCACTTCGCTGTTGGTGCCGAACACCACGGCGATCAGGCGCATGCCGTCACGTACGGCCGAGGACACCATGCAGTAGCCGGCTTCGTCGGTGTGACCGGTTTTCAGACCGTCGACGGTCTTGTCGCGCCACAGCAGCAGGTTGCGGTTAGGCTGTTTGATGCCGTTCCAGAAGAACTCTTTCTGCGAGTAGATCGCGTAGTGAGCCGGGTCTTCGTGGATGATCGCGCGCGCCAGGATCGCCATGTCGTGAGCCGACGAGTAGTGCTCGGGGTTCGGCAGACCGGTCGGGTTCATGAAGTGGGTATTGGTCATGCCCAGATCGGCGACGGTCTTGTTCATCAGGTCGGCGAACGCATCTTCGCTGCCGGCGATATGTTCAGCCACCGCGACGCTGGCGTCGTTGCCGGACTGGATGATGATGCCGTGCAGCAGGTCGCTGACAGTGACCTGCGAGCCGACCTTGATGAACATCCGCGAACCGCCGGTGCGCCAGGCGTTTTCGCTGACGGTCACCGGGTCGTTTTCACCGATCTGGCCGCGACGGATTTCCAGCGTGGCGATGTACGCGGTCATCAGTTTGGTCAGGCTGGCCGGCGGCAGACGCTGGTCACCGTTGTTCTCCACCAGCACGTTGCCGCTGTTGGCATCCATGAGCACGTAGGATTTGGCGGCCAGTTGTGGTGGCGACGGCATCATCTCGGCCGCGAACGCGGCAGGCGAGAGGAGCAGCGGGACTAGCAGACACAGGCGTTTGGCAAAGGTGGTGATGTTCATCCGTCTCTCGAAATCGCTAATGGAAACTGCCCTTGCGGGCAAAATTAATCAGATGGCTTTCTAACGGGCCATCGCGTGTTCAGTTGCTCACTCCAGTCACCCTTGCCGGGCTTTTGTTCTTCGACGAGCCAACAACCTGGTTCACCCCCCAATCGCTGGTGAACCGTCAATCAAGTCCTACGTTTACTCGGTGACCACACTTGGCGAACCCAGGTTGGCCAGGCGCACGCTGTTCTGTACCTGGGCAATTTCACCCGGCGAACCGATCGGTCCCAGGCGAACCCGGTGCAGGGTCTGCTGATTGCGCACGATCGAGCTGATGAACACCGGAGCGCTCACCATCCCGCTGAGCTTCGACCTCAGGAGTTCTGCAGCGTCCGGGTTGGCGAACGCGCCCACCTGCAGATACTGGCCAGACGCTGGTGCAGAAGCGTTTTTTTTTGCATCGAGCTGGACTGGCACGACGGCCGCGGCGTGCTGCTGCGGCGGTGGAGTCCATTGCTCGACGGTGCCGGCCGACGCCGTGATCACCGGGGCGCTATTCTGCGCGACTTGCGGCTCGTTGAGCATCAAAGGCGCCGGGCGGCCCTTGGCGGCCCACCATTGTTGCGGGTCGATGCCTTCGACCTTGACCCGCGCTGTACCGATTTCGGCATAACCGAGCTTCTTGGCGGCGGCGTAGGACAGGTCGATGATCCGGTCCGAGTAGAACGGCCCGCGGTCATTGACCCGCAGGATCACGCTCTTGTTGTTGTCCAGGTTGGTCACCCGAACGTAACTCGGCAGCGGTAATGTCTTGTGGGCGGCACTCATGCCGTACAGGTCGTAGACCTCGCCGTTGGCGGTGTTCTGACCGTGGAACTTGGTGCCGTACCAGGACGCGGTGCCGGAAGCCACGTACGTCTTGGATTCCTGCAACGGGAAGTAGGTCTTGCCCAGCACGGTGTACGGGTTGGCCTTGTAGGGGCCGGTGTGCAGGGTCGGCGTGGCATCCGGGATGCGCGATACGTCGACATCCCACCACGGCGCGCCGTCCTTGTGGGCCCGGTTGATGTCCAGGCCCGGCTGCGAGCGAACGGCGGTGGTCGGCTTCTGGCTCGGCGAACGGCTGGTCGAACAACTGGCGACCAGCACCGCCAACGCAGCGAAAGCCACCAGCTTCAGGGGTTTATTGATAGGCAATGCCCGCATTACTTGACGCCCCGTGCTTGTACCAGCTGTTCAGACAGTTGATGTACGGCCATGGCGTACATCACGCTGCGGTTATAACGCGTGATCGCGTAGAAATTCTTCAGGCCCATCCAGTATTCCGGGCCATTGTCGCCTTCCAGGCGGAATGCGGTGACCGGCATGTCATCGCGCAGCGCATCATGACTCGACCAGCCCAGCGCTCGCAACTCCCCGACGGTTTTCGTCGGCTCGATGCCGGTGGTCAGGCCTTCATCCACCTGCTCGCCGCGTACATCCGCGCGACTGACCACCGGCTCGCCGGCGACCCAGCCGTGACGCTTGAAATAGCTGGCGACGCTACCGATCGCATCATCCGGGTTGTTCCAGATATTGATGTGGCCGTCGCCGTCGAAATCCACCGCATAGGCGCGGAAACTGCTCGGCATGAACTGCGGCAGACCCATCGCCCCGGCGTAGGAACCCTTGAGGGTCAGCGGGTCGACCTGCTCTTCACGCGCCAGCAGCAGGAACTCACGCAGCTCCTTGCGGAAAAATTCGGCACGGGGAGGATAGTCGAAACCCAGCGTGGACAAGGCATCGATCACCCGGTAATTGCCGGTATTACGTCCGAAAAAGGTCTCAACGCCGATGATCGACACGATCACCTGGGCCGGAACGCCGTATTCCTGCTCGGCGCGGGCCAAGGTCGCCTCATGCTGGCGCCAGAAGTCCACACCGCGGGCGATGCGCGCGTCGGTGATGAACATCGGCCGGTATTCTTTCCACTGCTTGACCCGTTCGGCCGGTTTGGAAATGGCGTCGAGAATCGCCTGTTTGCGCTGGGCCTCGCGGAACACAGCCATCAGCTGTTCGCCGGCAAAACCGTAGTCGCGGGTCATTTCACCGACGAACTCGGCCACCTGGGGCGAGCCTTCGTAATCGCCGGCCAACGCTTCCTGCGCGCTGCCAAGGATGCCTACCAGGCCGAGCCACGGTGCGTATCGTGTCGCCCAGTCACGCATTACTTGCATTGAACTCTTCACCTTATTCAAACCTGTGCGATCCACTTGCGATGGGTATGGATCGACATCAAAACCCCAAACGCTGACAGCAGCGTCACCAGCGAAGTTCCGCCGTAGCTAATGAACGGCAACGGCACCCCCACCACCGGCAACAGGCCACTGACCATACCGATGTTGACGAAAACGTAAACAAAAAACGTCATGGTCAGAGCGCCGGCCAGCAATTTGCCGAACAGCGTCTGCGCTTGGGCGGTAATCACCAGGCCGCGACCGATCAGCAACAGATAGATCAGCAACAGCGCACAGATGCCCACCAGGCCGAACTCTTCGCCGAGCACGGCGATGATGAAGTCGGTGTGACTTTCCGGCAGGAAGTCCAGGTGCGACTGGGTGCCCAGCAGCCAGCCCTTGCCGAATACGCCGCCGGAACCGATGGCGGCTTTCGACTGGATGATGTTCCAGCCAGTGCCGAGTGGATCACTTTCCGGGTCGAGGAACGTCAGGATTCGCTGCTTCTGGTAGTCGTGCATGATGAAGAACCACATCGCCACCGACACCGGAATCGCCGCCGCCAGCACGCTGAGAATCCAGCGCCAGCGCAGCCCGCCCATGAACAGTACGAAGGCGCCGCCGGCCAGAATCAGCAGCGAAGTGCCGAGATCCGGCTGACGCACGATCAGGGCGAACGGCACGCCGATCAACAGCAGACTGATGCCGACATGCTTGAGCTGCGGCGGCAGCGTGCGTTTGGACAGGTACCAGGCGATGGTCGCCGGCATCAGGATCTTCATGAATTCCGAGGGCTGGAAGCGGATCACCCCGGGAATGTTGATCCAGCGGGTGGCACCCATGGCGTTGTGGCCCATGATGTCCACCACCAGCAGCAGCACCACCCCGATCACGTAGCCGAGCGGCACCCAGCGCGCCATGAACCTTGGCTCGAACTGGGCGATGACAATCATCGACACCAGACCGATGCCGAACGACGTGGCCTGTTTGGCCAGCAGATCCCAGCTCTTGCCGCTGGCCGAATACAGCACGAACAGGCTGCCGGCCGCGAGAATCAGCAGCAGCACCAGCAACGGACCGTCGATATGCAAACGTTGTAACAGCGTCGCCCGGCGACGCATCACATCCTCGCTGGAGAGCATGCGATCGAAATTATTCATCACGGGCCGTAGCCTCCGCACTGATAGGGCTGGCGTATTCGGCCTTCAACCGTCCGTCCTGATCCAGCAGCCAGGCATCCATGACCTGCCGCACCACCGGTGCAGCGACGCCGGAACCGGACTCACCGTTCTCGACCATCACCGACACCACGATTTTCGGGTCATCCGCCGGCGCGAAACCGACGAACAAGGCGTGGTCGCGGTGGCGTTCCTGAACCTTGGAGCGGTCGTACTTTTCACCCTGCTTGATCGCCACGACCTGCGCCGTACCTGACTTGCCGGCGATCCGGTATTGCGCGCCGATCGCCGCTTTACGCGCCGTACCCCGTGCACCGTGCATCACCTGTTGCATGCCATGGTTGACCTTGGCCCAGTCCGACGGATCGCGCAGGATGATGTCCGGCATCGGATTCTCATCCACCGGTTTCACGCCTTCGAGGGATTTGGCCAGGTGCGGGCGATTCCACACGCCCTTGTTGGCCACCAGCGCCGTGGCCTGGGCCAGTTGCAGCGGGGTCGATTGCATGTAGCCCTGGCCGATCCCGAGAATCAGGGTTTCGCCCGGGAACCACGCCTGACGCCGGGTCGCGCGTTTCCACTCGCGGGACGGCATCAGGCCGGGGGATTCTTCGAACATGTCCAGCGAGACCTTCTGGCCGATGCCGAACTTGTTCATATAGGCCGACAACCGATCGATGCCCAGCTTGTGCGCCAGATCATAGAAGTAGGTGTCGTTGGACCGCATGATCGCCGTGTCGAGGTCGACGAAGCCGTCCCCGGTGCGGTTCCAGTTGCGGTACTTGTGATCGTAGTTGGGCAGCATGTAGTAACCGGGGTCGAATACCCGGCTCGACGCCGTCACCACGCCCGCGTCGAGACCGGCAATCGCCACCGCCGGTTTGATCGTCGAACCCGGCGGGTAAAGACCGCGCAGCACGCGGTTGAACAGCGGCCGGTCGATCGAATCGCGCAGCTCGGCGTAAGCCTTGAAGCTGATGCCGGTGACGAACAGGTTCGGGTCGAAGCTCGGCTGGCTGACCATCGCCAGCACTTCGCCGGTTTTCGGATCGAGCGCCACCACCGCGCCACGCCGACCGCCCAGCGCAGCCTCGGCAGCTTCCTGCAACTTGATGTCGAGGCTCAGGACAATGTCCTTGCCAGGCACCGGATCGGTCCGCTTGAGCACGCGCAGAACGCGGCCACGGGCGTTGGTCTCGACCTCTTCGTAACCCACCTGGCCGTGCAGCTCGGCTTCATAGAAGCGTTCGATGCCAGTCTTGCCGATGTGGTGGGTGCCGCTGTAGTTGACTGGATCGAGGGTCTTCAGCTCTTTTTCGTTGATCCGCCCCATGTAACCCACCGAGTGCGCAAAGTGCGCGCCCTGCGGGTAATGACGCACCAGTTGCGCGACCACCTCGACGCCCGGCAGACGGAACTGGTTCACCGCGATCCGGGCGATCTGCTCTTCGCTCAGCTCGAACAGGATCGGCACCGGTTCGAACGGCCGGCGGCCCTGACGCATGCGTTTCTCGAAGATCACCCGGTCTTCCGGCGTCAGCTGCAAGACCTCGACGATCACGTCGAGCACCTGCTGCCAGTCGCCGGAGCGCTCGCGGGTCATGCTCAGGCTGAAGCTCGGACGGTTGTCCGCCACCACCACGCCGTTGCGGTCGAAAATCAGGCCACGGGTCGGCGGGATCGGCTGGACATGCACCCGGTTGTTTTCCGACAAGGTCGAGTGATATTCGTACTGAATCACCTGAAGGTAATACAGCCGCGCAATCAGCACGCAGATCAGCGCCACCACCGCAATTGCGCCGAACACGACGCGACCACGCACCAGACGGGCGTCTTTTTCGTGGTCCTTGATGCGGATCGGCTGAGACATGAGGGCGGATTACTTGTGGTAAGGGTGGCCGGACAGCACGGTCCAGGCACGATACAACTGCTCGCCGATGAGGATGCGCACCAGCGGGTGCGGCAGCGTCAGCGGCGACAACGACCAGCGCTGATCCGCGCGGGCACAGACTTCCGGCGCCAGCCCTTCCGGGCCACCGACCATGAAGTTGACCGTGCGCGAGTCCAGGCGCCAGCGATCGAGTTCGACCGCCAGTTGCTCGGTGCTCCACGGCTTGCCATGAACTTCGAGAGTGACGATCCGCTCGTTCTGCCCGACCTTGGCCAGCATGGCTTCGCCTTCCTGACGGATGAAGCGGGCCACGTCGGCGTTCTTGCCACGGGTATTGAGCGGAATTTCCACCAGTTCCAGCGCCAGCTCGGACGGAAGACGCTTGGCATATTCATGCCAGCCTTCTTCCACCCACTTGGGCATGCGTGAACCGACGGCGATCAGTCGCAGTCGCACAGCAATCCCTTACAGCTGGTCTTTGTTGAGCTTGGTGAAATGCTCGTGGGTGTTTTCCGGGCTGTGGTGCTTGGCGTCCGCCGCACGGCTTTGCTCGGCACCGGCCCACAGGCGCTCCAGGTCGTAGAACTGACGTGCCGAGGCGGTCATCATGTGCACGATCACCAGGTCCAGGTCCAGCAGCACCCAGTCGCTGTCGCCCTTGCCTTCTTCGCCCAGCGGCTTGGCGCCGTTCTTTTTGACCTCTTCGCGAACCTTGTCCAGCATCGCGTTGATCTGGCGGTTGGAAGTACCGGTGGCGATGATCATGTAGTCGGTGATGCTCTGCTTGTCGCGCACATCAATGATCTGGATATCCTGGGCCTTCACGTCTTCCAGGGCTGCAACGGCCACCTTGACCAGCTCGTCGCCCTTCAGCGGTTCGTTGGTGTTGACCGGTTCTGGCAGCGGGGCGCTCTTGAATGTGCCTTTGCGCTTTACTTTGGTTTGGTCTTTGTCAGTCATATAAAACTCGTTTTGCTCATATTTTCGGCGGCTTGGCGACACGTGGATTCGTATCAGTGAAGCACGCCTTGTTCAGTTCGACGCACGGTACAGACCGTGCGCATCGATGTAGGCCAGGACCGCGTCGGGCACCAGGAAACGTACCGACTTACCGCTGGCCAGCAGTTGACGGATCTGGGTGGCGGAAACCGCGAGCGGTGTCTGCCAGACGAATGCAATCTGTCCGCTCGGCCCCTTCAGGGCCAGCGGGTCGCTCACCGAACGCGCTGCCAGCAGGTTGCGCAAGGCATCCGGCGGTTCGCTGTCGGCGTCCGGGCGCTGTAGCACCAGGATGTGGCAATGCTGGAGCAACTCTTCCCAGCGGTGCCAAGTGGGCAGTCCGCAAAATGCGTCCCAGCCCAGAAGCAGAAAAACCTGGGTCTCGGCAGCCATTTCGGCACGCAGCGACTCCAGGGTATCGATGGTCCAGGACGGTTTGTCCCGCTGCAATTCGCGGGCGTCCACCACCAGCGGCGGCACACCGGCCACCGCACATTCAACCATTGCCAGCCGGTCCTGCGCCGACACCTGCGGCGTATCGCGGTGCGGCGGCCGGGCGCTGGGCATCATGCGCAGCTCATCGAGCCCCAGCGCTTCGGCCACTTCCAGCGCACCACGCAAATGGCCGACATGCACCGGATCGAACGTCCCGCCCAGTACGCCAATGCGCCGGGGACGGGACCTCTTGCCGGGTTTCGGCGCTTTCAGGTCGAGGTCGGACAAGTCAGACCGTCGCCTGGCCGCGCAACTGGCCATCACCGACCACGATGTATTTCTCGCAGGTCAGTCCTTCGAGGCCCACCGGGCCACGGGCGTGCAGCTTATCAGTAGAAATGCCGATCTCGGCACCCAATCCGTATTCGAATCCATCGGCGAAGCAGGTCGGGGTGTTGATCATCACCGACGCCGAGTCGACCTGAGCCACGAACTGGCGGGTGTCGGCGAGGTTTTCGCTGACGATCGAGTCGGTGTGGTGGGAGCCGAAATGGTTGATGTGTTCGATGGCCTGATCCAGGCCATCCACCACGCGGATCGACAGAATCGGCGCCAGGTACTCGGTGCTCCAGTCTTCCTCGGTTGCCGCTACGGCCTCGATGATCGCCCGGGTGCGTTCGCAACCACGCAGTTCGACGCCTTTTTCGCGGAACTGCTTCGCCATCGACGGCAGGAAATCCTTCGCAACACTTTGATCGACCAGCAAGGTCTCCATCGCACCGCAGATGCCATAGCGATAGGTCTTGGCATTGAAGGCGATGCGCTGGGCTTTCGGCAGGTCGGCGTGTTCGCTGACATAGACGTGGCAGATGCCGTCCAGGTGCTTGATCACCGGCACCCGGGCGTCACGACTGATGCGCTCGATCAGGCCCCGACCACCGCGCGGCACAATCACGTCGACGTACTCCGGCATGGTGATCAGCGCGCCAACGGCGGCACGGTCGGTGGTTTCCACCACTTGCACCACGGCAGCCGGCAGTTCGGCTTCGGCCAGACCGCGCTGGATGCAGGCGGCAATCGCGCGGTTGGAATGAATCGCTTCGGAACCGCCGCGCAGGATGGTCGCGTTGCCGGACTTCAGGCACAGGCTCGCGGCATCAATGGTCACGTTGGGACGGGATTCGTAGATGATCCCGATAACGCCCAGCGGTACGCGCATCTTGCCGACCTGAATGCCCGACGGACGGAAGCTCATGTCACGGATCGCACCGACCGGATCCGGCAGCGCTGCGACCTGACGCAGACCGACGATCATGCCATCGATACGCGCCGGGGTCAGTTCCAGACGTTCCAGCAGCGCAGGCTCCAGCCCGTTGGCGCGACCGGCGGCCAGATCCTGTTCATTGGCTGCCGCAAGCTCGGCGCGGGCGGCGTCCAGGGCATTGGCGGCAGCCAGCAGGGCGCGGTTTTTCTGCGCGGTGCTGGCACGGCCGATGACGCGGGAAGCTTCGCGGGCGGCGCGACCCAATCGGGTCATGTAGTCAAGAACGGACTCAGTCATGGTCTGCTGGGGTCTTGGCAAAGAGGAAAGCGGCAGATTATAGCTGTCGCGTCCCGGGACTAACAGCGGTGACGGGCGGATGGTCGAAATGGACGGCGATTTGCCGACGTTCAGCCGGGATTAAGCCGTGAATTGTTATCATCACGACCTCCTTCGCCTGGATAAACATTGTTTGCCATGTCCAACCTGACCGTTCGCGCCACCTCCGCGCGCCAGCCTGTCGGCCTTGCGGACGCTTTTTTCGACCGTGACGCCCAGACACTGGCCCGCGATCTGCTCGGCAAAGTCATCCGCCACCGCGTCGGCGATTTGTGGCTCAGCGCCCGAATCATCGAAACCGAAGCGTATTACTGCGAAGAAAAAGGCAGCCACGCGTCCCTCGGCTACACAGAAAAGCGTAAGGCTTTGTTTCTGGACGGCGGCCACATCTATATGTACTACGCCCGTGGCGGCGATTCGCTGAACTTCAGCGCGCAGGGTCCGGGCAATGCAGTGCTGATCAAATCGGCCTATCCGTGGGTCGACGAGATCAGTGGCCCGGCCAGCCTGGCGCAGATGCTGTTGAACAACCCCGACGCCCAGGGGCGACCGCGTCCGTCGCAGAAACTCTGTGCCGGGCAGACGCTGTTGTGCAAGGCGCTGGGACTGAAAGTGCCGGTGTGGGATGCCAAGCGCTTCGACCATGAAATCCTGCTGGTGGAAGATACCGGACCGGCTCCGACCCACGTCATTCAGACCACCCGACTGGGCATTCCCCATGGCCGTGACGAACACTTGATGTATCGCTTCGTCGATGCCGCCTATGCCCAGTGGTGCACGCGGAACCCGCTGCGTCGAGGTCAGGTCGAAGGTCGCGATTATTTTTTGCTGTGAATGCACACCCTTCGGCTCGCCGATCAGGGACATCAATGAAATGGAGTGGTTTGTATGGGCCCATGGCTCGATAGCGTGACCGGGTGGCTGGCCGCCAATCCGCAGTGGCTGGCCGCTGCTGTGTTTGTCGTGGCCTGCGTGGAATGCCTGGCGATTGCCGGGTTGATCGTGCCCGGCACGGTGCTGCTGTTTGCCGTGGCGGTGCTGGCCGGCAGCGGAGCGCTGTCGTTGAGCGAAACCCTGTTGCTGGGTTTCCTCGGCGGGATTCTCGGCGATGTGATTTCTTATTTCCTCGGTCGCCACTTCCACCAGAATATCCGGCGCCTGCCGGGTCTGCGCCATCACCCGGAATGGATGGCCGGCGCGGAAACCTACTTCCAACGGTACGGCATCGCCAGCCTGCTGGTCGGACGTTTCATCGGCCCGCTGCGGCCGATGCTGCCGATGGTCGCCGGGATGTGCGACATGCCCTTCCCGCGCTTCGCGGCCGTGAGTCTGCTGGCAGCGGCCGGCTGGAGCCTCGCCTACCTGCTGCCGGGCTGGGCCACCGGGGCGGCGATTCGCCTGCCGTTGCCGGAAGGTTTCTGGCTGCAGGCCGGAATCGTCGCCGGCAGCATTGCGGTGATGGTCGGCCTGAGCGCCAACAGCAGCCTGCGCCGCCATCGGCGGGCGACGATCTGGATCAGCAGCATGAGCCTGTTGATCCTGATCGGCCTGTTCATCGGTTACCCGTATCTGACTGCCCTCGATCAGGGCGTCATGACCCTGGTGCAGGAACATCGCCGCCCGGCGCTGGATGAGGTGGCGGTGGTCTTCACCCTGATCGGTGAATTCCGCAACATGCTGCTGTTCAGCGCCCTGCTGACTGCGCTGCTGTTGCTGTGCCGCCAGTGGCGCCACGCAATCTTCGTGGGCGGCACCCTGCTCGTCACGGCCTTGGCCAACACCGGCACCAAGATGTTTTTCGCCCGGGTGCGCCCGGAAGTACTGACAGACCCGCTCACCAGTTACAGCATGCCCAGCGGCCATGCGTCCGGATCGTTCGCGCTGTTCCTGACTCTGGCTGTGCTGGCCGGACGCGGGCAGCCGCCGAGGTTGCGACTGACCTGGTTGCTGGTCGGCTGTATTCCGGCACTGGCGATTGCCCTGTCGCGAGTGTATCTGGGCGCACACTGGCCGACGGATGTGCTGGCCGGCGCCATGCTCGCCGCGTGCGTGTGCGCCGCCGGGCTCTGGCTCAGCCAACGGCAATCGCCGCTCGGCGCCATGCCGCAGAGAGTCTGGTGGCTGGTGTTGCCGGCGCTGGTCGCCCTGTTCGGTTTCTTCGTGCTGCGACACTTGCCGCATACCATGCTGCGCTATTCGTACTAGGCGACGGCAGACAGCAGCGAAGGATTGCTCCTCAAGACGAACGATACCGACGAAGGGTTGTAGGCATTGTGCCCGGTGTCGTTCGGATTCTTGTCCAGGAAGTAGGTGAGCCCTTCCTTTGTCTCATGCTGAAACAGGCGCATCTTCTTCTCTACGCTGAACAGCGCCACAGAAACCGGATTGGACGGCAAGTCACCAAACGACTTGAGCTTTCCGGCATACGTTTCCAGCTCAAAGTAACTACCACCACTTTTCGCGGCCAGAAGATGCCTTGTACTTTGATCAAGTCGCAGCTGCCAATTAAAGTAACGACCGGCCGTTTTGACATTAAGGGCATATCGCCCCTGATAATCCGGAACAAACTCCAATAACAGCGGCTCGGCATCGTCATGATCCGCGAGTGTCACGATTGGCGAACTGATTTCGTCATTCAGGGAAATCTCCGCATTCAACCTCTGCCCCGTGGTGATCCGCGGCTGCTTCAAACGTTGTTCCATGACTTGATAATTGAGCACCAGCGGAAGTCCATCCGCGAACAGTTGCCCCGTGAAGGTAATATTATTGCCATCAGACATGTGAAGGTTCTCTTCTTGTTAAAAACGGACTGAACAACAGACAGGATTTCATTTACCAGCAGCCTGGGCCGGATCGTTCTTCACACGTCTGCGTTTGCGGCGCTCAAGCACCATGGAATCCGCGTAGTAGCCGGCGGCCTTGAGGACAATATCGGTATTCAGATCAACGCCTGCATGTTTAAAAATATACTTCCCGGCAATATCATCCCAGAACGCCCATTCATCTTCATAAATTGTCACATCGCTCTCCTTGTTCATGAAACCCGCTTCCTGCGAGTCGGGTTCAACGCTAAATCAAAAACACCCGACAGACCACTTCAAAGGCAATACAAAAAACAACAATACAATCAGCAAAACAATAACAACCAAACACAACCATCCTTCATGCCAAAGTCACCCGACACTTCATCAAAGAGTATTGATTTTGGCCAAACCCTTTAACATCAATCCTGAAACTATTCTTACAGCCTCCATAACAATTTCCGACATTATCACTCCATCAAATTCAGCAACGGCGGAAACCGATGTACCGTTTGGCAAAATGTCGGACCTGAACGATCTGGACAAACTGTTCGGGCCCCTGCGATTTGGCGAACTGACCGTGAGCCGCCAGACACTTCAGGCGCTGGGTGCCCGGGTCAACGGCGAGGCCATTACAGCAGCCAACACGTACTTCCCCGAGCCCGATCAGGCCTTTATCGATGGGCTGCAATTCGATCCCGCCCAGGTTGAGCAGCGGATCAAGTCAGTCGATGGTCAGGAGCATCAACGGGTACCGGAATTACTCTACGAAATCGCCACTCTGCGCTCCCCCGACGCAGCACCGCTTCTGCGCGAAATATCCGCCAGTGATACTGAGCACCCCATGCAGAAAATCGGCAAACTGCTGACCGCCACTCAACAGCTGGATATCCACAGAAGCCCGCTGCCCGAACACCTGCCGGGCTGGGTAGACAAGGCCAAAAGTCGCGGCATGACCAGTATGGGCGCCGGGCTGCAGGCCTACGGTTTGTACAGCGCCTACATGGGCGCCATCGACGGCCTCAAGAAAGGTCAGATGGGAGAAGTGCTGATCAATGTGGGCGGCGCTCTCGCCGAGATCACTTCACTGGGCCTCGAATACGCGCTGAACAAGACCGGCGAACAGATGATCCGCCAGGGCTCCATGGCCCTCGAACAATTCGGCAAGACCGCCATGGGCAAATGGCTGAGCCGGGGCGCAGGCCTGATCGCCAGCGTGCTGACGCTGCCCTTCGATATCTACACCGCCATCAAATCCTTCAACGATGCGGCCAAGGCCCAAGGCAAGGAAGCTCAGGATCTGTACGTCACCGGCGGCTTGAGCGTGTTCAGCGGTGCCCTGTCCATTGCCCTTGGCTGCGCAGCACTGATGGGCTTTCAAGCTGCTGGCCCGGTGGGGATTGCAGCGGCGGCGATCATGATTGTCGGTGCCCGAATCTACGGTGCCGCGCGCATGGTCGACGATATCGACGATTACATCGAGCTGACCGTGCACGAACGCTGGCGTGCCGGCTGGTTCGCGTTCACCGGACAAAGCCAGGACAAGGCTCTGATGGAGCGCTACCTGGTCGCCAAGACCACGAGCGATTATGCCAAAGCCTTGAAAACCCGCAGCCTTGGCTGGCTCGACAATGAATTCAAGGAAAGTGTCGATGCGATCGTCAATGGCCGTTACGAGGTCACGTTGCAGCCAACTCGTCTTTATCGCTTCCAATGGGATGAGGCCAAAGGAGAAACACCCTATATCACCGAAAATCTCCCCGTCATCAGTGATACGGACGATACCTGCGATGCGAGGAAGGGCGTATCAGGCTCGGACGCCGTCATCGCGCGGACCAAAAGCGACCCGGCGAAAGGGGTCTTCTGGAACCTGGGCGGCGGCCATGACACGGTGCAAGGCGTTGAGGACAAGCCGAATTTCTTCAGCTATGCCAGCGGCCGTAAAACCCTCGACGGCGGCAACAAGGATGACTCCTTTCTGTTTCAGTCGGCATCCGAAGCGCTGTCTGAAGACCCGACCACCGTCAGTGAGCTGTCCGGCGGTGACGGCACCGATCTGCTCTGGCTGCAAGGCAAACACAAAAACCAAGACCCTGTCGCCAAACCGCCGCGCCATATCGGTTTTGACATCGACCTGAAAAACGGCAGGCTGGCGGTGCGTCCTGCAGACCCAGCGGCTGAACCGGTGCTGCATTCAACCTTCAAGTCCATCGAAAAGGTCGAGACACTGGCCGGCGCGCTCAACCGCGTGACCGGTTCCGACCACGCCGACACCATTGCCGCCAATGGTGATGACCGCGTCGACGCAGGCGCCGGCGATGACCGCATCTCCGTCAGCGGTCTTCAAGGCACGGTCGACGGCGGCAGCGGTAGCGATACCTATGAAATTGCCCCGAACTGTCTCAAGGTTTCCCTCCAAGAGGATGGTCAGGAACCGAGCAAGGTCTATCTGGGCGTGACACTCGAAGCCATCCAGCGCTGGTACGTGCGCAATGACGCGCTGGTCATTGAATCCCTGCGCGACGACGACATCCGGTCGCCAAGCCGGGAACTGGTGCTGGAGGCGGTGTACCGGACGGTCGATGGCAAACGCACCCTGCGCAACGACAAATGGACGCTCATTACACAGGACGGCTACCACTTGCTGCCGGCGTGGCCTGCCGATACCCCGGACCTGGCCGACCTGACCGTGAAAGTGACCGTTCTGACCGTCGGCACAACGAAATCCTCGCCGGTGCCGGTCAATGATCTCCCTTGCAGAATCTCGAACAAACCGCACTCGTATTACTTCGTCTCGCGCCAGGTCTATCACTCGATCCTGTGGGCAACGCTGAACGAAACACCGACCCGAAGCACTCTGTACGTCGACCGCGACAGCACGGAAATCGATGAAGTCAGGGCGATTTATACGGTTACAAAAACAAGGCCAAACGCATTCACGCAGCTCAGCTACTCGGACATTCACTACACCATCACATTCCACCAGGGTGGTGGCTTGCTTTCGTTGCACGGTGCTGCAAGAGAAAATCCGGGCAAGAAACGCGACATGGGAGCCGGAATCCTGGCCTCCGGCTGGCAGATGAATCACCCGATGACGCTGGTCATGCGAGACGGGATTTCCTATCACCTCGACTTTCCGCATCCCACGTATCTAAACGACGCAAGGAACCCGGGTTATACCGTAGTGCAAAGCCGCACCTCGCTGCGCGAGCGAGCCGGCCGGTATATTTTCGTCAGGCCCTCTGTCGAGAAGCGCACGCTGAAGGCAACCTCGCAGCGGGTCGACTTTCAGGCAGCCGAGCACAATGCGACCTATTGGCTGGAGGGACGATCGTCGAGCTATGAACTGTTTCCCGCCAGCGCCACGTCCATCCGGCTGTCCACCGCAGAAGCGGATGCCAACGTCTCGGGCTCTTCCACCTGGTTCATTCACACGCAACATCTGCAAGAGCAGATCAGCCACCGCGATCTTTCCATCAAGGACAACCTGCTCAGAATCGGCAGCATCCGGATTCAACTGCCGGACAGCAACGATCCGCTGACGCCACTGGAAACCATCGAAGTCGTGGTCTCCTCGGGAAACCGTTATCGGATCAATGCACTGTTCGAGGTGATCGGTCTGTGCGCCATCAATGCCCGAGCCTACCCATCGGTTCAGGCCATCGCCCAGGACATTCGTGAGCATCAACGGCGTGAAGAGCTTGAGTCCGACGAAGTGTCCGTTCACCACATTCGCCTGAGCGAAACCGCTGCCGGCAAGATTTCATACAACGTTGCCACCAACGTCTGGAGCAGCGAAACCGCTCCGACCCGCTCGATACCTGTCGAGCACCTGATCATCGTCAAGGAATGACACCATGCGACCAAAACCACCCTCGCCGCCAGGCTTTTCCAAGGGTAATACGCCCGCCGACTCGCTTGCTGAACTCCCACGATTGCGACCGCAAGCGCCAGACCCACAGCTACCGCATTCGTTGCCAGACCTGACAGCCGCGCATCCGCGAAACCCGGGACACACCCCGCCCCTCGCGGACACACCGAAAATCGAAGTGTCTGACCTGCCGGTCGCCTCCCGTGAAACGGCGACCGGACTGGACAGTTACCGTTTGAACCCCGGATTGCTGCGCAACCTGCAACCGCCCAACGAGGAGGGTCTGCACTACATCGTCGGACGCGCGTTCGTCGATGTGAAAGACAGCGGCACGGTGTATGTGGAATTCGATGCGAACCTGGGCACCTATCGGGCCATGGATCTATACAAAAAGCTGTCTCCCGGGCCGGTGCTCTACAGAAATACCGGTGAATCGACCTGGAGCCCGGCCTCACATACCCCCTCGAAACGCCCCCATTCCCAGGTCAGTGACGTTGATACGCCGGAGCCAGCCAAACAAGCGCAGACCTCTCCTTTGTCGGCGCATGAAGCCACCACCCGACTGCTGAACGACTCGTTGCTCACGATGCATCCACTGATGACGCTCGGCCAGCGCGTCGAGTTTTTGCGCGCCTATAACCTGTCGCCACGACAACACATCCGGTTGCACAGTGATCTGACCGCCGATCCCCGGGTGATGCCGGAGTGGGCCAAGCAGCATCACTTACGCTCTCGGGACGAGAACGATCCGACCCGCTTCGATCAACTGTATGAAGAAATCGAACCGCTGCTACTGCCCGTGCGGAACGGAACACTGCGCAGCGACCTGATCGACTTCGACAAAAGCGTCACCCGGGAATTTCTCGACGCCTTTCTGACCCGACTCGGTTACCTGCGCAACAGCAGCGACTGCCTGTATCGCACGGATATTCCGGGTCTGTTCAGGGCCGATGAACGCACGCCTTTCGAGTTCTACAACGACGGACGCATGCTGCCTCGCCTGAAACACCCGCGCGGCGCCACGACCGAAAAACCGATCAGTGCCACGGTCAGCCATCAGCTGGTCAAGAGATATAGCGCCAGGGGCACCGAGGCTCCCGATCCGCAGTACCTGCGCTACAACAGCCAGAGAAACAAATATCCCGGCAAAAAACCGGGTGAATCGGACAACGAGTCAGGGAACTCCGACAACGACTGGTCCGATGCATCGGACGTAGAACTGGACACCGAACGCAATTACGAGACGATCCGACACGATCAGCAGTTCATCTTCTCTTACGTCATCGATACCCGAAGGATGGAGGTGGTCCTCAATGAGGAGAACCATTTGCTCAATCTGGCGGCACGGGAAAAGAATGCCTGGTTTCCCGAAGACGAACTCGAAGCCCTGATTTCAACGTCCAAGCGAGGTATCGAATCAGAGCGCCTCTGGCTGCTCGACTCGACCTTCACCCGTGCGGCAAAAGTCGACGACGTTGCCGCTGCCGCCCAAACCAGCTACATCGGCAATGACATCGAGGCGCGGACCCACAGCGGCATTTCCAATCAACATGAATACGACGCGTTGATCGATGCGGTGGCCAGGGCCGGCAAGCCGATCCTTGCATTTCCAGGTGGCCGGGACTGGTTCGCCAATGACATCGTCTGGCCCGTATAACCGAGTCGAGTCTTAAGCGAACAACTCGCCCTGCAATTCATCGAGCAGCGCCTGAATCGCATCCAGTCGCTGCTGCGGGTCGTCGAGTTGCAGCAAATCGATCTTGTCTTCCTCGGCGAACGGCAGCAGATACGCCAACTGATTGGCCAGTGATTGCTGCCCCGCCGCTTCGATGCCCATGTTCAACGCCTCGACCATCGGGTGCTCGGCGAGAGCCTTGAGCAGCGCCACCAGATCGGCGTCTTCATCCTGCAGCGGTTGCTCGGGTTCTTCGTCCAGCCACTCGACCTCGGCCATGATCAATTGATCGCGCTGCACGTCGGTGCTCTGCACGATGAAGCGCCGCCCGCCTTGCACCCGGATGCCCAGCA
Organism: Pseudomonas sp. GW456-12-10-14-LB2; assembly: GCF_002884345.1. Classification (NCBI taxonomy): domain Bacteria; kingdom Pseudomonadati; phylum Pseudomonadota; class Gammaproteobacteria; order Pseudomonadales; family Pseudomonadaceae; genus Pseudomonas; species Pseudomonas sp. GW456-12-10-14-LB2. Next base: position 171,846 of record NZ_POHV01000001.1, read on the forward strand.
GTCCGTTGTCCTGCTGCTGGAAATCGGTGATGCGCGCTTCGCAGCCGACCATGGCGAAACCTTCCGGCGCGACGCCGACTTCGCTGCCTTCCAGGATGCACACCACGCCGAACCCGCCGCCCTGTTTCATACAGCGGCCGATCATGTCCAGGTAGCGTGCTTCGAAGATCTGCAGATCCAGATTGCAGCCGGGAAACAGCACCGTGTTCAGCGGAAAAAGCGGCAGACTCATAGACATTTCCTTACACCACCATCGACACCGCCAACGGCAGGAACACCGCCGTGGCCACGCCCATCAGACTCATCGCCAGCGCCGCGAAGGCGCCGCACTCATCGCTTTCCTGCAACGCCACCGAGGTGCCGACCGCATGTGCCGTCATGCCCAGCGCCATGCCGCGCGCCTCCGGGCTGTGCACGCCCAGACGGGTCAGCAACGCCGGGCCGAAGATCGCGCCGATCACCCCGGTGATCAACACGAACACCGCCGCCAATGCTGCGACACCGCCGATCTGTTCGGCCACCAGCATGGCGATCGGTGAGGTCACCGACTTGGGCGCCATGGTCATCAGGATCATGTGATCGGCACCGAACCACCAGCCCAGCGCCACGCCCATGCCCGTGGCGACCACGCCGCCTATCACCAGCGTAGTAAAAATCGGCCAGAACAATTGCCGGATGCGTCGCAGATTCAGATACAGCGGCACTGCCAGCGCAACGGTCGCCGGGCCCAGCAGAATACTGAGGATCTCGGTGCTCTTGCGGTACTCGGCGTAGGTCAGGCCGCAGCCGACCAGCACGCCGATCACCAACAGCATCGAGACCAGCACCGGTTGCAGAAAGATCCAGCGGGTTTTCTCGAACGCCGCCAGCACCAGTTGATAGGCACCGAGGGTGATGCCGATGCCGAACAGGGGATGGTGAATCACCGAAGCCCAGGCACCTTGCCAGTCGAACAGCATCAGGACTCCTCCGAATGCGGCGCGTGGCGCTTGACCAGCCGTTGCATCAGCACGCCGGCGAAGGCCATCGACAGAATCAGCGAGACCACCAGCGCACCGACAATGGCCCAGAAATCCGCGGCAATCGCCGTGGCATACACCATCACGCCCACCGCCGGCGGCACCAGCAGCAATGGCAGATAACGCAGCAGGCTGCCGGCGGCGAGGTTCAGCGGCTCGCCGACTTCACCGCGTACGATCAGGAATACCAGCAACAGCAAAAGGCCGATGATCGGCCCCGGCAGCACCGGCAACAGCAAATGATTGAGGGCCGTGCCGAGCAATTGAAACAGCACCAGCATGGTCAGGCCGCGTAGCAACATCCGTCATCTCCGTCTTACTTTTCGCCTCGCAAGTCGCCCGCATTATAAGCACGCCTGCGCTATGGATCGGCATTCGCCAAAAGCATGGTCGGTTGACCTGAGCAAATCGCCATGATGATCTACAGTGGTTCGCAGGGCGGTCAAATCCCCCACCTGAAAAACTATAAAACCGATGAACCCAAGGAGAGTCTCAATGCCCTATGTTCCAGTTGCAGAGCTCAAAGATTATGTCGGCAAGGAACTCGGACGTTCCGAATGGCTCACCATCGATCAGGAGCGTATCAACCTGTTCGCAGAAGCCACCGGGGATTACCAGTTCATCCATGTCGACCCGATCAAAGCCGCGCAAACGCCATTTGGCAGCACCATTGCACACGGTTTCCTGTCGTTGTCGCTGATCCCCAAACTGATGGAAGACATCCTGATCCTGCCGCAAGGCGTGAAGATGGTGGTCAACTACGGCCTGGACAGCGTGCGTTTCATCCAGCCGGTCAAGGTCAACTCCAAGGTCCGGCTCAAGGTCGACCTCGGTGAAGTGACCGAGAAAAAACCTGGCCAGTGGCTGCTCAAGGCCACCGCCACCCTGGAGATCGAAGGCTCGGACAAACCGGCCTACATCGCCGAACCGCTGTCGCTCTGCTTCGTTTAAGCGCCTGGATGCGAAGCGGCTCACGCTGTTTCGCATCCGCTCCTCCCCGCCGGCTGTATTAGGTCACATAGCTGCGGCATACTCGGTCGCCTAATTGCCCGGATCCCGCTATGCGCTCATTCGCTCCTCTTGCTCCCCTTGCCTTGACCCTGTTGCTGGCCGCGTGTGGCGACGGCGAATCGCTGTTGCCGCCGGATGCACGCCTGCCCGACGGCGGCCGCTATCGCGGTGAACTGGTCGATGGTTTGCTGCAAGGCCAGGGCCGGGTCGACTACCCCAACGGCAGCTGGTACGCCGGGGCGTTCGACAAGGGGCAATGGCATGGTCAGGGCGAATGGCACGGCAGCAATGGCGAGGTCTATCGCGGCAACTTCCAGCAAGGGCTGTTCGACGGCCAGGGCACGCTGACCACCACGGCCGGCAGCTACACCGGCGGTTTCAAGCTGGGCCGACGTGACGGCGAAGGCACCCTTAAAGAAAACGCGATGACCTATCGCGGCGAATTCAAGGCCGACCAGTATTCCGGGCTCGGTCGCCTCGAGCTGGATGACGGCAGTTCCTATCAGGGCCAGTTCGCCCACGGCAAACCCAACGGCGAAGGCCAGCGCGGCGATGCCAGCGGCAATCAGTTCACCGGCCACTTCGTCAACGGCCAGCTCGAAGGCAACGGCACCTTCAACAGTGCCGACGGCGACATCTACGTCGGCGGCTTCAAGAACAATCAACTGCACGGCAAGGGTCGCTACGAAAACGCCGATGGCGATGTCTGGCTCGGGCAGTTCAAGGAAGGCGCGCTGACCGGCAAGGGCGAACTGATCGGCGCCGACGGCAGCCACTACATCGGTTACTTCAATGATTGGCGCTTCAGCGGTCAGGGTCGCCTGAACCTGTCCGATGGCAGCTTCTACGTCGGTGGATTCGACAGCGACAGTTATTCCGGACGCGGCACCCTGGTGCTCACCGATGGCAGCGTGCTCAGCGGCACCTGGATCAACGGCCAGCGGGTACGCGATGCCGACGGCAAGTTGCTGCCGGACACCCTAGAACTCGGCCTGCTGGCCCAGGGTCGCCTGCTCGATGAAGCGCTGGCCAATGTGCCGGCCTCGACCCCGGCAGTGGAGCTGTACACCCTGACCCTCGGCGGCGACGGCAAGCAGAGCGTGTTCCTGCGCGAATCCGATTACGTGGCCAACATGCTCACCAGCCGTTTCGGCGCGTTTGGCCAGATTCGCCTGGTCAACCATCGCGACCACCTCGGCGACCGGCCGATGGCCACCCGCGAGAACCTGCGCCGCGCAGCCCTGACCCTGGCCGAACGCAGCGGCCCGGAAGACCTGGTGTTCATCTACCTGACCAGCCACGGCACCGCCGAACACGAACTGGTGCTCGACCAGCCGCGCATGGAACTGGCCGACCTGCCCGCCGACGAACTCGCCGCCGTGCTCGCACCGCTGAAGAATCGCGACAAGATCATCGTCATCTCTTCGTGCTATTCCGGCGGCTTCATTCCGGCGCTGAAGGACGAGCGCACGCTGATCATGACCGCCTCGCGCGCCGATCGCGTGTCGTTCGGTTGCTCCGAGGAGGCCAACTTCACCTACTTCGGCGATGCCCTGTTTGCCCAGGCGCTGAACCAGACCGACGACCTGGAGCAAGCCTTCAAACTGGCCAAGGCCACCGTCGCCGAACGGGAACTGGCGGACAACTTCGAAGCCTCTGAACCGCAGATCTGGGCGCCGAAAACCGTGCTGGCGCACTGGCAACTGCTGCGTAAACAGCAAGCGAGAAAAGCATTGCAAAGTGCTGCGTTGAACGACGGAGCGATAAAGAGCAACTAAGCTGAACAGTATCAAGGGAGAGACACTATGTACTTGACGCCTCAGCATGTCTTGCTTGCAGGAGCCACCGGACTGACCGGTGAACATCTGCTCGACCGCCTGCTCAACGAGCCGACGATCAGCCGCGTCCTTGCCCCCTCACGCCGGCCGCTGGCTGAACATCCGCATCTGGAAAACCCGGTCGGCGATCCACAGACCTTCCTGCCGCAACTGGCCGGTCGGGTCGACATCGCCTATTGCTGTCTCGGCACCACGATCAAACAGGCCGGCTCCGAAGAGGCGTTTCGCGCCGTGGATCTGGACATGGTGGTGGCGTTCGCCAAGCGCGCCCGGGAGATGGGAGCACGGCACCTGATCGTGATCAGCGCCCTGGGGGCCGATCGCCGGTCCTCGGTGTTCTACAACCGGGTAAAAGGCGAAATGGAATACGCATTGCGCGCGCAGGACTGGCCGCAATTGACCATCTGCCGGCCATCGCTGTTGCTCGGCGAACGCAGCGAGCCCCGTCTGGGCGAACAGCTCGCCGCGCCATTCTCTAAATTGATCCCCGGCAAATACCGTGGCATCGAAGCCTGCCAACTGGCCCGCGCCATGTGGCGTCTGGCGCTGGAGGAGCAGGATGGTGTGCGGATTGTCGAGTCGGACGAACTGAGAAAACTCGGCAAGTAAGCTCACTCGCCACAGCGGTTCAACGCGGATCCCGGGTAACCATTTCCAATGAAGCCCGAGGATCTTGCGTGAACTGGCCGACATTCGAAATAAAGTGAATCGAATCAACCCGCATGTCGTAGCTATCTACCACGTGCCCCTTCCCTTTCATGGATAACGTGCCCTCCAGCACACCTGCGTCTACGGCCATTCCGCCATGGGATGACACCACAGCACGTCAGGCAATCAATGAAAGGACTCCTTGATGGCACCGCAAACAAAAACGTCGAAAGGCACCAGCAAAACGCCACCCACCCTCGACAGGTCGACTCCGGAAACATCGCCGACCCAGCGTCATGATTTCCCGGGTTTGATTCGATCCCCGGAAACAGACAGCGCCAGCCGCCCCACGGAGGCGCCTGCCCCCCTTTCTTCAAGTGACACATTGCCCGCGATACAGATTCAGGATCTGACCCACCCGGCTGGAGACACTCAAGGAAGCTCATCCAGCGACCCAGACGCGAGCGGATCGATCCGTCACTACGAGTTACCGGCGCAACTGCGAACGCGATTACCCGCCGTCAACACCGAAGGGTTGCGGGTTCACAGGGGACGCATTTATGCCGAGGTGCAATACACCACGACCACGACGGTCATGGTGGCCTGGGACGAAGGCCTAGGAACCTACCGAGCGATGCGCCCACAGGAAGCGCAGCCCTCGGGCCCCGTCCTGCAATTCGACACCGAAAGCAATACCTGGCGGGTCGCTGAGCCGCGGGTTATCAGTCAGGCCCTCGAGTCCACGGTACACCGGGAGGCAGACAATACCGACGATAACGCAGCACAGCCCCACCTGCCGGGACCGGCCAGGACGCAGCCGAACACTGCACCGATTTACGTCGATACCCAACATTACGTATGGAACGAGAAGGCCAACAATCACCATGGCTATGTGGTCCTGCACCGAAAAATGCGCCGGACCGAAGAGGTGGGACCGCCGCTGCATCATGCATTCATGGACGAAAGCGGCTCGTTTGTCAGTGTCGAGCCTTCCGCTTCGCGAATCGATCAGCCAGCCGAACTGTTAACAGCCTGGACAGACCGCGATATCTGGGATCTCTACGGGATACAGGGCGCAGAAATCACCCGTTTCCGCAGCGAAGCGCACAGCACCGGGAAGAAACCTCTATGGGCTACCGTTCGGACACAACGGATGGAAAACGCCTACCTGTTTGACGAGCTGTACCGCTGGTCTGGCATGGACATGGATCGCGACCTGTTCAACAGCCTCCTGAACCATCAGCACCGCACGCCCGCCCAATGGGCAGAACACCTCCAGTCCGTCACCTTGCACCGCAGCCCATCTGGCCCACAAACGCCATTGCCAAGCCCGCCAACACCCGGCTCGCCCTCTCCACGCACATCAACACCCGACACGTCCGGGACAGCGGACGCCACGCTTGCCTACGGTGATCAGCGCCACTACACCTGGGATCTCGACAAGTCGAATTTCCATGGTTATGTCGAAATGCAACGCAAGCCTGGCTTGAATGACAATCATGGACCTCTCACCCAACTGGCGTTTCGTGAAGGCGCCAGCCTGATTGTCGTCAAAGCCACCGATTATCCGATCTACAAAGAGAATGTTCTGCGCCCCTTCTGGCGGGACATCGACATCTGGAACCTCTATCGGATCGAAGGACCCGACATCGTGCGCTTTCGTCGGGAGGTTGCGCGCCATCAGAAACCGCCTGCCTGGGTCAAACAACGGGAATACCCCTCCCAGCGTGAACAACTGTTCGACTACCTGCGGCTGTGGACCAACCCTGATTCTCCGCTTAAAACACGAGAGCAAATCCTCGCCCGGTTCCAGCCCTACAATCTTTCCGTCCAGCAACTAATACGACTGTGCAAGGAGCTGTCGCCGACAGGGCAGTTCAAGAACCTGATCAATGATGAAATGCCTGGATGGGTCAAGACCTATCAGGATCGCACCCGGCTGGTAACCAACGAAAAACTCTTCGAACCGTTTCTGCCGGAAATCGATGCTGAAATCATCCAGCTGAGAAATCAGGGAGAAGGCACCAGCCTGCTGAAGGCGAGTCTGACCGAACCCTTCTTTCAGGAGCTGTTGCGGCTCAGCGGCTTCAAGCGCAATACGCACAATTATCTGTACAGAACCGACATTCCTGCCGTGTTCAAAGTGGATGACCGGACACCTTTCGAAATAGCCCGGCCCGGGGCCATGGTCCCACGCGTGGTATCGGCTGTGGGCACCACGAGCGAGACACCCGTCAGTGCAATGTTCAGCCTGAAGAGCGCCATGGACTTTGCGAATGAAACCAGAGGAGTGACAGGCATAGAGGCGCACCAGACAACCAGCGGCACTTCGACGCCCCCCGCTCAACGCATCCGGTTTTGCTACCTGCTCGATACCCGCAATGTGGAAGTCGTTGCTGGGCAGGACAATCGCGTCTACAACCCGACGCGGCTCGAACGAAGCCCTGCGGATGGCAAAACGTGGTTCCCGAGCATGAAGATGGAAGGCCATGTATCGATGTCGTCGATCGGCTTCACGTCGAGGCGCGTCTGGCTGGTCAACTCGGGCATGACCCGCGCGGCGACAGTGGAAGATATCCATTTGCAGGCGTTGAAGCACGCCACGGGATCGGATCAAAACCCTGCCGACGCCATCGAGTCCCGCACGCGGGCAGGAGAATTGAACCGGGACGAATATGACGGGTTGATCGATGAAGTGGCGAACGCCGGCAAGCGCGTTATCGAATTGCCGGCGGGACAGGACATATTCTCCGACGACATCGTCTTTCCGCCCGAAACGATCACGTTATAGGGAGCTTCAATGGCACGCCCCTGCGGGGTCGTGCCATTGATTTTCATAGCCCGCCAGTCGCCTGAAACCCTACACCGATGACCGTCAGCAACGACAACGGCAACAGCAGCGTATCGAGCAATGCGCTGGCCGGCAGATCCACACCGGGATAGCTCGGTGCCTCGGCGCCGAATCGATCCATCGCGCAACATCCGCCATTCATCGCATACAGATCCAGCCGCGTGCCGGAATACACCACCGGCGCGCCGGGCTTGGCAGCATCGAGCGTGCGCACGGTGGCGCAGCCGGTCAGTTGCAAGATCAGCAGGATCGCCAGCAGCTTATTCATCGCTGCTCAGATGGTGTTCGCCCCAACGCGGCAGCATGTCCTGGGGAATGCCCAGCAGATTGAGAATCCGCGCCACCACGAAATCGATCAGGTCATCGATGGTCTGCGGCTGGTGATAGAAGCCCGGCGAGGCCGGCAGGATGGTCACGCCCATGTTCGACAACTTGAGCATGTGCTCCAGGTGAATGCTCGAATACGGCGCTTCGCGCGGCACCAGAATCAACTGGCGACGCTCCTTCAAGGTGACGTCCGCCGCCCGTTCGATCAGGTTGTTGCAGGCGCCGGTGGCAATGGCCGACAAGGTGCCGGTCGAGCACGGCACCACCACCATCGCCGCCGGAGCGCCGGAGCCCGAGGCCACCGGCGACATCCAGTCTTCCTTGCCGTACACACGGATCTGCCCGGCGGACGCGCCAGTGTATTCGGTGAGGAACGCCTGCATCATTTGTGGCTTGGCCGGCAGCGACACGTCGGTCTCGGTGGCCATAACCAGTTGCGCGGCCTTGGAGATCAGGAAATGCACCTCGCGATCCTCGCGCACCAGACAATCCAGCAGGCGCAAGCCGTACTGGGCGCCGGACGCGCCAGTCATCGCCAGCGTGATGCGTTCCGGGCCATTGCTCGCCAGACGCGTGTTCATTTCAGCGCCTCGGCAAGTTTGCCGTGCAGGCCGCCGAAACCGCCGTTGCTCATGATCACCACGTGGGTGCCGGGCTGGGCCTGGCTCTTCACGCGTTCGATGATGCCTTCCAGCGAATCGCTGACGATTGACGGCACGGTGCACAACGCGGCGGTGCCTGCCAGATCCCAACCGAGGTTGGCCGGGGCGTACCAGATCACTTGATCGGCATCGACCACGCTGTCCGGCAGACCGTCACGGTGGGCGCCGAGCTTCATCGAGTTGGAGCGCGGCTCGATGATCGCGATCAGCGGCTCATCGCCGATACGTTTGCGCAGGCCATCAAGGGTGGTGGCAATCGCGGTCGGGTGGTGGGCGAAGTCATCGTAGATGGTGATGCCGCGCACTTCCGCGACTTTCTCCATACGGCGCTTGACGCTCTTGAATGCGCTCAGCCCGCCAATGCCCATCGACGGAACAACGCCGACATGGCGCGCGGCAGCCAGAGTGGCCAAGGCGTTGGCAACGTTGTGCTGACCGGTCAACTCCCACTCGACCACGCCTTGGGACACGCCTTCGAACATCACTTCAAACGCCGAGCCGTCGTCCTTCAGCAACTTGACCTGCCACTGACCGCCGGCACCAGTGGTTTGCACCGGGGTCCAGCAGCCCATCTCGATCACACGTTGCAAGGCGGGTTCAGTGGTCGGGTGGATCACCAGGCCTTCGCTCGGAATGGTCCGCACCAAGTGGTGGAACTGCCGTTCGATGGCCGGCAGATCAGGGAAGATGTCGGCATGATCGAACTCAAGGTTGTTGAGGATCGCGGTGCGCGGACGGTAGTGGACAAACTTCGAGCGCTTGTCGAAGAACGCGCTGTCGTATTCGTCAGCCTCGATCACGAAGAACGGCGTACCACCCAGACGTGCCGACACCGAGAAATTCTGCGGCACTCCGCCGATCAGGAAGCCCGGGCTCATGCCGGCGTGTTCCAGTACCCAGGCGAGCATGCTGCTGGTGGTGGTCTTGCCGTGCGTACCGGCAACCGCCAGCACCCAGCGACCTTGCAGCACATGGTCGGCCAGCCATTGCGGGCCGGACACGTACGGCAAGCCTTTGTTCAGCACATATTCCACTGCCGGATTGCCGCGGGACATGGCGTTGCCGATCACCACCAGATCAGGTGCCGGATCAAGCTGCGCCGGGTCGTAACCCTGGGTCAGCTGAATGCCCTGGGCTTCGAGCTGGGTGCTCATCGGCGGATAGACGTTGGCATCGGAGCCAGTGACGTGATGGCCCAGCTCTTTGGCCAGAACCGCCATCGAGCCCATGAAAGTCCCGCAGATACCCAGAATATGAATGTGCATAGTCGACCTCGTAAAACATGGCCGCAGGTTAGCGCAGGGAGGGGGAAATGGCACTCTTTAGGTGATTGAGGGTGGAGGTCTGGATTTGTGTCCGACTTGAGATCGCACCCCTCACCCTAGCCCTCTCCCAAGGGAGAGGGAACCGACCGTCGTGTTCTCTCGAGGTACGCCGACCTGACACATCACGGTGAACTCCAGCCCGAATCCATAATCGACTCGGTCGCTCAGGTCGATGTATGCCAAAAGACACCGCGGTCAGTTCCCTCTCCCTTTGGGAGAGGGCTAGGGTGAGGGGCTTTTAACTGACACGCCGCTCAATCCCGTGCTTGCGCAACTTTCTATAGAGCGTATTGCGACTGACGCCCAGTTGCTGCGCCGTATGGGTCATATGCCAGCGCGTGTGTTCCAGCGCACTGAGCAAGGCCAGCCGCTCGGCATCTTCCAGCGGATGTTCGGATGCAGTTTCATCGGCTTTCACCAACAGCGGCTGCACATGCCGAAACATCGCCGGCAGATCATCCAGCCCGATCCGCCCCTCATCGCACAACGCCGCCAGCGTGCGCAGCACATTGCGCATCTGCCGCACATTGCCCGGCCAGTTGAACCCGAGCAAAGCCTGGCGCGCCGGTTCGTCGATCAGGATCGTTTCCCCGCCCGCCTCTTCGGCCAGCAGGAAATCCAGCAGCTGCGACTTGTCACTGCGCTCGCGCAACGGCGGCAGCGCCACTTCCAGCCCGTTGAGCCGGTAGTAAAGGTCTTCCCGGAAACTGCCATCACCGACCCGCTCCAGCAAATTGCGGTGGGTGGCGCTGATGATTCGCACGTTGACCGCTTCCGGCTCGCCGCCGATCGGCACCACCTGCCGGTCTTCCAGCACCCGCAACAGGCGAGTCTGCAGAGCCAGCGGCATGTCGCCGATTTCATCGAGGAACAACGTGCCGCCATCGGCCTGCTGCAGCTTGCCGCGCATGCCGTCCTTGCGCGCGCCGGTGAAGCTGCCGCCGCGATAACCGAACAGTTCGCTCTCGATCAGGCTTTCGGGAATTGCCGCGCAGTTGAGGGCGACGAACGCTTTGCCGGCGCGCTGACTGGCGTTATGCACAGCCTTGGCGAATGCTTCCTTGCCAGAACCGGTTTCGCCGTTGATCAGCAGCGGCACGTCACGCTCGAACACCCGCAGCGACTTGCGGAAATCCGACTGCAACGCCGCATCACCAAGGCAAATGCCCGCAAGACGCGGCGCTTCCAAAGGCGCCGGAACCGGTACTGCTGGCAGCGGCCGACGGGTTTCGCCGCGCAGCACCGCAAACAGATGCCGCCCATCGCGAGTACGCAGCGGCCAACTGGCGCTGGCATTGGCACTGGCGCGCCCGAGCAACTCATCCAGCGAACAATCGAAAAACGCCTCCACCGGTTTACCGAGCAAGCCGCCACGGATGTGCCCGAGCAGGTTCAATGCACTCTGATTGACCGCACTGATCCGCCCTTCCCCGTCAAACGCCAGCAACCCTTCGCTAAACAGCCCGACGGACTCAGCCTGAAGGTGGAAACGCAACAACCATTGGTTATCGAAGCAGCGCAGGAAGTAGCAGCTCTCGATCATCTTCGCCGACAGATTGACCAGCGCCATGGTGTGGAACTGGCTCTGGCGCGAGACGTCATGCCGAGCCGAGGAAACATCGAGCACCGCCAGCAGCTCGCCGTGCGGGTCGAACACCGGGCTCGCCGAGCAGGTCAGGCCGGTGTGACGACCGCGAAAGTGTTCGTCTTGATGAATCGTCAGGGCCTGACGTTCCACCAGGCAGGTGCCGATGCCGTTGGTGCCTTCGCAGGCCTCGCTCCAGTCGGAACCCAGCCACAGGCCGGCGCGTTCGAAAATCTTGCGTTCGGCGGGAGCGGTGACGCAGTTGAGGATCACCCCGCGCGCGTCGGTCAGCAGCACCGCGTGGCCGGCGCCGGAGAGTTGTTGATGCAGGCTGCTCATTTCATTGCCGGCGATCTGCAACACCTGTTGCAAGCGTTCGCGGCTTTCCAGGATTCGACCGTGTTCGAGCACGGTCGGCGCCATGGTCAGGGCCGGGTCGAGGTGATAGTCCTCAAGACAACGCAGCCACGAGCGGGCAATCGAGGGGTCGGCACCGGGGCCATGCAGGTGCGGCTTGCCCTGGGTGACGGTGAGAACCTGTTGGGCATGGCGACTCAAATGGTTGTCGTGCATTTCTTATTATTCTCCCCGAGGCTCATCGGCCCATGCGTGAAGTGGTGACCAGCATCCTCCAGCCAACCGGTCTTTGCAATGCTGGCAAGACCGCCCGGTCACGGGTTGTGCCAGAAGCGGTACAAACTGTCACCCAGGCTGTACCGATACCGCCACAGACGCTTGCCACTTGTCCGACACAAATCTCGCAAGGCCTTGATTTGCCTGACCTGCACGGCAGTGGCCCGACCTTTGCTCTACGCTTATAGCAAGCGCTCATGCGCGTTTCTCTAATAAGTACAAAGCCAAGGAGAACATCATCATGCGTTACGCTCACCCCGGTACTGAAGGCGCCAAAGTCTCGTTCAAGAGCAAGTACGGTAACTACATCGGCGGCGAGTTCGTCGCGCCTGTCAAAGGTCAGTACTTCACCAACACCTCGCCAGTAAATGGCCAACCGATTGCCGAATTCCCGCGCTCCACGGCCGAAGACATCGAAAAAGCCCTGGACGCCGCCCACGCCGCTGCCGATGCCTGGGGTTCCACTTCCGCCCAGGCCCGCTCGCTGATCCTGCTGAAAATCGCCGACCGCATCGAACAGAACCTCGAAACCCTGGCGATCACCGAAACCTGGGACAACGGCAAAGCCATCCGCGAAACCCTCAACGCCGACATCCCGCTGGCTGCCGACCACTTCCGCTATTTCGCCGGGTGCCTGCGCGCCCAGGAAGGCAGCGCCGCCGAGATCGATGGCAACACCGTCGCCTATCACATCCATGAACCGCTGGGCGTGGTCGGCCAGATCATCCCGTGGAACTTCCCGATCCTGATGGCCGCATGGAAACTCGCCCCGGCCCTGGCCGCCGGCAACTGCGTGGTGCTCAAGCCTGCCGAGCAAACCCCGCTGGGCATCAGCGTGCTGCTGGAACTGATCGGCGACCTGCTGCCGCCGGGCGTGCTCAACGTGGTGCAAGGGTTCGGCAAAGAAGCCGGCGAAGCCCTGGCCACCAGCAAACGCATCGCCAAGATCGCCTTCACCGGCTCGACCCCGGTCGGCTCGCACATCATGAAATGCGCTGCCGAAAACATCATTCCGTCCACCGTTGAGCTGGGCGGCAAGTCGCCGAACATCTTCTTCGAAGACATCATGCAGGCCGAGCCAAGCTTCATCGAAAAAGCCGCCGAAGGCCTGGTGCTGGCGTTCTTCAACCAGGGCGAAGTCTGCACCTGCCCGTCCCGTGCACTGGTTCAGGAGTCGATCTATCCGCAGTTCATGGAAGCGGTGATGAAGAAAGTCAGCCAGATCAAACGTGGCGACCCACTCGATACCGACACCATGGTTGGCGCCCAGGCATCCGAGCAGCAATTCGACAAGATCCTTTCGTACCTGGAAATCGCCAAGGGCGAAGGTGCCGAGCTGCTGACCGGCGGCAAGGTGGAAAAACTCGAAGGCAACCTGGCTTCCGGTTACTACATCCAGCCGACCCTGCTCAAGGGCACCAACAAAATGCGTGTGTTCCAGGAAGAAATCTTCGGCCCGGTGGTGAGCATCACCACGTTCAAGGACGAAGCCGAAGCCCTGGCGATCGCCAACGATACCGAGTTCGGCCTGGGCGCCGGCCTCTGGACCCGCGACATCAACCGCGCCTATCGCATGGGCCGCGCCATCAAGGCCGGTCGTGTGTGGACCAACTGCTACCACCTGTACCCGGCGCACGCCGCGTTCGGCGGGTACAAGAAGTCCGGCGTCGGCCGTGAAACCCACAAGATGATGCTCGACCACTACCAGCAGACCAAAAACCTGCTGGTGAGCTACGACATCAATCCGCTGGGCTTCTTCTAAAAACCAAGGGCGGCACCGAAATATCGGTGTCGCCCTTTTAATCCCGATGACACTTCCTGGCCTGGCCGCTCTGGCACGGGCCTTGCGTACCCGTCATTCAGGATTTGCGTGAACACTGCCGCTGCGTGAACAGCATCCACTCACTCAACCGCTGCACCCGAAAGTCCAACAGATCGAACAATAAAAAAGACAGAGAGGACTTATGACTTCCACCACACAGCTCAAACCCACACTCGGCACCCTGCACCTTTGGGGCATTGCCGTCGGCCTGGTGATTTCCGGCGAATACTTCGGCTGGAGTTATGGCTGGGGCACCGCAGGAACCTTGGGTTTCCTGGTCACGGCCCTGATGGTCGCGACCATGTACACCTGCTTCATCTTCAGTTTCACCGAACTGACCACCGCGATCCCCCACGCGGGCGGGCCGTTTGCCTACAGCCGTCGGGCGTTCGGCGAGAAAGGCGGATTGATCGCCGGCATCGCCACCCTGATCGAATTCGTGTTCGCCCCGCCGGCCATCGCCATGGCCATCGGCGCCTATCTGAATGTGCAATATCCGGGGCTCGATCCGAAACTCGCGGCAGTCGGCGCGTATTTCGTGTTCATGGCCCTGAACATCCTTGGCGTCAGCATCGCCGCGACCTTCGAGCTGGTAGTGACCGTGCTCGCCGTCGCCGAATTGCTGGTGTTCATGGGCGTGGTCGCACCGGGCTTCAGCTTCAGCAACTTCGTGCTGAACGGCTGGTCGGGTGCCAATGAGTTCACGATGGGCTCGATTCCGGGCATTTTCGCGGCGATTCCCTTCGCGATCTGGTTCTTCCTCGCCATCGAAGGCGCGGCCATGGCGGCCGAGGAGGCCAAGGACCCGAAACGCACGATTCCACGGGCCTATGTCAGCGGCATCCTGACCCTGGTATTCCTGGCCATCGGCGTAATGGTGATGGCCGGCGGCGTCGGTGACTGGCGTCAACTGTCGAACATCAACGACCCGCTGCCGCAGGCGATGAAAGCGGTGGTCGGCAACAACTCGACCTGGATGCACATGCTGGTGTGGATCGGCCTGTTCGGGCTGGTAGCGAGTTTCCACGGGATCATCCTCGGCTACTCGCGGCAGTTCTTCGCCCTGGCCCGGGCCGGTTATCTGCCGAAAGGCCTGGCCAAACTCTCGCGTTTCCAGACCCCGCACCGGGCGATTCTGGCCGGCGGCGTGATCGGCATCGCGGCGATCTACAGCGACGGTCTGGTCAACCTGCAAGGCATGACCCTGACGGCGGCGATGATCACCATGTCGGTGTTCGGCGCCATCGTGATGTACATCATCAGCATGCTCAGCCTGTTCAAACTGCGCAAAACCGAGCCGAATCTGGAGCGCACCTTCCGCGCACCGGGCTATCCGGTGGTGCCGGCCATCGCGCTGTTCCTGGCGGTGGTGTGCCTGGTGGCGATGGCCTGGTTCAACACGCTGATCGGCTGTGTGTTCCTGGGTTTCATGGCCGCCGGCTACCTGTACTTCCAGTTGACCGCCAAGCAACGCTCCGAAGCACCGGCAGACGCTATGCTCGAAGGTATCTAAACGCTAACTGAGCTGCACCGGCATCGGGCCTCGGGCTCGGTGCCCGCACTAAAAGCATTCATTCAGGAGGAACGCGCCCCATGGCTGCATTTGCCCATACCGTCGGCGCCCAGACCTATCGCTTCGACAGCCTCAAGGAAGTGATGGCCAAGGCCAGCCCTGCACGTTCCGGGGACTTCCTGGCGGGCGTCGCCGCGCTCAACGATGGCGAACGGGTGGCCGCGCAAATGGCGCTGGCCGACATCCCGCTCACGCATTTTTTGCAGGAAGCGCTGATCCCCTACGAATCCGATGAAGTCACCCGACTGATCATCGACAGCCATGACAAACAGGCCTTCGCAGTCGTCAGCCATCTCACGGTTGGCGGCTTTCGCGACTGGCTTCTGAGCGAAGCGGCCGATGAGCAGAGCCTGCGCGCCCTCGCCCCCGGCCTGACACCGGAAATGGTCGCTGCCGTGTCGAAGATCATGCGCGTGCAGGATCTGGTGCTGGTGGCGCAGAAGATCCGCGTCGTCACCCAATTTCGCGGCACCCTCGGCCTGCGTGGGCGGTTATCCACAAGGCTGCAACCCAATCACCCGACCGACGAACCTTCCGGCATCGCGGCGAGCATTCTCGACGGTCTGCTGTACGGCAACGGCGACGCCATGATCGGCATCAACCCGGCCACCGACAGCATCGCCTCGATCTGCGCAATGCTGGAAATGCTCGACGCGATCATCCAGCGCTACGACATTCCGACCCAGGCCTGCGTGCTGACCCACGTCACCACCTCTATAGAAGCGGTCAACCGTGGTGTGCCGCTGGATCTGGTGTTCCAGTCGATTGCCGGCACCGAAGCGGCCAACGCCAGTTTCGGCATCAACCTGAACATCTTGCAGGAAGGTTATGAAGCGGGTCTGAGCCTCAATCGCGGCACGCTCGGGCAGAACCTGATGTATTTCGAAACCGGCCAGGGCAGCGCCCTGTCGGCCAATGCCCACCACGGCGTCGATCAACAGACCTGCGAGACAAGGGCCTACGCCGTGGCGCGCCATTTCAAGCCGTTTCTGGTGAACACCGTCGTAGGATTCATCGGCCCGGAATACCTGTACAACGGCAAACAGATCATCCGCGCGGGCCTCGAAGACCACTTCTGCGGCAAGCTGCTCGGCGTGCCGATGGGCTGCGACATCTGCTACACCAACCACGCCGAAGCCGACCAGGATGACATGGACACCCTGCTGACCCTGCTCGGCGTGGCCGGGATCAACTTCATCATGGGCATCCCCGGCTCCGACGACATCATGCTCAACTACCAGACCACCTCGTTCCACGACGCGCTCTATGCGCGCCAGACACTTGGCCTGAAACCGGCGCCGGAATTCGAACAGTGGCTGGCGAACATGGGCATCTTCACCCAGGCGGACGGCAAGGTCCGCTTTGGCAACAACCTGCCGCCGGCCTTCCGCCAGGCCTTGGCGCAACTGGGATGAGTCAGATGGAAAAACCGCCCGTCGATCCGCAAAACCCGTGGCTGGAGCTGCGTCGTCTGACCCCGGCGCGCATTGCCCTCGGCCGCACCGGCACCAGCCTGCCGACCCGTGCACAGCTGGATTTCCAGTTCGCCCACGCCCAGGCTCGGGACGCGGTGCATTTGCCGTTCGATCACGCCGGGCTCAGCGCCCAACTGACCGAGCGCCAGCGCGACAGCCTGCTGCTGCACAGCGCGGCGGTGGATCGCAACAGCTACCTGCAACGCCCGGACCTGGGGCGCAAATTGAGCGATCAATCGGCCCAGACCCTGCGCGAATACGCCCAGGCGCATCCGGGCGGTGTGGATCTGGTGATTGTGGTGGCGGATGGTCTGTCGGCGCTGGCGGTGCATCGGCATACCCTGCCGTTTCTCACCCGCCTGGAGGAACAGATGAGCGCCGACGAATGGTCGACCGCGCCGGTGGTACTGGTGGAACAGGGCCGGGTGGCGATTGGCGATGAAATTGGCCAGTTGCTGGGCGCGAAAATGGTCGTGATGCTGATTGGAGAGCGTCCGGGCCTCAGTTCGCCGGACAGCCTGGGTTTATATTTCACCTACAATCCAAAGGTCGGCCTCACGGATGCTTACCGCAACTGCATCTCCAATGTGCGGCTGGAAGGGCTCAGTTACGGCATGGCGGCGCATCGCTTGCTGTACCTGATGCGCGAAGCCTGTCGGCGACAGCTGTCGGGCGTCAATCTGAAGGACGAAGCGCAGGTTCGGACGCTGGAATCGGAAGCCGGTGCAGACATGAAGAGTAATTTCCTACTCGATCCGCCCCCAGCCTGAACCGTTTCCGCATTGCCTTTCTGCGCCGGTTTGAGGCAGGATCGACGCACGGCCGCCCAAGGTTTCCCGTTGCCGTCAGCCCCACGTGAAGACAGCCACTTGAAGGACGAGACCTACCATGCGGATTATCCAAGCGACCCTCGAACACCTGGATTTGCTGACCCCGTTGTTCGTTAAGTACCGCGAGTTCTACGGCTCCCTGCCCTACCCGGACTCGTCCCGGGCCTTTCTCGAAAAGCGCCTGCGACGCAAGGAATCGGTGATCTACCTGGCCCTGGCCGATGACGACGACAAGAAGCTCATGGGCTTCTGCCAGCTCTACCCGAGTTTTTCCTCCCTGTCGCTCAAGCGCGTGTGGATCCTCAACGACATCTACGTCGCCGAAGACGCCCGCCGCCAGCTGGTAGCCGACAACCTGATCCGCACCGCGAAGAAAATGGCCAAGGAAACCCAGGCCGTGCGCATGCGCGTCTCCACCAGCGCCGACAATGAAGTGGCGCAGAAAACCTACGAATCCATCGGGTTCAAGGAAGACACCGAGTTCAAGAACTACGTGCTGCCGATCAGCGAAGAACTCTGATCGCGGGGTGCCCTGCGGGGAGGGAGCAGACTCCCTCCCCAAAATGAATGCCAACCCGACATTTATTCACACCGACATCCCCCGCTACAAAACCAACGCGCTTTTCACCCCTCTGCCCGTATAATCCCGATCTTTCCGGCTTGTAAGAAAAACTACACCCGCTTGTAGGCTTACACGAAGTCATCCGCACAGGTCTGCCGAGTCAGGCCATCACCACAGGTGCCTCCATGGATTTCAACCCGCTCGACCTTATCCTGCATCTCGATGTTTACCTCGACCTGCTGGTGAATAATTACGGGCCTTGGATCTACGCCATCCTGTTTCTGGTGATCTTCTGCGAGACCGGTCTGGTGGTGATGCCATTCCTGCCGGGTGATTCCCTGCTGTTCATCGCCGGCGCAGTGGCTGCGGGCGGCGGTATGGATCCGGTATTGCTGGCGGGCTTGCTGATGCTCGCGGCGATCCTCGGCGACAGCACCAACTACGTGATCGGACGAACGGCCGGTGAAAAACTGTTCAGCAATCCGAATTCGAAGATCTTCCGCCGCGACTATCTGCAACAGACCCACGACTTTTACGACAAACACGGTGGCAAGACTGTAACCCTGGCGCGCTTCCTGCCGATCATCCGTACCTTTGCCCCGTTCGTCGCCGGTGTCGCGAAGATGCCTTACCCGCGGTTCTTCGGTTTCAGCGTGTTCGGTACGGTCCTGTGGGTCGGCGGTCTGGTGACGCTGGGCTACTTCTTCGGCAACGTGCCGTTCATCAAGAAGAACCTGTCGCTGCTGGTGGTCGGCATCATTCTGCTGTCGCTGATTCCGATGATCATCGGCGTGGTTCGCAGCCGTTTCGGCGGCACCAAAGCCCAATCGCACTAAGCCGATGTGGTCGCTGAGCGCCTGGCGACGCCGGCGCATTCTGGCGAAGTACCCGATTGCCGACGATATGTGGCAGCGGGTGCGCCATCACCTGAGTTTTCTCGATGGCATCACTGCCGCTGAAGACCAGTGGCTGCGCGAAACCAGCGTGCTGTTCCTCGAAGACAAACACCTGACCGCCCTGCCCGGTGTCGAATTGCATCAGGAACAACGCCTGCTGCTCGCCGCCCAGGCGCAACTGCCACTTTTGCATCTCGGCGATCTGAACTGGTATCAGGGTTTTCATGAAATCGTCCTCTACCCCGACGACTTCCTCAGCCCCCAGCGCCATCGCGATGCCAGCGGCGTCGAGCATGAGTGGGACGGCGAACACAGCGGCGAAGCGTGGCAACAAGGGCCGATCATCCTCGCCTGGCCCGGCGTGATGGCCAGTGGTGGCTGGGAAGGCTACAACCTGGTGATCCACGAACTGGCGCACAAGCTGGACATGCTCAACGGTGACGCCAACGGCCTGCCACCGCTGCATGCCGACATGCGGGTCAGCGACTGGGCCGAGGTGATGCAGGCGGCGTACGACGACCTCAATCGCCAGCTCGACCGCCATCCCGACGCCGAAACCGCCATCGACCCGTATGCCGCCGAGAACCCGGCCGAGTTCTTCGCCGTCACCAGCGAGTACTTCTTCAGCGCTCCGGATCTGCTGCACGAAGCTTATCCACAGGTGTATGCGCAGCTGCGGCTTTTCTACCGCCAGGATCCGTTGGCGCGCCTGAAGCAACTTCAGGCCAGCGACCCGGTCTATCAGGCTCACGAGTAAAGGTCTGCACGACTTCCGGTACATGGCGTCCACGGCAGAATATGCCTATAATCGCCGCCACTTTTTGGTCAATCCGGCCAAGTGTTTTTGGTCAACTAACGGGGGCAACGCCCAATGAGCTACAGCAAGATTCCGGCTGGCAAAGACCTGCCGAACGACATCTACGTCGCGATCGAGATCCCGGCCAACCACGCGCCGATCAAATACGAAATCGACAAAGACAGCGATTGCCTGTTCGTTGACCGTTTCATGGCCACCCCGATGTTCTACCCGGCCAACTACGGTTACATCCCGAACACCCTGGCTGACGACGGTGATCCCCTGGACGTGCTGGTAGTAACCCCTTACCCGGTTGCTCCAGGTTCGGTGATCCGCGCGCGTCCAGTCGGCATCCTGAACATGACCGACGACGGCGGCGGCGATGCCAAAGTCATCGCAGTCCCACACGACAAGCTGTCCCAGCTGTACGTGGACGTGAAGGAATACACCGACCTGCCAGCCCTGCTGATCCAGCAGATCGAGCACTTCTTCGCGAACTACAAAGATCTCGAAAAAGGCAAATGGGTGAAAATCGAAGGCTGGGACGGCGCTGACGCTGCCCGCGCCGCGATCACCAAGTCGGTTGCTGCCTACAAAGGCTAAGTCTCGCGACCTGCGACACGCTTGAAGAAAACCCCGGTTGATCCGGGGTTTTTTGTGCCTGCCAGATAAGTGCTTAAACAGCCTGTTTATAGCGACCTACAGAAAAGTTTTGGTGTGTGTAATTTCCCACAAGGACGTCTTACATCCCGTCGCAAAATTTGCCCTGATTTTGAACGCAAGGTTTATTCAAACCGCTCTAGGCCGGTCGTAGACTCGTGTTTATGAGAAAGAACACTAGCGGTCCAAGATTCAAGGCACTCCTGGAAGCTGCGAACATCACCACCACGGGATTCGCAAAGTTCTGGGGCACGGAAGCCCAAAACGTTCATAACTGGTACACCCGGGGCGTACCCGCGTACCGCATGGAAGAAGTTGCGCGCCTGTTGTCCGTCAACAGCCAATGGCTGAAGACCGGCGAAGGCCCGAAAGACGCCCCGCACCTGCATACGGACTCGGGCGACATCCTCGATGCGCATGCCATTCGCGGCGTCTACACGGTGCTCGAAACCAACGACATCGAATTGCCGCTCTACAAAGAAACCCCGGTCGCCCCCGGCTCCGACAAAACCCATGTCATCAAAGACCCGGAACAAACCATCCGCCTGCCCCGCAGCCACCTAGAAACACTGGAGATCCGCCACACCGACGCCATCTGCACCCACATGATCGGCAACAGCATGGCCGAGAAAATCGAAGACGGCTCCACCCTCGCCATCGACCGCGGCCTCACCCAGGTGGTGGACGGCGAAATCTACGCCATCGAACACGACGGCATGCTGCGCATCAAATACCTGCACCGCATGCCCGGCAACGCATTGCGCCTGCGCAGCCACAACAGCGCCGAATACCCGGACGAGATCTTCCGCGCGGCGCAGATCGAGGAGCAGAGGATTCATGTATTGGGGTGGGTGTTCTGGTGGTCGACGCTGGGCAAGCGGCGGCCGGTGGTGCCGTTTCTCTGAGCCAGCTTCTGTCGTGAGGGGCAACCGGCCCGGATAGTCGGTACAAATACGGGATTTTTCATGGATAGAACGCTCTATCCCGCACTTCGCACTGGGAATCCCCAACAAAACTCAGTATCCTGCGCCCCACATTCGCGCATCGGCCCGCCAAGCGGCCCGGATGACGCCTGACGCGGCAGACCACTGTCTGACCAAGTCCCACAGCCGGACGCAAGATCCGGATGTACGTTTTGAAGGCTGGCGCGGTTTACCAAAAATAAACCAAGCCAGTCCCCGAGAAGCCGGCCACAAGCCGGCTTTTTAATGCCTGCTGAAAAACCGGCCGGGGGTCGGTTTACGGGCAGAGCGCTGTGTAATGGTGCTTGCACAACTCATCGCATAACAGAGCCCCGCCTGCTGGAAGCGACGGCAACTTAGATTGCTCAAGTCACCCCACAAGGACGTTCAACATTGATGCCCAAAACCATCACTTCAAACATGAAATCAGTTGGCCTGACAGCCGCCTCGTGCCTTTGTCTTTCAGGATGTGTTGGAGCAATCGTATCGCTCCCGGAAAAAACAACCGTCAAGACAGACGCTTACAAAGCGCAAAGCTATCGATCAATCACACCGCAAATCAGCAGAACGGTCACGTCGACGCCTACACGGGAATGGTGCGGGATCACCGTTTGGGCACTGATCATTCCGGTGCCATTGAAACTACCGGTGTGCACATCGTATTTCGAGCAGTCCTTCGGCAACGACGAGTTCGGAAACGAAGCCGTTCTGCTCGACTCGCAGCAAAAAGTCCCATCCCCTTTCTACGCTTGCGGCCCATTCATGATGTTGGGACCGATCGTTCATGGTTACCAAGGCAATGCGCTTTGCGGTGTTTTTGCGGATTGATGGTGAAACTGACATAGCGACTTACGCTTTCACCTGCAGACGCTTTAGTCGCGAAGCCCTCCATATCCACCGTTGATTTACAATCGCCATCCGATCGGCACGAAAACACTTTCAGCACAGGGATGCGCCCATGTCCGTTCCAACCTACGATCAGTTCATTGAGCCGATCCTTCGCTTTCTCGCCACAAAACCCGAGGGTGCAATCGCTCGGGACGCTCATGAATCAGCAGCAAAAATGCTGCAACTGAGTGAAGCTCAGCGCGAAGAACTGATCGCCAGTGGTCAGGCTACCTACAAGAACCGATCAGGCTGGGCACACGATCGACTCAAGCGCGCAGGTCTTTCCAGCAGTGCCAAACGCGGTTATTGGAAGTTGACCGACGCAGGCGTGCAGTACGCCAAGGAGCATGCATTTCCACTGTCGACCACGGATGTGGAGCACTTAGCAATCGGCTACATGAATGTGAAGCTGAAAGTCGCGCCTGACGCCGAGCCACTGGATGACCAACCAAATGTGGAGCCCGATCTAGCCTCCGCCACCGAGAGCCCCGACGACCGACTGGAGCGAGCGCTTAAGGAATTACGCGATGCCACGGCGGCCGACCTTTTGGACAACTTGCTGCAAGTAAGCCCTAACCGTTTTGAAGTAATCGTGCTGGATGTTCTTCATCGCTTGGGTTACGGCGCCAGTCGCAACGACTTGCAACGTGTCGGAGGTTCCGGTGATGCCGGCATCGACGGCATTATCTCGCTCGATAAATTGGGGTTGGAGAAGGTTTACGTACAGGCCAAGCGTTGGCAGAACACGGTTGGCCGACCTGAGTTACAGGCGTTCTATGGCGCGCTCGCAGGACAAAAGGCCAAGCGCGGTGTGTTCATTACCACCTCTGGTTTTACGGCGCACGCCGTCGACTTCGCCAAATCGGTGGACGGTATTGTGCTGGTAGACGGGACGCGACTGGTGCATCTGATGATGGATCATGAGGTGGGCGTGACATCGCGTTTGTTGCGGTTGCCGACGCTGGATCGCGATTATTTTGATGAAGAGTGAGTTCGGGCGTGTTGCTGCTTGACCCTGCTAACCAATTTCCTTAGTGGGCTTGTGGCCAAAAGTGATGGCACACTAGAATCGCAGCGATTGTTCTACCAACCCCTACGGATCGAGGGTTACATCAGCACGGGGCGAGGCCGGAACTGAATCCAGTTTAGGTTGATGTGCAGGTCAAGGAGACCACTATGTCGGACGTTAAAAGCATCAAGGATCAGAAGCTTCTCTACCATCTCACTTCAGTTGAAAACCTGGATGGAATTTTCAAGGATGGTTTGAAACCTCGCGCTGGCCTCTCGGGTTTCAAAGACGTCGCAGATGCTGAAATCCTGAAAAAGCGGCAGGCTCTGCAGCTCGACAATTACGTGCCCTTCCACTGGTTTGCGAAGAATCCATTTGACGGAAGCGTCCAGCGCAACAGGCCAGAGGCCCAATTTGTACTGATCTCGGTCTACAGATCAACGGCCAGGCAATACGGCTGGAAAATCATTCCACGCCACCCGTTAGCAGGCGACTCAATACAGCTACTTGATTACGAACAGGGTTTCGAAGCCATCGAGTGGGATGTCATGAGCAGTCGCGATTACCTGGACCCTCATTGCAAAAGCATCTGCATGGCCGAGTGTCTCGCACCGGGGGTTGTTAAACCTGAGGCCTTCTTCAAAATCTTTACCCCCAGCGAAGAAGTCGATGCACTTTGCGTAGCTAAATTGCAGGCAGCGGATGTTAATGTGCAGACCAGCGTGAATCAGAGAATGTTTTATCAATGAACTACACCAGCCTGAATCCAGAGAAAGCTCTGATTTGGCGTATCGTCCATCGCGATAACCTGCCCTGGATTCTGGACAACGGCCTGCATTGCGCAAACTCGGAAGTACAGGCACCTCATTACGTGAACATCGGCAACGTCGACTTGATCGACAAGCGCCGTTCCCGTCAGGTGCCTATCGCACCCGAAGGCGTCCTGGCCGACTACGTGCCCTTCTATTTCACGCCCTTCTCGGTGATGATGCAGAACATCCACTCCGGGTGGAGCGTGCAGCAACGCAGCAATGACGAGATCGTCATTCTGGTCTCAAGCCTCCATCGCGTTGAAGAGCTCGGCCTACCGTTTGTCTTTACAAACGCACATGCCTATCCGAGTTGGACAGACTATTACAGCGATCTGGCGAATCTCGACCAGATCGATTGGACTATCCTTCAACGGCGCGACTTCAAGCGCGATCCTGATGACCCTCGTAAAATTGAGCGTTATCAAGCGGAAGCGCTGATCCACCATCACTTACCGATTACGGGACTACTGGGCATCATGTGCCACACCGATGCAATGAAAGAACGCATAGAACAAGACGTCGCCGCTCGAGGCCTGACGTTGTCTGTCCATGCGCGTCCCAAATGGTATTTCCAATGATCAGATTTACCCAAGGCAACCTGCTGGAAGCCAAGACCGAAGCCCTCGTCAACACGGTGAACACCGTGGGCGTGATGGGAAAAGGCATCGCGCTGATGTTCAAAGAACGCTTTGCGCAGAACTATCGTCTGTACGCAGCGGCGTGCAAGGCCAAGGAAGTTGAAACCGGCAAGATGCACGTGACCGCCACCAACGAACTTGAAGGACCTCGCTGGATCGTCAATTTCCCGACCAAACGTCACTGGCGTTCACCTTCGCAAATGGCCTGGATAACAGAAGGTCTGCACGACCTGCGTCGGTTTCTAATTGAGAATGACGTGAAATCAGTCGCTATCCCGCCACTGGGTGCTGGTAACGGTGGATTGAAGTGGCCTGAAGTCCGCGAACAGATCGTTGAGGTTTTGGGGGATCTGGATGTCGACGTGCTGGTGTTCGAGCCGACCAATCAATATCTGAATGTCGCCAAGCGCAACGGTGTAGAGACGCTCACGCCGGCCCGTGCCCTTATCGCTGAACTGGTTCGACGCTATTGGGTGTTGGGCATGGAATGCAGTCTGCTCGAGATTCAAAAACTGGCTTGGTTTCTTGAGCGGGCAATTGAAAAACTTCCAAGTACAGAGAACCCGCTAAACCTGAAATTTATCGCTCATAAATTCGGGCCATACGCCAATCGACTGGAGCATCTGCTCAACAATCTGGATGGTAGCTATCTACATTGCGACAAGCGTATCAGTGATGCGGAAATCACCGATGTGATTTGGTTTGATCAAGATCGCAAGGCTTTTTTGCAGACCTACCTAAAGACTGAAGCCAGGGAATATTCCCAAGCTTTAGAGCGCACAGCTGAATTAATCGATGGCTTTGAATCCCCCTTCGGAATGGAATTACTCGCGACCGTCGATTGGTTGCTGATTAAGGAAGGGGTTGTTCCGACCGTTTCTGCGGTACGTGAAGCACTGAGAAACTGGGACGGCGGGGGTGGAGCTGCGGTGCGCAAAAATAAACTATTCGATGATCAAGCTCTTGAAATCGCGATTAATCGCCTGATCTCCAGCAGTTTCAGCCCGAAAATAGCGGCCTGACGCAGACAATAAATGCGAGTTTGCCTGTCCGCTTGGCACGTGCAATGAGTAGACGGCTCAGGCGATTATTGAACCATCGCAATAAGCCATTAGCACATCTGCCCTAATTGCCCCTCACCCAACCTCGCCACTAAATTTCCATTCTGTTTTTGTGCATTGCAAAAGCACCAAGGAATGGAGCAACACCATGTCGTCGTTTTTCAAACTCAATCAATCCCTTGTTCTAGCAACCGCACTTCTGACCGCCACTATTTGCGCGCAGGCAGAAGAACCGAACCCCGTCGGTGACTGGTGGATCATTTACGGCAACGGCATTCCCAACAAGAACATCATGTATGTAGCCGACAGCACTTCAGTGGTGCCGTCGAACCATACCAAGGGTGCGAAGTTGGTGGCCGTGACGCTGGTGTATGAAGAACCCGGCAAACCGATGATCGATGCCTACAACCTCGAAGTGCAGTGCTCGACGAACAAGGTCCGCTTTCTTAATGGGCAATCCATAGATCGCATTGCCTACATGATGCGGCACCTGAAAGTTAACGACCAATGGCAGCAGCCGAAGGAGTTCTGGGTACAGCGCGCCGCCGAGTTTGTTTGCTCCCCCGCTAAAAAGGACATGATCGCGCTGGGCAAGATGGAGCCCTTGCAGATGATTCAGGGCATGCAACAGATGTTCTTCAAGCTGGCACCGATTCAGGAGAAGGGGCAGATGATGGACAACCTGGATTCGATCCTCGGTAACAAGTAAGCGGCGGAACGCATGATGAATCAATGGACTAAAACGTTACTGGCGGTGCTGCTGACACCCACACTATTGCTGCTGCATGGCTGCCACCTGATTGCTCAGTCTCGATGGGAAGGACGCGATGTCCAGGAAGCACTCGACCTGTTCGGCAAACCCGACTCGATGAAAAAACAGACCGGTGCCAACGGTGAGAATCTGGCGGTTCTCACCTGGTTCAAATCCTCCAGCTGGACCACTACAGAAGCGGCCGGGACTTCAATGAACCATACCGGCAACGGCATGGTTTACACCGAGTACTACGAGACAGTCGGTCACAGTTCGGATTGCAAACTGGAGGCCACCGTCAATAAGGCCAAGAAGATCGTGCTGTTCAGGATTGAAGACGGGAAGATCATTCACGGGAAGTGCATCAACGTTCCGTTCGTGCCCGGCTACATTCCACCCGGCTTCTAATGCAACCCTGAGCAGGCTCCTGCTCAGGGATAACTAAACGACTTCACCAACGTCAACTCCCCCACCGCCCGCATCGGCACGATGAAAGTCTCCATCTTCTCGCTAGGCGTCCCCTCCTCCGTAATCACCGTCACCTGCGCGGTAGTCAACGGCTGCACCGCCTCTTCTCCACCCTCATCATCCCCGCGATACCCACCGCCAAAATAATTCACATACACCAGATACTGACCCTTGATCGGCGCCGGCATGGCGAAGATTTCCGGGCCGTAACCGGTGGTCACGTCGACATCCAGAGCAGCGCCATTGGGCGCGACGCGATCGCCGTACCAGATGTGCGCGCCGTCGGGTGTGATCAGGTGCAGGTCGAGGTCGGTGCCGTCACTGTCCCACGCCAGCAACACCCGCAGTTTCGCCGGAGTAGCGCCGCCGCTGGTGTTGAGAAATTGCGTGCGGTGCCGTTGCTGGCCGTCGGGGCTACGGACTTCGACGCTGTTGCTGCCGTTGGGGAAGGAGAACGGGCGGTCGAAGCGGCCGCTGTCGTCGATTTTCAGCGGCATGCTGACGCCGTTGACGATCAGGCGGCCGGGCTCTTTGTTTTTCGGGGTGGCTTTGATTTCGCCACTGATGCGCGCGGTGTTGGCCTGGCCGAGCGGAGTATTCACCGAGGAGGCCGGATAGTTGACGGTCTGGCGGAAGTTTTCGCCTTCGCCCTCGGGTGCGCCGCTGCGCCAGCCGCCGACCGGGGTGTCGAGTTTGACGCTGTCGGCGGCCATCGCCATTGGCAATGCATTAAGCGCGCAGAGGAACAGCAAGACCTGTGGATAACGGAGTGTCATGGTCTATTCCAGCAAAAGGTGACGGGCGAGCCCTTCGATATAGGTTTCATCCTGGCCGTTGGGATGTGCTTCAAAGGCCAGGTGCAGGTATTCGTGAGTCAGGTCGAGGCGGTCCTGCAAGGACAGCACGCCGCGCACATAGATGCGCTGGCGTTCGCGGTCGACGAAGGGGCGGCCGAAGGCGAGTTTGCAGACGGCGAACGTGCTGACTTCGTTGTAGCCGGTTTCGCTTTCCAGCCTGGGACTCCAGCCGCGCCGCTGTTTTTGCAGCCAGTCCTGCGCGGCGGGCAGTGCTTCGCAGGACGCCACCGGGTTGTCCCAGCGGCTAAGGCTCGCTCGTGGATAGGCGTGCAGCAGGATCGCGTCGTAACGCTGCCCGGCATTGGCTTGCTCGACGGCTTGTTGCCAGGCCAGTTTGTCGGGGCCAGGTTGATCGGAGTGATAGGTGACGGTGCTGCCGGCCAATACCAGATCCGACGTCCATGCGGCGATGTTGCGGGATTCGGCGGAAGCCGGGCGCGGGGCGACGCGTTGGCGGGTGCTGCTGTCGTCGATGCTCAGGCATTCGCCGTTGCGCGTGGCGTTTTGCAGCAGATACGTGCGGATCGCCACGGCCAACGCTTTGGCGGCTTCGGCCGGCTCGGGTTTGGCTTCACGCTCCAGCACACGGGCGACGTACTCTTCGCGATCCAGCCGAGCCACAAGCTTGTCGTTGAGCAGAAACAGCTCGCCATCGCTGTGGATATCCAGCGTATTGCCATTAACGAATTCGACGCGGTAATCGCCCTGCAACGGGCCGGAGCTCACCACTCGATCACCGACCAGAACCCGCGAAACCGGATAACGCGAGAACAGTCCGACCTCAACGCATCGCCCCGCTTCCGCTGGCCATGATGCGGGCAACACCGTCGCCAACGCCGAACCGTAATGCCGCAGAACCATCTGACTGGTGCCCCGGCCACCGGCCCAGATCGGCGAGCCGTCCGCCGTCCAGCCAGCGAATCCGCCCTGACGTGATTGCGGATCCTGATCGCCGAGCCAGCTCCAGGTTTTCACCCGCAAGCGCCCGCCGAGTTCACCGACGACATTACCGTCCGCCGCGTTCAGCACCACGTCGAGCAGCACACGGCGCATTTGATCCTGAGCCGGCAGCCAAGATAAAACCTTCAACAAGTCAGCCACGGACACCCGAGTAGCCGGTTGCACCGATGGCAAATCCAGCAACCACGACGGCGCCTGTCGCGCCTGCCAATAGGTTCTCCAATCGCCAGCGGTTATGCCCAACCGCGCCGGCTCGAAATACAGCCCGCAGGATTTTACCAGCGCCTGATCACGCTCGATCTTCCCGCCCGCCGTGCAGCAATAGACTTCTTCCTTCGACTGCCCGAGACATTCATAAGCCGGTTCCTGCGCGCCGGTATCCACCAGCCACGCGTAGACGAACACCTTCCACAAACTGCCCAGCGGCGTATCAAGCGACGAAGGCAATGGCTCGCGGGCGGTCAGTTGCGTGGGGTTCAGCGACAGCAATTCGCCCTTGTAGGCCACGCGCAACGGTTCATCCTGCGCCGTCGCCAGCGCAGGAATCACACACATCAGCAGCCAGACCAGCGGCCGGGTCATGTCAGTTGACCGTGACCTGACCGAGGGCCGCTTTCGCTTCGCGGGCCTGATGCTGCGGCGCGTAGACCTGAGTGAAACGCACCGGCGGCAGGTTGAACTGGCCCTTCTGCGAGAAGCGCACCAGATGCCGCAGACGCAATTCACCGCTCAGCGCATCCACCGGCACCGCGTAGGCCAGTTGGCCCGGTTCGAACCGTGCTTTTTCCAGCGCAGTCGGTTCGGTGCCGTCCTTGCCCTGCAGCTTGATGCCCCACGTGGTGCGCTCGACATCCGCACCCGGCGGCAGCGGTACTTCGAGCATGCCGTAGCGCAGCGGTTTTGGTGCCTTGCTGGTGATGATCACCTCGTCCAGATACAGGCTGTCGCTGGACAACGGCTTGCTGCCGACCGGCTCCAGTTTGAAGGTAAAGGCTTCGTCACCCGGCACCAGACGCGACAGGCGACGAGTGATGGTCACCGCCATCGGATCGACCGCCGGTTGTTGGGTCTGGAAGCTCAGCGCGGCACGCAACGGACGCTCCTGAGTGCCCGACACCGACAACACGCTCGGCACCGGCGCAGCACCCTGCCACGTCCAATACATCTCGCCGGTCGCGCCGTAGTTTTTCTTCCAGCCTTCGCCCGGGGCCAGCGCGATGGTCGGCGATGCCTGGGCGATGCTGCGTTGCAGCCAGGTTAGCGCCAGCGCACGTTCGAGGGTCGATTGCTGCGGCAACAGGCGTTGCAGCAGCGCGTTCGCACGAGCCTGATCGAACGGTTGCAGCGACAGGTTCAGCGCTTCGGCAAACGGCTGGGAGCTGACCGACAAGCGCTGTTGCGCTGCGCCCAACTGACGATTGAACGCGTCCGGCAAAGCAACTTTCGACTGGGTCGCCAGCGATGCGGTCAAGACCCGCGCCGCCGCCAGACCCAGCGCCGAATCCGGATCGCCCATCACCAGACTGTCTTCGCCGTCGTCCATCAGGTTTTCGGCATTGCCTTCCCCGGCCTTCGCCAGATCGTCCATCAAACCGCTGAGCATCGTGTTGACCGGCAGATGCATCTGCTTGGCGAACGACAGGATCAGTGCCCGTTGCAGCAACGGCGTGTTCGGCGCCTGCTTGGCGTAGACCTCCAGCACCCGCTGCCAGTGCTCCGGCGGCAAGGTCAGATCCAGCACCTGACTGGCGTTCCAGTCGGCGTAATAGGCGTAAGCGGTGAGGAACGCATCCGGCTCGCCATCGAAGCCCCACCAGGTGAAACTCGCCGACGGCCCGGCCATTTGCACCAGGCGCAGACGGCTGTTCTGCATGATCAGGCGCAAGCGATCGCGGATCTGCGGGCTCGACGCCAGCGACGGATAAGCGATGCTCAGCGGCAGCAAACGACTGGCAGTCTGTTCGACGCCGCCGTACGGATAGCTGAGCAGATCGTCGAGGGCCGAACGGAACAGCGCTTGCGGGCTGTCATCCAGACGCAGGCGAATGTCGGTGGCGTCTGCCGGCAGGCTCAACGGCGTGTCGCCGCTGGCCACGTCGAGGCTCTGGGTCTGCGTCACTTGCCAGCCTTCGCCGGTGGCGGTCAGGCGTACCGCGAGGGCATCGGCGGTTTTGCCGTCCTGCACCAGTTCGGCGGTCCATTCGCCGGTGGCC
Source organism: Pseudomonas sp. GW456-12-10-14-LB2 (assembly GCF_002884345.1). Lineage (NCBI taxonomy): Bacteria > Pseudomonadati > Pseudomonadota > Gammaproteobacteria > Pseudomonadales > Pseudomonadaceae > Pseudomonas > Pseudomonas sp. GW456-12-10-14-LB2. Next base: position 202,978 of record NZ_POHV01000001.1, read on the forward strand.
AATGCGAAGGCCGGCAGCGGCAGGTAGTTGATGCCGTTATTGAGGGTCACCGGCAGGCGTTGTTCAGCGCCGGCGTAGTGCGTCACCAATTCAGCCTTGACCGGTTTCTCGGCCTGGCTGAACGCGAACACGCCGAGTTGCGGCTGATCGCCCTTGCGAAACTTGCTCGGCCCGCTCCACTTCAGGTACAGCGGTTTTTCCGAGCGCACGAACTGCTTCTTCTGCCCGACCTGACCGTCATCGGCAATCGCCCGCGCGGTAATGCGCCAGCGGGTCAGCGAGTCCGGCATCTTGAAGGTGAAACGGGTTTTACCGTCGGCATCGGTCAGCAATTCCGGTTGCCACGCAGCGGTGTCGACGTCTTCGCGGCGCGGCCGCTCCAGCACTTTCACCCCGCGTTCGCTGCGGTTGGCCTTGCCCGGCGCGCCGGGGCTGCCCGGCAAGGCCACGTCGTAGCTGATGAACGACAAGCTGGCGCTGGTGCGCACGTTGTTGCGGCGCGGGTGGTAGAAGAACTGGTCGATGGTCGGCGCGACTTCCGGTTGCAACGCGTAGACCATTTCATCGACCACGCTGACCGTCAGGTGCGCCGGCACTGCCTTGCCGGCGAACTGCGTGGTCAGATCGACCGTCACGGTATCGCCCGGCTGATAGGTGTCTTTGTCGGTCTTGATCGCCACATCGATCTGTGGCGCAACAACCTTGATCCCGGCATTCTGGAAGCTGTACTGACCGCCCTTGGTGTAGAGCACGGAGAACGTCAGGTTCGGCGCGAAGTTGTCCTTCACCGGGATGCGTGCGCGGTATTGGGTGTTGCTGAGTTTTTCCAGTTTCAGCCAGTCGCCGCCCTTGGTCAGCAGCGCGGTGGCTTCGACCTTGTCACGCTCCAGCGACAGCAGTGCATCGCTGACAGGCTCCGGGAAAGTGATCAGCGCCAGCGCTTCGTCGCCGGCTTTGTACTCGGGTTTGTCGAGGACGATTTCCACGGTGCCCGGCACAGCCTTGACGCCATCGCCGGTGACCGAATGACCGGTCGCACCAAGCACCCGACCGTGCTGATCTTTCAGCGACAGGTTGTAGGTGCCCGGGCGATCGAACGCCACGCTGAAGCCTTTGTCTTTCGCCGCCAGTTTGCCTTCGCCGGTGGTCTGGTCTTCCAGGCGAACCCAGCTGTAGCTGCTCGGCACAACGGCCTGGGCCTGCACACTGCCACCCTCGTTGGCGTAGCTGAACGCGACCTTGTCACCCACCGCGCTGAAGCGCTGCGGCGCAGTCAGGCGGAAGCTGGCGGCACCGCGGTCGATGAGGATTTCCTTGGTGGTTTTGACCCGATACGCTGCGCCATCGCTGGCAAACACCGTGAGCATGTAGCGGCTCGGTTTGTCGGCGGCCGGCAGGTCGAGGGTCGCGTTGCCTTTACTGTCGGAAGTCAGTTCGGTGCTGGTCAGCTCCACCGGGAATTGACCGAGGTATTGCAGCTCGTTGTCGACCATCGACAGTTGCTGGGCGCGCAGGCTCAGGGTCAGTTTGGCGTTCGCCACCGGTTTGCCGTCCGGGTAAAGCAGCACCAAGCTGCCTTTCACCGGTTCGCCGGTGCGGTAATCCTGCTTGGCCAGATTCAGCGAGATTTCGAAATGCGGCTTGATGTACTCCGCCACCCGGAACGCGCTGCTGTAGGCCTGATCCTTGTAGTTGAAACGCAGCTCGTAACCACCGGCCACCGCATTGTCCGGCAACTGGAAACGGCCCTGGGTGCCGGCCTTGGAATCAAGTTTCAGATCGAGGCGCTGCAGCTCGGTGCCGGTGGCATCGAGCACGCTGACATTGACGTCCGCCGCGCCCGGCAATACCGAATCCCGCGCGTTCCTGAATTCACGGCCGACGATTTTCAGCGACACCCAATCACCCGGACGATACAGCGGCCGATCGGTGAAGGCGTAGAGTTTGGTGTCGTAGATTTCGCTGTCGTAATAGAAGTTTTCCGAGACGAATACACCGCCCTCTTCGTCCTCGCCAATCACGAACGAACGCTCCGGGCTGACGTGTTTCAGGCGCAGCAGACCGTCGGCATCAGTGGCGCCGCTGCTCATCACGCCGAGGCCGTCGGTCCACAACACATTGACCTTCGGCACCGAGCTGCCTTCGTGTTTGCGCGCGGCCCACACCAGCAATTCATCACCGGCAATCTTGCTCACCGCCACGGTGTTGGAAACGAACACCATGGTGGTCGCGCGGTACTTGCCGATCAGCGCTTCGACCAGATAGAGGCCCGGTTTCAAATTGCCCAACGGGATGTAGACGTTACCCGGCGCGACGCTGACGAACTCGCTGGAAGACCCGGCCAGATTGACGCCGGTCGGCGGCTGGATCGGCTTGGCCTGCCACAGCGGATAGCGGAACTGGCTAACCACCGGCAGACCCGGAATCAGGGCGAATTGCGGTTGCGCGTCGTACGGTGTCGGCGCGGCGATGGCGTTGCCCATCTTCAATTCCGGCACTTCTTCGGTGACTTGCTGGCGCGACTCATAGGAGAACGCACGCTGCATCACCCGACGGGATTTGCGGTACCAGTTGTCCCACAGATACGCGAGGGTGTTCGACAGGCCTTCGCCCTTGAACTGGCCGTCGCTGACCACGCGGTGCAGGTTTTTCTGGCGCTTGAGGAAGTCCAGCGGCTTGTCGATCTTGTACACCCGGATATCGGCGCCGCCGTACGGTTCCATGCGGAAACGGCGATAGTCGCGACCCGGTGCTTCGAGGCGCACCACCGCCTGTTCGTCGGCGGCGAAACTGCTGTCGGCCAGCAGGAAAAAACTCTCACCGGACACCGGCGTATAGCCGCTTGGCTCCACGGTGTCTTCGGCATTCACGGCCTAAAACGGCAGGGTCAACAGCAACAGAAAAGACAGTAAACGCAGCATGCGGGCACCGGTCATTGGGAGAGAAAGTTCAGTCGATAGACGCCGATGAAGTTGGGGTTGGCTGCGTCGGGTATCCATCGGGTGTCCTTCCATGTCATGAGTTGCTGCAGGCTTGCCGAACGCATGCCGTTGTCGGTTGGGGTGGTCGTGCCGGTGTGATAGGCGATGTAGCGGCCCATCCAGATCATCAGGTGCTGGTCGTCGCCCTGATCGAAAAACATCAGATCGCCGGGCCGTGCCTGGGACACGTCGCGGCCGATCAGATGGCTGTTGAACTGAATCAGTTTGATCGCGTTGACGTAGGGCCCGACCTTGCCGCCGCCCTGCTGCCATTGCTGGGCGAGCTTGCGCTGATCGGCGCTCAGGTCCAGCTCCGGCGGCAGGTAGCGGTTGGACACGCCATTGCTGCGCAGCCATTTGTCGTCATGGACTTTCAGCGCTTCGTTGGCGGCGAAACGCACCAGCCCCGCGCAGTCCTGCTGATACCAGCGCGGGCTCGGGCCTTTGCTCAACTGCTCCTGAGCGATACGCACGAACCAGGCGCGAAACACCTGGGATTGCTGCGGATCGAGGGCTGGAATCTCAACGGCTCGGGCACCGGCGCTGAGCAACAGCGCCAGAAGGCCAAGGCTGCGAATGAGTCCGGTCACAGCGCTTTCCACTCCAGCGGCAGCCATTGCCAGTGACCGTCAGGCTCGCTGCCTTCCGGCAACGTCAGGGCGTATTTGCCCATGCCGCCGAGGGTGCGCAGTTTCGGGATCAGGTAGGTTTGCGCGGCGTTGTAGAACACCGGCTCCATGTCCTGCGGCAGGCTGTCGAGGGTTTCCTGCTGGATCAGTTGCGCCATCGAATCCGGGCCGAAGTAGATCGGCATCAGCACGTCTTTCGGCAGTACATCGGCCATCGGCGGGAAGCGTTTGTCGAGGGTGCCGAGCGCCTTGTCGACCAGTTTGTCGTCGAGGGAAAACAGCAGCGTGGAACCGTGGCGCGCCAGGCTGACTTTCATGAAGGCACGGCCGGTGATCGCGTCCGGGTTCTCGGCATCCTTGGCCGCGTAAGGGCCGAAGTTGGAACTGACCTGACGCTGCCAGAGGTGGCTCTGGCCTTCCTGTTTTTCCACCACCGGGAACGCGTGCTCGTCGACCTTGCCTTCGTAAGCGCCGACCATCGAATCGAACAGCGTGCCGATATCAGCGTCGAGTTTGCCGTTGTCTTCGTCGTTCAGACTGGCCACCAGCAACGGCGTGTACAGCCGCGAATCGGCGTACCAGCACAGGCCCGCCGCGCCGGCCACGTGTTCGGTGAGTTTCTGCGCCACGGCTTCTTCGGCGCCGAGTTTCACCAGCAGCGGCTTCTGCGGCTCGGCAGCGACCGGCAAGGTCACGCAGGCACTGGCGCCCAATGGCATGGCCTGCCAGACCGGTTTGAAATCGAAGTCCGGCTGGTTCTCCAGTTCGTCCATGGCGAGGTAGCTGTGCCAGCCCTTGTCGTCCATGTCGAAACGCAGGCCGGCGAAGTTCGGGATGAAGCGCTGGTAACCCATGGCCAGAACGCTGGAATTGACCGACAGGCGCTGTTTGGTTTCAGGTGTCTTGGCCTTGAGCCCGAACGCTTCGGGGAACAGTTTTTCGCCGTTGAGCAGCGCCGCCAGCGCTTGCGGCGAGACATGGCCGGACTCCTCGGAAGCACCACTTTCCGGATCGTAGAATTTGGCCGGATTGGACAGCACCACCAGTTTGTCGCCACGGGAGGCGAACAGCAGGGATTTGCCGGCGTTGTAGGTCAGCTGATACAGCGGCACTTCATCGCCTCCGACCTTCAGGGTGCTGAACACGCTCAGTTGCGAATCATCCAGCGCGACTTTCGCCAGCGGCTCCAGCACCTTGGCCAGCCCGCCGCGATCCATCACCAGCAGGAAATCCTTCAGCCGACCGTCGGCGCCGCGCCACAGCGCCACGTCAGCCGGTTGGTCGAAAAGCTGCTCGATCAGGCTGTCCTGCAGCTTCAGGTCATGCTCGTAGATGATCCGCCGCAGACTGCCGATCAACCCGAGACGGTCGGCGTGGGTTTCGTAATAGAAGACGAAATCCTCAGTGAGCGTGGCCTTGAGGAACGGCACCGTCAGCAAGTCCTTGGGCAACTGGCTCAGGGAGCGGGTTTCCAGCAGTGCGTCCGGGCGGCTCAAGCCAAGCTTGTCGCTGGCCAGTTCCGCCGGCGGCGCCTTCGGTTTGTGCATCAGCCAGCCGAGCCCGCCCGCCACGCCGGCCACCAGGCACAGCCCGACCGCCAGCAACGGCCAGCGCCGGGAAGGTTTGGCGGCGAACGCATCGGTAGCCGGGGTCGCAGTGTTATCGCTCATCTTCTCGCTCATGTTCCCAAAGCTCGGCAGTTCATCCGTGGTGCGGGATGCTTAATAGTTGAAAGTCTTGACCAGCAGCAGATCACCGATGGCCCGCAGGGGTACGATGAACGTTTCGCGTTTTTCGTCGACGGTGTTTTCGTTCAGCACCAGGGTGATCTGCGAGGTGATGACCTCGTTCTGGTTGCTGGTCTCCTCGAAGTTATAGCCGCCGTTGCCGAAGTTGCCCCAATAGTTGACGTAAACCAGATAGGTGCCGTGCAACGGCGCGGTCATGGTGAACATTTCCGGGCCAGGGCCATCGACGCCGTCCGGATCGAGGCCACCACCGTTGCTCATCGCCGGACGCGCCCAGAAGGCATGCTGGCCGTCAGGCGTAATGACGTGCAGGTCGAGTTCGGCTTTAGGGTCGTCCCAACCGAGCACCACGCGGATCCGCGCCGGCGTGCGCAGGTTGTTGGCTTCGTAGAATTGAACGCGCTTGAGCGACTGGCCGTCGGCGCTGATCACCTCGACGCTGTTGGAACCGGCGCCGAACGCATACGGCCGGGCGAAACGGCCCTGGTCGTCGGTGTACAGATTCAGTGGATTGCCATTCACCGCCAGGCTGTGCGGCGGACGTAAATGGCCGATCGCCTTGAGCTGGCCTTCAATCATCGTGCGATTGCGCTGGATGCCGCGATCGATCGGCGGCGTGGGATAGGCGACTTGCGGGTTTTCCGTGCGATCGAGCAGCCCGTGATAGCGCCAGCCGCCCACCGGCTCCGACAGCTCCGCGCTCGGCGCCGCCAGCAGCGCGGGTGCGCAGGCCAACCCGATCAGCAGCAAAAGAAGTGAACGCATGTGATGCCTCCTGCCATGCCTGAACGAAACCTTGCACCCGATCCTCGGTACTTCACAGCGGTGAAAACTGCGTTTCGTCTGAAAGACCCGTGACTGTCGGGTCGTAGAAGGCGCGAAGGTTAGCGATTCGGCAGTTTTTTAACAATCGGATACATCTGGATTTGCGGTGGGAATCACGGCGACCAGTGGACGATGAGCCGATTAGGCGTCATATTCGGCTCACGAAATGAGCCGAATAGCGTTTCCAATCGGCTCACGCACTCAGGATCAGCAATTAATGGCGACTCACTGGATCTGGCAGCAGCCTGATTGGCCGGACTTCAACTGGCAGGCGGAATGCCTGGCACCGTTGTTGCGCGAGTGTGTTCAGGCACAAGGTCAATTGATGGGCATGGCGGGATCGGTGAGCCATTCACTGAGCGCGCAGACAGAGCTGGACGCTTTGCTGCAAAACATCGTGACCTCCTCGGCCATCGAGGGGGAGCAGTTGAATGTTGAATCCGTGCGCTCTTCATTGGCACGACGTCTGGGGCTGGAATCACCGGATGGCGACAACGTCAGCAAGCGCAGCGAGGGGCTGGCGCAACTGATGCTCGATGCCACTCAACGTTTTGCCGAACCGCTGACGCTGGAACGATTGCTGGAATGGCATTCATGGCTGTTTCCAGAACAGGAGAGTGGTTTCCTTTCGCGAGCAATCAATGTCGGCGCTCTACGCGGCGATGAGCCAATGCAGGTGGTTTCCGGGCGAATCGACCGCCCGACCGTGCATTTCGAGGCGCCACCGCGACAAGGGCTTGAGCGACAACTCGACAGTTTTCTCAAGTGGTTCGACGCCAGTCAGCACCAGGCAGGCCTCGATCCTTTACTGCGGGCAGGCATCGCGCACTTCTGGTTCGTCACCTTGCACCCGTTCGATGACGGCAACGGCCGTCTTACCCGCACGCTCACCGATCTGGCACTGGCTCAGGGCGAAGCGCAGGCGATTCGTTTTTATGCGATGTCCGCCAGCATTCTCGACGACCGCGCGGGCTATTACCGGATTCTCGAATCCAGCCAGAAAGCCACGCTGGACATCACCGACTGGCTCGCATGGTTCCTGCAAACCCTGCTGCGCAGCCTGCAACAGGCCATTGCGCGGATTGAAAGTGTGTTGGGAAAATCACGCTTCTGGCAGGCGCACCGGGAATCCGGGCTGTCGGCGGAGCAGATCAAAGTGCTCAATCGTTTGCTCGACGGTGGTGAGCGCGGTTTCGAGCACGGTATCAGCGCAGCGCAATACCAGAGTGTGGCCAAGGTCTCCAAAGCCACGGCCACCCGACATCTGGCGGAACTGCTGGAAAAGGGCTGCCTGCAACGTCTTCCGGGCGGCGGACGCAGCACTCGGTATCAGATTCAATATCCTGGCGAATTGACCGACTGACACCCTTGTCCGTCGGCCCGCTCATTTGCCCATACCCCCCCTATCTGCTAGTGTCGCGCCGGTTTAACGTCAACCGGAATTAGCCGCCATGGCCCGCAAAAAAGCTGCACTGGATTTCGAACAGTCCCTCGCCGACCTGCAAACGCTGGTGGAGCGTCTGGAGAACGGTGAATTGTCGCTGGAAGACTCGCTGACCGCTTTCGAGCAGGGCATCGGCCTGACCCGTGACTGCCAGGCGGCGCTGGCCCAGGCCGAGCAGAAGGTCCAGGTGTTGCTGGAGCGCGATGGCGAACTCGCCGAGGAACCCTTCGACGCGGATCAGCCAGAATGATTGCAGCGTATTCGGCGACCAGCCAGGCGCGCGTTAACGCGGCACTGGAAACCCTGTTCAACGCCCCGCTGCCAGAACTGGCGCGGCTTTACGAAGCCATGCGCTACAGCGTGATGAACGGCGGAAAACGCGTGCGTCCGCTGCTGGCCTACGCGGCATGCGAAGCCCTTGGCGGCAAGGCCGAACAGGCCAACGGCGCGGCGTGTGCGGTTGAGCTGATCCACGCGTATTCGCTGGTGCACGACGATTTGCCGGCGATGGACGACGACGATCTGCGTCGCGGCCAGCCAACCACGCACAAGAAATTCGACGAAGCCTGCGCAATCCTCGCCGGTGACGGCTTGCAGAGTCTGGCGTTCAGCGCCCTGCTCGATCCGCGTCTGAGCGATCTGAGCGCGAACATCCGCCTGCAACAGGTCACGGCGCTGGCGCACGCGGCGGGCCCGGCGGGCATGGTCGGCGGTCAGGCCATCGACCTCGGTTCGGTCGGCCTCAAGCTCGACCAGAAAGCGCTGGAACAGATGCACCGGCACAAGACCGGCGCGCTGATCGAAGTCAGCGTCAAGCTCGGCGCCCTGGCCAGCGGCCGTGCCGAGAAGGATGAACTCAAGTCCCTGCAGACTTATGCACAGGCCATCGGTCTGGCATTCCAGGTCCAGGACGACATCCTCGACGTCGAAAGCGATACCGAAACCCTCGGCAAGCGCCAGGGCGCCGACATCGCCCGCGACAAGCCGACCTACCCGGCCCTGCTCGGCCTCGACGCCGCCAAGACCTATGCGCTGGAGCTGCGCGATCAGGCCCTGCACGCACTGCGACCGTTTGACGCGGCTGCCGAGCCGTTGCGCGATCTGGCCCGGTATATCGTCGATCGGCGTAACTGAAGGCTAATCAGCCAAAAAAGACCAACGCGTGGGCAGGGGGCGATGCATCAGGTAAACTGCCGCATCTTTTATACCTATAACGATTCGCCTGATGCCCACGACGTTTCATGAGATTCCCCGCAAGCGCCCGACCACGCCCCTGCTCGACCGCGCTAACACGCCGGACGGCCTGCGCCGGTTAGGCGAAGCCGAGCTGGAAACCCTGGCTGATGAGTTGCGCCTGGAATTGCTCTACACGGTCGGCCAGACCGGTGGGCATTTCGGTGCCGGCCTGGGCGTCATCGAGCTGACCATCGCGTTGCATTACGTCTTCGACACCCCGGACGACCGGCTGGTGTGGGACGTCGGTCATCAGGCCTATCCGCACAAGATCCTCACCGGTCGTCGCGAGCGCATGGAATCCTTGCGCCAGAAGGACGGCATCGCGGCTTTCCCGCGCCGTTCCGAGAGCGAGTACGACACCTTCGGCGTCGGTCACTCCAGCACCTCGATCAGTGCCGCGCTGGGCATGGCCATCGCCGCCCGCCTGCAGAACAGCGATCGCAAGGCGATTGCAGTGATCGGCGACGGCGCACTGACCGCCGGCATGGCGTTCGAGGCGCTGAACCACGCGCCGGAAGTCGACGCCAACATGCTGGTGATCCTTAACGACAACGACATGTCGATCTCGCGCAACGTCGGCGGTCTGTCGAATTATCTGGCGAAGATCCTTTCCAGCCGCACCTACGCGAGCATGCGTGAAGGCAGCAAGAAAGTGCTGTCGCGCCTGCCCGGCGCCTGGGAAATCGCCCGTCGCACCGAAGAATATGCCAAGGGCATGCTGGTCCCCGGCACCCTGTTCGAAGAACTGGGCTGGAACTACATCGGCCCGATCGACGGCCACGACCTGCCGACCCTGATCGCCACCTTGCGCAACATGCGCGATCTGAAAGGCCCGCAATTCCTGCACATCGTCACCAAGAAAGGCAAAGGCTTCGCCCCGGCGGAAGTCGACCCGATCGGTTACCACGCCATCACCAAGCTCGAACCGCTGGACGCCCCGGCCGCTGCGCCGAAAAAGGCCGGCGGGCCGAAGTATTCCGGCGTGTTCGGTGAATGGCTGTGCGACATGGCCGCTGCCGACCCGCGTCTGGTGGGCATTACGCCGGCGATGAAGGAAGGCTCGGACCTGGTGGCGTTCAGCGAACGCTTCCCGCTGCGCTACTTCGACGTGGCAATTGCCGAGCAACACGCCGTGACACTCGCCGCCGGCATGGCCTGCGAAGGCGCGAAACCGGTGGTGGCGATCTACTCGACATTCCTGCAACGCGGTTACGACCAGTTGGTGCATGACGTCGCGGTGCAGAACCTCGACGTGCTGTTCGCCATCGACCGCGCCGGTCTGGTGGGCGAAGACGGCCCGACTCACGCCGGCAGTTTTGATCTGTCGTTCCTGCGTTGCATCCCGGGCATGGTCATCATGACCCCGAGCGATGAAAACGAACTGCGCAAGATGCTCACCACCGGCCACCTGTACAACGGCCCGGCGGCGGTGCGTTATCCACGCGGTACCGGCCCGAACGCGACCATCGAGAAAGACCTCGAACCGATCGAGATCGGCAAGGGCGTGGTGCGTCGTCAGGGCAGCAAGGTCGCCCTGCTGGTGTTCGGCGTGCAAATGGCCGAAGCCCTGAAAGTCGCCGAGACGCTGGACGCAACCGTGGTCGACATGCGTTTCGTCAAGCCGATGGACGAAGCGCTGGTGCGCGAGATTGCCAACAGCCACGACCTGCTGGTGACCATCGAAGAGAACGCGATCATGGGCGGTGCCGGTGGCGCGGTCAGCGAGTTCCTCGCCCGCGAGAACATCCTCAAGTCGGTGCTGCACCTGGGCTTGCCGGACGTTTACGTCGAGCACGCCAAGCCGGCGCAGATGCTGGCCGAGTGCGGGCTGGATGAAGTAGGGATCGAAGCGGCGGTGCGTGAGCGCCTGACTCTGCTCAACAAGTAATCACCATCCCTGTGGGAGCGGGCTTGCCCGCGATGAGGTCGGCACAGTCAACATTGATGTTGGATGTACCGACGCCATCGCGGGCAAGCCCGCTCCCACAGTGTTTTGTGTCGCTGGAAATCTAGTGCACACCAGAAATACCAACGGAATACCGATGAACCTCTCGCGCCTCGCCCTGCCCCTCCTGCTGCTGCCCTCCGCCAACGCCCTCGCTGACAATTTCGAACGCGATCAGGCCCTGAAGCTGCCGGACATGCTGATCAGCGCCAACCGTCAGGTCGAAGCACGCAACGACAGCAGCGCCGCCAACACCGTGTTCACCCGCGAAGACATCGAGCGTCTGCAACCGCGCAGCGTCACCGATCTGCTGCAGCGGGTGCCGGGCGTGCAAGTCGCGCAAACCGGCGGACGTGGCAGCCTCCCGGGGATCTACATTCGTGGTACGCAATCGGCGCAGAGCCTGGTGCTGGTCGACGGCCAGCGCATCGGCAATTCCACCTCCGGCGACAGCAACCTGCAACACCTGAACATCGAACAGATCGAGCGCGTGGAAGTGCTGCGCGGTTCGCGCTCGGTGATTTACGGCAGCGATGCGATTGGCGGGGTGATTCAGATCTTCACCCGGCGCGGCGGCGAACAAGGCTTGCAGCCGCGGATGCATGTCGGATTCGGCAGCAACCAGACCTGGGAACGCAGTATTGGCCTCTCCGGCGGAGACGAGAAAACCCGCTTCAACCTCGGCGCCAGCCTCGATGAAACCGCCGGCCTCGACCGCACCCACGAGTCCTACCCCAGCGACAGCGACCACGACGCCTACCGCAACAAATCCATCAGCCTGAGCCTCAGCCATGCGTTGACCGATGACATCGAAGTTGGCGCCAATCTGCTGGATAACCGTGGCAAAAGCGAGTTCGACAACCCGTTCGGACGCTTCGACCCGGTGACCTTCGACTCTGTGCAGCAGCAACCGTACAGCGATTTCACCGTCAGCAGTTTCAGCAGCTACATCGACGCGCGGATCAACGAGCGCTGGAAGTCGCGCCTGGAACTCGGCCATAGCGAAAACCGCGAGAAGTCCTTCGACAAGCTCAGCGACGAGCGCTCGGTGTTCAACACCTACCGTGATTCGGTGACCTGGCAGAACGACCTGACCCTCGATGCACGCAACAGCCTGATCCTTGGCGGCGACTGGTACGAAGATCGCGTCAACAGCAGCACCGCGTTCGACGAAGACAGCCGCTGGAACCGCGCAGCCTTCATCCAGCATCGCTTCCAGGCCGACAGTTTCTCCACCGAACTGGGCCTGCGCCGTGACGACAACCAGCAGTTCGGCGGCCAGAACAGCTGGAGCGGCACGCTGACCTTGCCGGTCAACCCGGACAACGATCTGCTGCTCAGCTACAGCGAAGGCTTCCGCGCGCCGACCTTCAACGATCTGTATTACCCGGACTTCAGCAACCCCGACCTGAAACCGGAAACCTCGAAAAGCTACGAGCTGCAATGGCGCAGCCAGTTGAGCGACAGCACTCGCCTCGAAGCCTCGCTGTACCGGACCGATCTGGAAGACGCGATCATCTTCGGCAGCAACTCACGCCCGGAAAACGTCGCCTCGGCGCGAATCAACGGCTTCGAAGCAGCGCTGAAACAGGAGCTGTTCGGCTGGCAGAGCAACCTCGGCGTGGCGATCATCGATCCCCGCGACCGCGACACCGGCCACACTTTGGCACGGCGTGCCCGTCGCACCCTGAGCTGGGATCTGGATCGACAGTTCGATCGCCTTGGCCTCGGCGCCAGTTGGCAGGCCGTCAGCAGCAGTTATGACGATCTGAACAATCAGCAACCATTGGGCGGTTATGCACTGCTCGGATTGCGCAGCAGCTGGGCGCTGAACCGAGAGATCAAACTGGATTTCAAGGTCGACAACCTGCTGGACAAGGGTTACAGCCGGGCGCTGTACAGCCATGACGGCAGTCAGTTTGGCTATCGCGAGGAAGGTCGGGCGTTCATGTTCGGCGTGACCTGGACGCCGCAGCTCTAACGATCTGGCGCGATCAGCTGGCAGAGCTTGGCGGTCGCCTCGATCATCTGCCCGCTCGGACGCTCAAGGCCTTTATCGGTGACCAGCAGCAATTGCCGATGCTTCACCGCTGCCACTTGTGGCCAGGCGTTCCACGCCTCCAGTTGCAGCTGATCGCCGGCCAGTATCACTTCGGGATCACGCTGTAAAACCGCTTCGATGCTCACCTGTGGCGCTGGCAGGCTCAGGTCGGCGAACACATTGCGTGCGCCACACACTTCAAGCGCATCGCTGATGATTTGTCCGCCACCGACGGTGTACAGCGGCTTGTCCCAAACCTGATAGAACACCCGCAGCGGTACTTCGCGGCGGTAGCGCTGGCGCAGCTTATCGAGTTTTTGCCGCAACTCGCTGGCCCGCGCGATCCCACGCTCAGGACGACCGAGCTGTATCGCGATGCCCTCAATCTGCGCAGTCAGCTGTTCGAGACTGTGAGGCTCCGCAACGAACGTCGGGATGTTCAGGCGCTTGAGCTGATCACGTTGAGCCGGGCCGACACTGCCGGGCCACAACAGCAACAAGTCAGGCTTGAGGCTGAGCAGGCGCTCCATGTCGAGCTGACCGTAACGGCCCACCGAAGGCACGTCCTTGATCGCAGACGGACGCTCACCGGCATCCAGCACCCCGACCAGCAGGTCGGCCGAACCCAGTTCAACCACGATTTCGGACAGGGATGGCGCGAGGCTGACCACCCGCAGGGCGGCCAGCGTTTCACCGCTGACGGCCAGCAGCAGAACCGCCAGCCAGAGACGACGCATCAAGCGAGTTGACGCGGGATACGATAGAGGTAGAACAGCACGGCCGTAGACAGCGCCAGCAACATCAGCGGCACCGCTTCAAGGCCAACGAACACCGCCAGCGAACCAATCCATGCCGGCAGCGCTGCGACCACGTATGCACTGCGAAGGCAGGCCGCCAGGGCAATCCAGGCAGCGGGCTCTTCAGGAGTATCGAGGGCTTTTTGCGTGGCGATCAGCGCATGTTTGTAGCGCCCGAAAAACTTCAGGCTGACAAACATCGAGGCCACGCCAGCGATAAAGAAAGGCATCGCCAGCACCGGCAGAATCGCCTCGCCCTGGCCGAACACAGCGTTGATCACGAACAGCGGCACCAGCGCCAGCGCCAGGTATTTCCACCAGGCGATCGACAGACGGCGCCGCACTTGCCCGCGGGTCACGCCCGGTCTACCTCGCCCTGATGCTCGTTGCCCATCATGTGGTCGAGCTTGCTGGCCTTGGTCGCCAGATAGAGTTTGTTGTGCGGATTGTGGCCGGTGTGCAGCGGCACGCGCTCGGCAACAACGATACCCATATCGGTCAAGGCTTTGACCTTGCGCGGGTTGTTGGTCATCAAGCGCAGGGACTTGACGCCCAGATGCTCGAGCATCGGCAGGCACATGGCGTAGTCACGCTGGTCGGCGGCAAAGCCCAGACGCTCGTTGGCTTCCACGGTGTCGGCACCGCCGTCCTGCAATTCGTAGGCACGGATCTTGTTCAACAGACCGATGCCGCGTCCTTCCTGACGCAGGTACAGCAACACGCCACGACCTTCGCGAGCGATGGCTTTGAGGGCGCCCTCAAGTTGCGAACCACAGTCGCAACGCTGGCTGAACAAGGCATCGCCGGTCAGGCATTCGGAGTGCAGACGGCCGAGTACCGGGGCACCGTCGGCAATCTCACCCAAGCTCAGCACGACGTGCTCGCGGCCGGTGGCTTCATCGAGAAAACCGTGCATGGTGAATTGTGCAAAAGGCGTTGGCAGCTTGGAAGCGGCGACAAAAACGACAGGCACCGGTGTGCTCCTGATCTGAAAAGTCTGAAGATTCGCTGGGCGGCATTGTAACAGCAGGTTCCCGCAGGCGCTTAGGCTGAATTATCGGCCATAACGATCAAAAAGTTTGATAACAGGCTCGCCCTTATCGCGTTCATTCGAAGGGATACGGCTGCTTCCAGCGCTCGAAGATCGGCTTCAACTCGCCGTTCTTTACCAGTTGCTCCATGCGCTGGTCGTAGATCGACATCAGTGCACGGGCTTGCGGGGTGTCGGCGAAACCGAGGTACAGCGGCAATTCCGCCAGATGTGAATAACGGTACTGCGACGGGTCGGCGGCGTTTCTCACCACCGCTTCTATTTCCGTCAGCGCATCGATGTAGTAATCCGCCCGCCCCTGCTTGAGCATCGACAGGATGCCGGTGCGACGCTCGATCTGGTTGAAGCGTTTGACGTTCGGCAGGTAGGTTTCGTAGCGATAGCCGCGCACCCAGGCCAGTCGGTATTTGCCCAGCGTCGCCTGGGTCGGCGAGGGGTTGCTGGCCAGGCCGAGCGCGTAGATGTGGTCGGAATCGAAATTCCATTTCGGGTACAGCACCTGTTCGGCTTCACCGCGATAGGAACCGACCAGTGCGTCGGCTTCCTTCAACTGCACCAGCCCGACCGAGCGGGTGTAGGGCACGGTGCGAATATCCAGGGTCACGCCGGCCGGCTCGAAGACTTTGCGCAACACGTCCCAGCCCAAGCCATGACCATCGGCGGCGGTGTAGTCTTCCCAGTCTTCGCTGGCCAGGTGTATGACCGAAGGCGGTGCGTCCTGTGCCTGAGCCGTGGCGCCAAGCAAGGTCAAAAACACTATCGCCAACCAGCGTCGAGTCATCCCTGTGTCCCTCATCCACGCCTGGAAATCAGGCGAAAACCCACACCAGTCCCTGCATTGCCAGCCAGGCAAATACGCCGGCCAGCACGTCGTCGAGCATGATGCCGACGCCGCCGTGAACATGCCGGTCGATCCAGCGGATCGGCCACGGCTTGAGAATGTCGAAGAAGCGGAACACCAGGAACCCGGCGAGCAACCAGTACCAGCCTTCCGGCACCAGCCACAGGGTGATCCACATCCCGACCATTTCGTCCCAGACGATGCCTTCGTGGTCGTGCACCCGCAGATCGTCGGCCACTTTGCCGCACAGCCAGAAGCCGAACAGCATGGTGATCCCGAGCATCAGCCAGTAACCCCAGTCGGGCAGCATCTGCCACAACGGGATAAAGGGTAGCGCAACTAACGAGCCCCAAGTGCCCGGCGCCTTGGGCAAGGTGCCCGAGCCGAAGCCGAACGCGAGGAAATGCCAGGGATTGCGCCAGACCGACGGCGGAACGAATTCGGCCGGAACCTGTTTCGGGTGATCTGTCACGGTGACTCCTGAAAATGTTGATAACCCCGGATTTGCGGGGTGATGTCGTGCCCGTCGCGATCCAGCAGCACCACGCCCTGGCCTTGCGTTACGCGGCCGATCACATGGATCGGCCAGCCATCGGCGAGCAGCGCCGGCAACTCGTCGGACGGCAACGTGAAAGCCAGCACGTAATCATCGCCACCGCTCAACGCCGCACGCTCGGCGCCGC
The DNA here is from genome assembly GCF_002884345.1 of Pseudomonas sp. GW456-12-10-14-LB2. Taxonomy (NCBI): domain Bacteria; kingdom Pseudomonadati; phylum Pseudomonadota; class Gammaproteobacteria; order Pseudomonadales; family Pseudomonadaceae; genus Pseudomonas; species Pseudomonas sp. GW456-12-10-14-LB2. The sequence goes on from NZ_POHV01000001.1 coordinate 219,199, forward strand.
GCTGGCCGAGAAACGTCACCAGCGCATCCGACAACGGAACACGCTCACGCTCGACTTCGAGGCGAACCTTCGAGGCCAGTGCAATGTGACCACAGTCGGCGAGCAGGCCATCGGAGATATCCAGCGCCGAGCTGGCCTTGCCACGCAGGGCCTGGCCGAGGGCAAGTTGCGGTTGCGGCGACCAGTAATGATCAAGCAGCGGCTGGGCGATGTGCGGCTCGGCGTCACGCTGACCCAGCACCAGCGGCAAGGCCCCGGCGGCATTGCCCAGTTCGCCGCCGACACACAGCAGATCGCCCGGCTGTGCGCCGCTGCGGGTGAGCGCTTTGCCGGCCGGGACGCGGCCGAACACGGTGACGGTCAGGCTCAACGGCCCGCGCGTCGTGTCGCCGCCGACCAGTGCCACGCCGCAGCCCTGCGCCATGCGGTTCAAACCGCGGGCATAGGCTTGCAGCCAATCGGCAGTCACCGTCGGCAGAGTCAGGGCAAGGGTAAAGGCGACGGGCGTGGCGCCCATGGCAGCGAGGTCGCTGACCGCCACGGCCAGCGAGCGCTGACCGAGCAGAAACGGATCGCAGGGATCGGCGAAATGCACGCCGGCCACCAGCGTATCGGTGGAAACCGCCAGCTGTTCCCCGGAAGGAACCGCCAGCAAGGCGCAGTCGTCGCCGATCCCCAATGCAACGCCTTCGCCGCCCTGCGCACAAGGCGCGGCGGCGAAGAAATTGCGGATCAGCTCAAACTCGCCCATGGCCGAGAAAAAGTATTCAAGCGCGGATCAGCGCTTGAACGCCTTCACTTCAGCTTCACGCAGGCGCGGAGCCAGCTTGTCGAGCACGCCGTTGACGAACTTGTGGCCGTCGGTCGAACCGAACACCTTGGCCAGTTCAATACCTTCGTTGATCACAACGCGGTACGGCACGTCGACGCGCTTGAGCAGTTCCCAGGTGGACAGGCGCAGAACGGCCAGTTCAACCGGGTCCAGCTCTTCGATCGCCAGGTCCAGGCAAGGCGTGAGCGCGTTGTCGATTTCGGTCTTGAACTGCGGAACCCCGTGCAGGATTTCGCGGAAGTAAGCACCGTCGACATCGGTGAAATCGTTATCGACCCGGAACTGCGCTTCGATCTCGTTCAACGACTGCCGAGCCATGTGCCACTGATACAGGGCCTGGGTCGCGAGCTGACGGGCTTCGCGGCGCTTGGCGCTTTTCGATGGCTTGCCGGCATCCGCAGGTTTCGGATCGCGCGGGTTGAAACGATCGCTTTCGTCGCTAATCACTTGGCCTCCAACTGCGCCAGCAGGCTGACCATTTCCAGAGCGGACAGGGCAGCTTCAGCACCTTTGTTGCCGGCCTTGGTGCCGGAACGTTCGATGGCTTGCTCGATGGAATCAACGGTCAGGACGCCGAAAGCGACCGGTACGCCGAACTCCATGGACACCTGGGCCAGGCCCTTGGTGCACTCGCCAGCCACGTATTCGAAGTGCGGAGTGCCGCCACGAATGACCGCGCCCAGGGCGATGATTGCTGCGAACTCGCCTTTCTGGGCGACTTTCTGCGCAACCAGCGGGATTTCGAAGGCGCCAGGTGCGCGGATGATGGTGATGTCGCTTTCGCTCACGCCGTGGCGAACCAGGGCATCAACTGCACCGCTGACCAGGCTTTCAACCACGAAGCTGTTGAAGCGGCCCACTACCAAAGCGTAGCGGCCTTTAGGGGCGATGAAGGTACCTTCGATGGTCTTCAGGGTCATTCGTCAGATCTCTTAAAGAGCCGGGACGCGTCTGTTTCGCGTCCCTCAGTGATTTATTTGCCGCGAATTCGGAGCCGGAAACAACCGGTCATTATTCGGAGGGCACGTATTCTACAACTTCCAGATCGAAACCGGATATTGCATTGAACTTCATCGGCGCCGACATCAGTCGCATTTTGCGCACGCCGAGGTCACGCAGGATCTGCGAACCGGCACCGACGATGCTGTAGGTGGTCGGTTTTTTCGGCGCGGCCTGATCGCCGGTTTCGCGGATGTGCGCCAGCAACACGTCGCCATCCAGTGGGTGACCGAGCAACAGCACCACACCGCTGCCGGCCTCGGCAACCGCGGCCATGGCGGCACGCAGGCTCCAGCGGCCCGGTTGTTTGACCATCAGCAGGTCGCGCAGCGGGTCCATGTTGTGCACGCGAACCAGGGTCGGCTCTTCGGCGCAAACGGTGCCCAGGGTCAGTGCCATGTGCACGTCGCCTTCCACGGAATCACGATAGGTCACCAGGTTGAATTGGCCCAGTTCGCTGTCCAGCGGCTGCTCGGCAATCCGCTGAACGGTACGTTCGTGGATCATCCGGTAGTGAATCAGGTCGGCGATGGTGCCGATCTTGATGTTGTGTTCAGCGGCGAAAGCTTCCAGTTCGGCGCGACGGGACATGGTGCCGTCGTCGTTCATCACTTCGCAGATCACACCGCTCGGCTCGAAACCGGCCATGCGCGCCAGGTCGCAGGCGGCTTCGGTGTGACCGGCACGGGCCAGGGTGCCACCGGCCTGGGCCATCAGCGGGAAGATGTGGCCCGGGCTGACGATGTCTTCGGCTTTCGCGTCTTTCGCGGCGGCCGCTTGCACGGTGCGTGCGCGGTCAGCGGCGGAAATGCCGGTGGTCACGCCTTCGGCGGCTTCGATCGAGACGGTGAACTTGGTGCCGAAACCGGAACCGTTGCGTGGTGCCATCAGCGGCAGCTTCAGGGTTTCGCAGCGCTCGCGGCTCATCGGCATGCAGATCAGGCCACGGGCGTATTTGGCCATGAAGTTGATGTGCTCGGCCTTGCAGCATTCGGCGGCCATGATCAGGTCGCCTTCGTTCTCGCGGTCTTCGTCATCCATGAGGATGACCATCTTGCCTTGGCGGATGTCTTCAACCAGTTCTTCGATGCTATTGAGCGCCACAAGGCACCCCCTTCAGTCAGGATTTGAGGTAGCCGTTGGCGGCCAGAAAGCTTTCAGTGATGCCACCGCCAGGCTTTTGTGAAGAGTCAGGCTCAGCGGCCCTGTCGCCCAGAAGCAGACGCTCCAGATAACGCGCCAGCAGGTCGACTTCCAGGTTCACCCGGCGACCTGGCTTGTAGGACGCCATGATGGTTTCGCTCAGGGTGTGCGGAATGATCGTCAGCAGGAATTCGGCGCCATCGACCGCATTCACGGTCAGGCTGGTGCCGTCGACGGTGATCGAGCCTTTGTGGGCGATGTACTTGGCCAGCTCTTTCGGCGCGCGGATGCGAAATTCCACGGCGCGGGCATTGTCGCTGCGCGATACCACTTCGCCGACACCGTCGACGTGACCGCTGACCAGATGGCCGCCGAGACGGGTGGTCGGAGTCAGGGCTTTTTCCAGGTTGACCGGGCTGCCGCTTTTCAGGTCATTCATGGCGGTGCAGTCGAGGGTTTCGCGACTGACGTCGGCGGCGAAGCCGTTGCCCGGCAGTTCAACCGCGGTCAGGCACACGCCGTTGACCGCGATGCTGTCGCCGAGTTTTACGTCGCTCAGGTCGAGCTTGCCGGTTTCGACATGCACCCGCACATCACCGCCCTTTGGGGTCAGTGCGCGGATACTGCCGATGGATTCGATGATGCCGGTAAACATGGGGTTCTCCTTGAGAACGAAGCCAGCGCTAACGCGATGGCCGGGAATTATACGCTCGCCGATGAGACAGGGATTGCAGTGACTCGCCAGTCATCGCCAACCGCGCGAATTTCAGTGATTTTCAGCTCCGGCGCATCCTTCATATAGGCCAGCGGCCAGTCCAGAAGCGGACGCGCCGTGGAGCCGAGGAACTTGCCGGCAATGAAGATCACGAACTCGTCGACCAGACCGAGCTGGGCAAACGCGCCGGCCAGTCGCGGACCGGCCTCGACCAGCACTTCATTGACGCCACGGTTGGCCAGTTCGATCAGCAACTGGTGCAGATCGACCTGACCGTCATCGCCCGGCACGATCAGGCATTCCGGACCGTGGGCGTACTGTTCTTCGATGGCCACGCAGGTGGCGACCAACGCCGGTCCGGCCTTGAAGAACGGCGCATCCAGCGGCACCCGCAGACGCCCGTCGATCAGCACCCGCAGCGGCGGACGGCTCAGGGCCAGCGTGGTTTGTTCGGCATCCAGTCCCAACTCGTCACCGCGAACGGTCAGGCGTGCGCCATCGGCCAGCACCGTGTCGGCGCCGGTCAGCACTACGCTGGCCTGGGCGCGCAAACGCTGCACTGCCGAACGCGCGGCCGGGCCGGTGATCCATTGGCTCTCGCCGCTTTCCATCGCCGTGCGACCGTCGAGGCTCATGGCCAACTTGACCCGCACGAACGGCAAGCCGTGTTCCATGCGCTTCAGAAAACCTTGATTGAGCTTGCGAGCTTCGCCTTCCAGCACGCCGCTTTCGCTGGCGATGCCGGCATCGCTCAAGCGCTGCAGACCGCGTCCGGCGACTTGTGGATTCGGATCACGCATCGCCGCGACCACCCGACCGACACCGGCATTCACCAGCGCATCGGCACACGGCGGTGTGCGGCCGTGGTGGCTGCAAGGTTCGAGAGTCACGTAAGCCGTGGCGCCCCGGGCCAGTTCACCGGCGGCGCGCAGGGCGTGGACTTCGGCGTGGGGTTCGCCGGCACGTTCATGCCAGCCTTCGCCGACAATCTGCCCGTCACGCACGATCACGCAGCCAACCCGTGGATTGGGATGCGTCGTGTAATGCCCCTTGCGCGCCAGCTCCAGGGCCCGGGCCATGAAGTGGGCGTCGAGGATGGCCTGCTCGGCGGCGGCGGTCATTCTTTCACCGGTTCGCGGGCGAGGCGGTCGATCTCTTCGCGAAATTCGTTGAGGTCCTGGAAGCGGCGGTACACGGAAGCGAAACGGATGTAGGCCACTTCATCGAGCTTCTGCAGCTCGGCCATCACCAGTTCGCCGACCACGAGGGACTTGACCTCGCGCTCGCCGGTGGCGCGCAGCTTGTGTTTGATATGGACCAGAGAGGATTCGAGGCGCTCGACGCTCACCGGACGTTTCTCCAGGGCGCGCTGCATGCCGGCGCGGAGTTTTTCTTCGTCGAACGGTTGGCGGCTGCCGTCGGTTTTGATCAGGCGCGGCAACACCAGTTCGGCCGTCTCGAACGTCGTGAAACGTTCGCCGCAGGCCAGGCATTCACGCCGGCGGCGCACCTGTTCGCCCTCGGCGACCAGACGCGAGTCGATGACCTTGGTGTCGTTGGCACCGCAGAAGGGACAGTGCATGGTGGCTGGCAACAAAAAAAGGGAGGGCCATGGTAGCGCATCCCGGTGGCAAGACAAGCCATAGGCTTTGCGGTATACAGACTGCCATGATCGTTTGATCCATGGATTTCATTTTGCTGGAGCCGCCAATGTCCCTACGACCGCTCGTTTTGCTCAGTGTTTTCAGCCTGCTGGTTGCCTGTGGCAGCGATGCGCCCAAGCCTCAGCCGCCCACGCCGGGCCCGGCGCCGCAACAGGCGCAGAAAAAAGCCCGGGAAGCCGCCGACCTCGGCCCGCTGCCCGCGTATCAACGGGAACTGAGCGGCACCCTGCAAGGCGTGCCGGCCGGCGCCGAAGTCGAACTGGCGCTGCTGGTGATCGACGCAAAGGATCGCCCGCAACAATTGCTCGCCAGTTCCAGCCTGATCGGCAACAACCAGATTCTGCCGTTCCATCTGCGCTTCAACCCCGACGCTTTTCCGGTGGGTGCGCGGGTTGAACTGCGCGGCCGCGCCAGCCAGTCCGGCCAGTTGATCCTGCACCTGCCGTCGCAGACCATCACTCAGCCGACCACCCAGGCGCTGGGCCAGCTGCAATTTGTCAAAGCACCATGAATGCACCGCTAGACCTGCAACAGTCGCTGGGCGAATTGCTCGGCGACGCCCGACTGAAGGCCTGTGCGTTGCCGGACACCGATTTGCAGCTGTGGCTGATCGACGGCGACAACATGGCGCGCGAATTCAGCCAGGAGGAAACCCAACGAATCCTGCATGAACCGCCGTACTGGAGTTTCTGCTGGGCAAGCGGTCTGGCGGTGGCGCGCTATCTGGCGGAGTTTCCCGAATGGGTTCGAGGCAAGCGGGTGCTGGATTTCGGCGCCGGTTCCGGAATCGCCGGCATTGCAGCGGTGAAGGCCGGCGCGCTGGAAGTAGTGGCCTGCGACCTCGACCCGCTGGCGATTGCCGCCTGTCGGGCGAATGCCGAACTCAATGATGTGCAGATGAGCTATTCCACGGATTTCTTCGCCGAGGCGGATCGCTTCGATCTGATCCTGGTGGCCGACGTTCTTTACGACCGGGAAAACCTGCCGCTGCTCGACGCCTTCCTGAGCCGTGGCCGCGAAGCGCTGGTGGCGGATTCGCGGGTTCGGGATTTCCGTCATCCGTTGTACCGGCGCATCGAAATGCTCGAAGCCATGACTCTGCCGGATCTGGCCGAGCCCGAAGAGTTTCGCCATGTCAGCCTCTACCATGCGGCCCGCGCCTGACCGTATAGTTGCCCCATTCACGCTTTTACGAGATACCCCATGAGTCAGCAAACGCCGTACATCTTCGACGCCACGACGGCCGACTTCGACCAGTCGGTGATCGAGGCTTCCTTTCAAAAACCGGTGCTGGTGGATTTCTGGGCCGAATGGTGTGCACCGTGCAAAGCGCTGATGCCGATGTTGCAAGGGATCGCCGAGAGCTATCAGGGCGAGTTGCTGCTGGCCAAGGTCAATTGCGATATCGAGCAGGACATCGTCGCCCGTTTCGGCATCCGTAGCCTGCCGACCGTGGTGCTGTTCAAGGACGGTCAACCGGTGGACGGCTTTGCCGGTGCGCAACCGGAATCCGCCGTGCGCGCCCTGCTCGAACCGCATGTGCAGATGCCGGCGCCGTCCGCCGCCGATCCGTTCGAACAGGCTCAGGCACTGTTCGATGAAGGCCGTTACGCCGACGCGGAAGCGGCACTGGTTACGCTGCTGGGCGAAGACAACACCAACGCCAAGGCGCTGATCCTCTACGCTCGCTGCCTGACCGAACGCGGTGAGCTGGGCGAAGCGCAAACCGTGCTCGACGCGGTCAAGAGCGACGAGCACAAAGCCGCACTGGCCGGCGCCAAGGCGCAGACCAAGTTCCTTGGTCTGGCCCGCGACCTGCCGGACGCCGCCGACCTGAAGAGCCGTCTGGCGCAAAACCCGCAGGACGATGAAGCGGTGTATCAACTGGCGATCCAGCAACTGGCCCGTCAGCAATACGAAGCGGCGCTGGACGCGCTGCTCAAGCTGTTCATCCGCAACCGCAGCTACGGCGAAGGCCTGCCGCACAAGACCTTGCTGCAAGTGTTCGAACTGCTGGGCAACGATCACCCGCTGGTGACCGCTTACCGGCGCAAGGTGTTTGCCGCGCTGTACTAAGCGCTTACTCGACCCAGCTGTAGAGCGGCGTGTCCCCGCCGCTCGCCACTTTCACATCGGATGAATGACGCAGGCGCACCAGCAAGCGCTTGCCCGCCGCTGCGCTGCCGGTCAGCCCTTCGAGCTGATCCAGCAACTCCGGGCCGCTGAGTTGTCCGGCCTTGCGCAACAGATCCCTAGCGACCTGCCACAACGAGTCATCCTGATTCACCGGTTTCGCCACCGGCGCCGCCGCTGCTGTCTGCGGCTGGGCCGTCTGCACCTGCACGCCAAACTGCGCACCGAGTCGCGCCCAGTCGCTTTCATCCAGTTCCAGGGTCAAATCCACCGGCAACTCGCCGACGGTTCCGCGTATCCGCAACATAAGCTTCGCTCCCGCACATTTCTGACCTGCATGCTCCCATGGGACTTGTGTAACGCCAAGCGGGCGGGCAAACTCTGCGCACTTTCGTTATAAGATTACATAACAAACTCTTCACTTTACTTCCCGGAGACCGCCATGCGTCGTCTGCTGCTCGCTTTGCCGTTTGCCCTGTTGCCGCTGGCCATCGCCCATGCCGCCGATGAGCATGATCACGACCATGAGCACGGCAGCCTCGGTGCCCACGAACATGGCGTCGGTCGCCTGAACGCCGCCCTCGACGGGCAGACTCTGGAACTGGAGCTGGAAAGCCCGGCGATGAACCTCGTCGGTTTCGAACACGTCGCCACCAGCGATGCCGACAAGGCCAAGGTCGCAGCCGCGCGTGCTCAGCTGGAAAAACCGCTGGCGCTGTTCAGCCTGCCGGCCGCCGCCGGTTGCAAGGTCACCAGCCAGGAACTGGAAAGCCCGCTGTTCGGCGACAAACCGGATGCCGACGACCACGACGAAGAGGAAGCCGGCAAGGACGGTCACGAGCATCATCACGACCACAGCGAAATCCACGCCCACTACCAGTTCAGCTGCGCGGCGCCAGGTGCGTTGAAAACCCTGGATCTGGCGAACCTGTTCAATACCTTCCCGGCCACCCAGAAAATTCAGGTACAACTGATCAGCCCGAGCGGCCAGCAAGGCACGGAAGTGACGGCCAAGGCCGCCGCCCTGAAGTTCTGACACGAAACGGCGCCATGACCCAAGCACTCATCGAACTGTCCGACCTGGGCTTCAACTGGCCCGGTCACCCGCCGCTGCTGGACATCCCGGCGTTTCGTCTGGAAGCCGGCGAAACCCTGTTCCTCAAGGGCCCCAGCGGCAGCGGCAAGACCACCCTGCTCGGCCTGCTCGGCGGGGTGCAGAAACCCGGTCGCGGCAGCATTCGCCTGCTCGGCCAGGAACTGACCGACCTGGGTGCCGGCGCTCGTGATCGTTTTCGCGTCGATCACACCGGCTACATTTTCCAGCAGTTCAACCTGCTGCCGTTTCTCTCGGTGCGCGAGAACGTCGAGCTGCCGTGCCATTTCTCGAAGCTGCGCGCCGAACGTGCGAAGCAACGCCACGGTAGCGTCGATCAGGCTGCCGCCACCCTGCTCGCCCACTTGGGCTTGAAGGACGAAAGCATCCTGAGTCGCCGCGCCGATTCGCTGTCGATCGGTCAGCAACAGCGGGTCGCCGCAGCGCGCGCATTGATCGGGCAACCGGAACTGGTGATCGCCGACGAACCGACCTCGGCACTGGATTACGACGCCCGGGAAAACTTCATTCGCCTGCTGTTCGCCGAGTGCCGCGAAGCCGGCTCGAGCCTGTTGTTCGTCAGCCACGACCAGAGTCTGGCGCCGCTGTTCGACCGTCACCTGTCCCTGGCCGAACTCAATCGCGCCGCCACGTCTGCCGAGGTCTGAGATGTATCTGTTCCGTCTGGCCATGGCCAGCCTCGCCAACCGGCGTTTCACCGCCCTGCTCACCGCTTTCGCCATCGCGCTTTCCGTCTGCCTGCTGCTGGCGGTTGAACGGGTGCGCACCGAAGCAAAGGCCAGTTTCGCCAGCACCATCAGCGGCACCGACCTGATCGTCGGTGCCCGCTCGGGCTCGGTGAACCTGCTGCTGTATTCGGTGTTTCGCATCGGCAACGCCACCAACAACATCCGCTGGGACAGCTTCGAACACTTCGCCAGCAACCCGAAGGTGAAGTGGGCGATCCCGATGTCTCTCGGCGATTCCCATCGCGGCTACCGGGTGATGGGCACCACCGAAGCCTATTTCGAGCATTACCAGTACGGTCGCCAGCAGCACCTGGAACTGGCGGACGGCCGCGCCTTCGCCACCGATCCGTTCGAAGTGGTGCTCGGTGCCGAAGTGGCCGAAGCGTTGCATTACAAGCTCGGCGACAAACTGGTGCTGGCCCACGGTGTGGCGGCGATCAGTCTGGTCAAGCACGATGACAAACCGTTCACCGTGGTCGGCATTCTCAAGCGCACCGGCACTCCGGTGGACCGCACGTTGCACATCAGCCTCGGCGGCATGGAGGCGATCCACATCGACTGGCACAACGGTGTGCCGGCCCGTGGCAACGGACGGATCAGCGCCGATCAGGCGCGCAACATGGACCTGACGCCGCAAGCGATCACCGCGTTCATGCTCGGCCTCAACAGCAAGATTTCGACCTTCGCCCTGCAACGGGAAATCAACGAATTCCGTGGCGAGCCGATGCTGGCGATTCTGCCGGGTGTGGCCTTGCAGGAGTTGTGGAGCCTGATGAGCACCGCCGAAAAAGCGCTGTTCGTGGTCTCGCTGTTCGTGGTGCTGACCGGATTGATCGGCATGCTCACGGCGATTCTCACCAGCCTCAACGAACGCCGCCGCGAGATGGCGATCCTGCGTTCGGTGGGCGCGCGGCCGTGGCACATCGCGAGCCTGCTGGTGCTGGAAGCCTTTGCTCTGGCATTGACCGGGGTGATCGCCGGGCTGGCGTTGTTGTATATCGGCATCGCCGCTGCTCAGGGTTATGTGCAGGCCAATTACGGTCTGTATCTGCCGCTGGCCTGGCCAAGCGAGTATGAATGGACGCTGCTCGGTGGCATTCTGGCTGCCGCGCTGCTGATGGGCAGCGTGCCGGCCTGGCGCGCGTATCGCCAATCTCTGGCCGATGGCCTGTCGATCCGTTTATGAGGATGTTCACCATGCCCCGCGCTGTCCTTGCGCTGCTGTTGCTGGTCGCCCTGCCCGTGTGGGCTGCGGCGCCGAAAGACCTGACCTGGTCGGAGATGATCCCGCCGGACGCGGCGCCGGAAGTGCCGAACATGACGCCGCTGCACGACCTCTCGAAGATGAGCGATGCACTGTCTGCCGAGTCCGCGCCAGCGGCCAAGCAGGACATGCCCAACGCCCCCGTGGTGCAAAGCCTCGATGGCCAGAATATCCGCCTGCCGGGCTACATCGTGCCGCTGGAAGTCAGCGAGGAAGGTCGCACCACGGACTTCCTGCTGGTGCCGTACTTCGGCGCCTGCATCCACGTGCCGCCACCGCCGTCGAACCAGATCGTGCACGTGAAAAGCGAACTCGGCGTGAAGCTCGACGAGCTGTATCAGCCGTACTGGGTGGAGGGTCCGTTGCAGGTCAAGCAGTCCACCAGCGAACTGGCAGACGCCGGGTATCAGATGGAAGCGGACAAGATTTATGTGTACGAGCTGCCGGAGTAAGTCCGGCAGTCAGTTATAGCCCTCTCCACTGGCTTTGCGAGCAAAGGTTCCACAAAAAAACTGCCCATCACTATTTCATTGAGCTGAGTCAAAAGACCGTATCAGACGGATTCGTACCATAGGACATCAAACATTTTTAACGTCCTTTGGGAGCTTCCATGAACAAGTCCTTGCTCAGCGCCTCGCTGTTTGCCCTCGCGCTCGCAGCCCCGCTCGCCCACGCCCACGAAGCCGGCGACATCATCGTTCGTGCCGGTGCGATCACCGTCAACCCGAAGGCCGACAGCTCCAGCGTCAAGGTCGATCAGGGTCCGTTGAGCGGCACCAACCTGGGCGGCAAGGCGACCATGAGCAGCGACACCCAACTGGGTCTGAACTTCGCCTACATGCTGACCAACAACATCGGTATCGAGCTGTTGGCCGCGTCCCCGTTCGAACATGACGTGAAGCTCAAGGGCACTGCCCTGCCAGCCGCCAACGGCAAGCTCGGCACCCTGAAACACCTGCCGCCGACCCTGAGCGTCGTCTACTACCCGCTGGACGCGAAGTCGCCGTTCCAGCCGTACATCGGCGGCGGCATCAACTACACCTGGATCTACGACGAGCACGTCGGCAGCGAAGCCCAGTCCAACGGTTTCAGCAACTTCAAGGCGAAAAACTCCTGGGGCCTGGCCTGGCAGGTCGGCGCCGACTACATGCTGACCGACAACATCATGCTCAACGCCCAGGTGCGCTACATCGACATCGACACCCGCGCCACCGTCGAAAACAACGCCGTGGCCCCGGGCACCCGTGCACGGGTGAATGTGGACGTTGATCCCTTCATCTACATGGTTGGTCTAGGCTACAAGTTCTAAAGAACGTTCACGTGGTGGTGAATGAGGCTTGGTGGCGGGCAGCTCAGAACTGGCGGCGATGTTACGCCATCGACCGGGGAGCAAGCTCCCTCGCTACAGGAAACCGGTTTGAAAGCCGAATTCCGGCCGTGAAAAAGGCGCCTGTCAAAAGGCGCCTTTTTCATGCCTGCGAGAAGCTCAGCGGCCGAGCAGACGGGCCAGGCCGACGTTCATCGGTGTTGGCGTCGGGCACTTGAATCGCTCAAGCAACCGGCGGTTGTTCGCCCGCGAATGACGGATGTCACCGGAGCGCGCCGGGCCGTAGCTGACGGGCGGCAACTCGCCGACCACCGCCTCGAGCGCGGCCAGCATCTGCTTCAGATTGGTCGCCTGATTCCAGCCGACGTTCACCGCACCGACGTCCACTTGCGGCTTCTCGAGCGCCTGCACCAGGACGTCGACCAGGTCTTCGACGTACATGAAATCCCGGGTCTGCTCGCCATCGCCGAACACGGTGATCGGCAGGCCTTTCTGCGCGCGTTCGCTGAAAATGCTGATCACCCCGGAGTACGGCGAGGACGGATCCTGACGCGGGCCGAAGATGTTGAAGAAGCGGAAGATCGCCGGTTCCAGACCGTGCTGGCGACGGTAGAAATCGAAGTACTGCTCGCCGGCCAGTTTGTCCGACGCGTAAGGCGTCAACGGCGCCTTGGGCGTGTCTTCGTCAATCGACTCGCCTTCGCCATTGTTGCCGTAGACCGCCGCACTGGATGCGTACAGCACACGTTTCACGCCAGCCTCGCGCATGGCTTCGCAGACGTTCAGCGTGCCGATGAAATTGCTCTGGTGGGTTTTCACCGGATCATCCACCGACGCCTGCACCGACGCTACGGCGGCCAGATGGGCGACAGCGCTGCAACCCTGCATTGCCTGTGCGACTAGAGCTGCATCGGCCACATCGCCAACGATCAGTTCGACCCTGGGATTATCCAGCGGCAGATTGCTGCGCTTGCCGGTCGACAGATCATCGAGGATCCGCACCGAATGACCCTTGGCAAGCAGCGCGTCAGTCAGGTGCGAGCCGATGAAACCGGCGCCGCCGGTGATGAGAACAGGGCCTTCAGCCATGACGATAAAACCTATCCAGTAAGCCCGGGAGCGCCGCACGCCAGGCGCGCGGCTTGATCCCGAAGGTGTGCAGAATTTTCTTGCAGGCGAGTACCGCGTGTTGCGGTTCTTCAGCGGCATCCGGCCGCGCGGCGTGGGCCTGGGCGGTCGGCGCTTCGATGGCCAGCGGGTGCAGACTGCGCGCCTCGGAGAGAATCGCCTGGCCCAGCGCCAGCGGCGTGGTCGCCTCGTGGCCGGCGTAGTGGTAAGTGCCCCACAGCGGCGCGGCGCAATCGAGTTGCTTGAGCACCGAAATGATCACCCGTGCCGCATCGTCGACCGGGGTTGGATTGCCACGCCGGTCATCGGCCAGCAGAAGTTCTTCCGGCTGTTCGGCACGGGCCAGGAAGCGCCCGAGGATCCCCTCCGGGCTGTCGTCGAGCAGCCAGCCGAAGCGCAGCAGCACGTGTTGCGGACAGGTGGCACGTACGCTCTGCTCGATCCGCCACAGCGCCTGACCGCGCAGGCCCAGCGGCACTGGCTCGTCTTTTTCGCTGTAGGCAGTGGCGCGGGAGCCGTCGAACACCCGATAACTGGACGGCTGCACCAGCACGATGTTGTGGTGCTGGCACAGTTCGGCCAGACGCTCGATCGCGCGTTCCTGTCCGGCCAGACGGCTTTCGCTGACGGCCTCGGCCTGGAACCAGTCGAAATAGTAGGCAAGGTTGATCAATGCATCGGGACGGGTGTCGTCGAGCAATTGGGTCAGGCTCGCGGCATCCCAGCCGTCTTCGGGCGGGCGGGGGGCGAGGAAACCGATGTCTTCCTCCGCACCGAGGCGAATCAGCGCCTGCCCAAGGGCATTTCCGCCGCCCAGTAACATAAGGCGCATTCGCATAGAGTCAGCAGGCCCAGTCTGATTGGAACGATGGCTTTGGCGACGATGCTCGTGGCAGCGTCGTCGATAATTGCCGGAATCGTTGCATTTTGCGGGTTTAGTGCGCAACCGTCACCCGTAAAGTGTAGATCCCGAGCGGTACTTGCAACTTCGCCCGCCCACCCGCATAACTGAAGCCATGAATCTGCCCCTCCCCAAGGACGCGGCCCTGGCAGGCTTCCACCCCGCCGTCAGCGCCTGGTTCAGCAGCACATTCCCGACGGTGACCGCCGCCCAGGCCCGCGCATGGCCGTTGATCCGCCAACGCCGCTCGACGCTGATCGCCGCGCCCACCGGCTCCGGCAAGACCCTCACCGCGTTCCTCGCGGTGCTCGACGAACTGGTCCACCGTGGCCTGGAAACCCCGGACGGTCTGCCGGACGAAACCCTGGTGGTCTACGTTTCGCCGCTCAAAGCGTTGTCCAACGACATCCGCATCAACCTGCAGAATCCGCTGGCCGGGATTACCGACCAGCTGCGCCAAATGAATCTGCCGGCGCTGGAAATCACCACCGCCGTGCGCACCGGCGACACCCCGCAGAAAGACCGCGCCGCCATGCGCAAGAGCGCGCCGCACATTCTGGTGACCACCCCGGAATCGCTCTACGTGCTGCTCGGCTCGGAATCCGGCCGAAAAATGCTCGGCACCACGCGCACGGTGATCGTCGATGAAATCCATGCCATCGCCGCCGGCAAACGCGGCAGTCACCTGGCCTTGAGCCTCGAACGCTTGCAGGCGCTGTGTCCTGAACCACTGACCCGCATCGGTCTGTCAGCCACGCAAAAACCGATCGATGCGGTTGCGCGTTTTCTGGTCGGCCATGAGCGCCCGTGCGAAATCATCGACATCGGCCACGCCCGCCCGCGGGATCTGGGCATCGAAGTGCCGCCGGTGCCGTTGTCGGCGGTGATGGCCAATGACGTCTGGGAACTGGTCTACGACCGCCTCGCCGCACTGGCCCGTGAACACCGCACCACGCTGATTTTCGTCAACACCCGACGCCTGGCCGAACGCCTGAGCCGGCACCTGAGCGAACGCCTCGGCAAACACGCGGTGGCCGCGCACCACGGCAGTCTGGCGAAGGAGTTTCGCCTCGACGCCGAGCAAAGGCTTAAACGCGGCGAGCTGCAAGTGCTGATCGCCACCGCGTCGCTGGAACTGGGGATCGACATCGGCGAAGTCGACCTCGTGTGTCAAATCGCCTCGCCACGTTCGATCGCCGGCTTTCTGCAACGGGTCGGTCGTTCCGGGCACCAGGTCGGCGGCACGCCCAAGGGGCGCCTGTTCGCCACCACCCGCGACGATCTGATCGAATGCGCCGCCCTGCTCGACTGCGTGCGCCGGGGTGAACTCGATACGCTGCACATCCCCGAGGCGCCGCTGGATGTGCTGGCGCAGCAGATCATCGCCGAGGTCAGTTGCCAGGAGTGGGCCGAGGACAATTTGCTCGCACTGTTCCGCCGGGCCGAGCCCTACGCCCACCTCGACGAAACACATTATCAGGCGCTGCTGAGCATGCTCGCCGAGGGCTACAACGGCCGCCAGGGCATCCGCAGCGCCTACCTGCACCGCGACGCCGTCAGCCGAACCCTGCGCGGACGACGCGGCGCTCGGCTGACCGCCGTCACCAGCGGCGGCACCATCCCCGACAACGCCGACTACAGCGTATTGCTCGAACCCCAGGGCCTGAACATCGGCAGCGTCAACGAAGACTTCGCCGTGGAAAGCATTGCCGGCGACGTGTTCCAGCTCGGCAACGCCTCCTATCGCATCCTGCGGGTGGAAACCGGCAAGGTTCGGGTCGAGGACGCCCAGGGTCAGTCGCCGACCATTCCGTTCTGGCTCGGCGAGGCGCCGGGGCGCAGCGATGAGTTGTCGGCGGCCGTGGCGCGCTTGCACGCGCAGCTCGATCAACTGCTGAGCGCCAGCCCCGGCAACCTGCAACCGGCCACCGACTGGCTGACCGAAACCCTCGGTCTGGATCTGGCCAGCGCCGAACAGCTTGTGGATTATCTGGCCCGCGCCCGCCTCGCCCTCGGCGCCTTGCCGTCCCAGGACACACTGCTGATGGAGCGTTTTTTCGACGAGTCCGGCGGCACCCAGCTGATCATTCATTCGCCATTCGGCAGCCGAATCAATCGCGCCTGGGGCCTGGCCCTGCGCAAGCGTTTCTGCCGCACCTTCAACTTTGAATTGCAGGCCGCCGCCAGCGAAGACGCGATCGTGCTGTCGCTGTCCACCAGTCACAGTTTCGAACTCGACGAGGTCTGGCGTTACCTGCACAGCAACAGCGCCGAGCACATCCTCATTCAAGCGGTGCTGGATGCGCCGCTGTTCGGTGTGCGCTGGCGCTGGAATGCCGGCGTGGCGCTGGCCTTGCCGCGCTACACCGGCGGACGCAAAGTCGCGCCGCAATTGCAGCGGATGAAAAGCGAAGACCTGATCGCCAGTGTGTTTCCCGATCAGATCGCCTGCCTGGAAAACCTCGCCGGCGAACGGGAAATCCCCGCGCATCCGCTGGTGGAACAGACCCTCGACGATTGCCTGCACGAAGCGATGGACAGCGAGGGCTGGCTCGAACTGCTGCGGCGCATGGAGCGCGGCGAAGTGCGCCTGATCGCCCGTGACCTTCCGGCGCCCTCGCCGCTGGCGGCGGAAATCCTCAGTGCCCGGCCCTACACCTTTCTCGACGATGCACCGCTGGAAGAGCGTCGAACCCAGGCCGTACTCAACCGCCGCTGGAGCGATCCGCAATCCACCGATGACCTCGGCGCGCTGGACGCTGACGCGATCAACGCCGTGCGCGAAGAAGCGTGGCCGACGCCGAACAGTGCCGATGAAATGCACGAAGCGCTGATGAGCCTGGCCTGCATCAGCGACCGCGAAGTCGCGGCCAATCCGCAATGGCGCGAGTGGCTGAATGCTTTGGCCGAAACCGGGCGAGCCTGCCGATTGCAGATCGATCCCGAGCACTCACTGTGGCTGGCGAGAGAACGCCTGACCTGTCTGCAAGCGCTTTATCCACAGGCGCAGTCGGCACTCCCCGCGCTGCCCGGTTTCGACGAAACATGGACGGCCGATGAGGCACTGATCGAAGTGATCCGCGCTCGGCTCGGCGCATTCGGCCCGCTACCGCTGGCGGCGATTGCCGAGCCGCTGGCCTTGATGCCGGCCTCTGTTCATCAAGCCCTCGCTCATCTGGAGCGCGAAGGTTATGTACTGCGCGGCCAGTTCACGCCGGGATCGCCCGTTGAGGAATGGTGCGAACGCCATCTGCTGGCGCGCATTCACCGCTACACGGTCAAGCGTCTGCGCCGGGAAATCGAGCCGGTGGCGTTGCAGGATTTCATGCGGTTTCTGTTCGACTGGCAGCACTTGTCTCCGTCTACCCGTGGTCAGGGCAACACCGTCTTGCCAGCGATTGTCGGTCAGTTCGAAGGCTACCCGGCTGCCGCTTCGGCGTGGGACAGCGACCTCCTTCCCGCGCGGCTCAAGGACTATTCACCGACCTGGCTGGACGATCTGTGTCGCAGCGGCAAGCTGGTATGGACGCGCCTAAGCGCCCGACAAAACACCAGCGGCACGGCGTTGCGCAGCACACCGATCGTGTTGCTGCCGCGCAGTCAGGTTGGCTTGTGGAGTGCACTGGCCGAACAGACGCCAGTCAGCGAACTGTCGCCCAAAACCCGCAAGGTTTTCGACGCACTCAGCCAGCACGGCGCGCTGTTTTTCGATGAGCTGATGCATGAAGCGCACCTGCTGCGCACCGAGCTGGAAATCGCCTTGCAGGAACTGGTCGGCGCCGGGCTGGTGAATGCCGACAGCTTTGCCGGATTGCGGGCGCTGATCACCCCGGCGAGCAAGCGCCAGCAGCGTAGCAGTCGACGCGGGCGCGGGGCGTTTGTCGGTGGCATGGACGATGCCGGGCGCTGGGCGCTTTTGCGTCGCGGGCCGGTGGTGGAAAACCGTCAAACGGCGTCGCCCGAAACCCTCGAACACATCGCCATGACCTTGTTGCGCCGCTATGGCGTGGTGTTCTGGCGCCTGCTGGAACGTGAGGCCGACTGGCTGCCGAGCTGGCGCGAACTGCTGCGCACGTTCCATCGACTGGAAGCGCGGGGCGAGATTCGCGGCGGACGCTTTGTCAGCGGTCTGGCCGGCGAGCAATTCGCCCTGCCCGAGGCGATTCCGCTGCTGCGCGAAGTGCGCCGTCGCCCCCATGACGGCAACCTGATCGCGGTGTGCGGCGTCGATCCGCTGAACCTCGCCGGCACCTTGTTACCGGGGGCGAAGGTGCCGGCTCTGGCGAGCAATCGGCTGGTGTATCGCGACGGATTGCCGGTCGCTGCCGAGGTCGCGGGCAAGCAACAATTCTGGGTGGAACTGGACTCCGCCGCCATGAGTGAAATCCGCAACAAGCTGACCCGTCACTGAGTGCGCGCCTGCTCCGGCAACACCACCGACGAATGCGCCGGCGCCACCTCTTCTTCCTGTCGCTTGGGCAGCAAAACCTGCTGTGGATAAGTCTGCGCGAAATGCACCCACGGGCTGTTATCCACAAGCTTTTTCAGACGCTGGTTGAATGCGCGGCTCACCGCATATTGCCCGCCGGAAACCGTGCGAAATTGCGCGGTCAGCACCACGCCGTTCAGGTCCATCTTGTCCACACCGAACACATCCAGCGGCCCTTGCAGGTTGTACTTGAGGAATGGATCTTCGCGGATCGAATCTCCCGCCTCGCGGATCAGCTCGATGGCCTTGTCGACATCGGTGTCGTAGGTGAACTGCACCGAGAAAAACGCGAACGCAAACTGCCGCGATTGATTGGTCACGGCCTTGATCTGACCGAACGGCACCGAGTGCACGAAGCCCTTGCCGTCACGCAGGCGCAGGGTGCGAATGGTCAGGCCCTCGACCGTGCCGGCATGCCCGGAATCGAGCACCACCCAGTCGCCGATCGAGAGGGTGTCTTCGATGATGATGAACAGCCCGGTGATCACGTCCTGCACCAGTTGCTGCGAGCCGAAACCGATGGCCAGACCGACCACCCCGGCACCGGCCAGCAGCGGCGCGACGTTGATCCCAAGATTGGCCATGGTGGTGATCGCGCAGATCACCACCAGGATGATTTTGATCGCGTTGCGCAGCAGCGGCAGGATGGTTTTCACCCGGGTGCTGGGCTGGCGCGCAGAGCGTTTGCTGACTGGCGGCTTCAACGCTTCCTGAATCGCCGTGTCGAGCACCACCCACAACAACCACGTCACGAGGAAGATCAGGCCGATGCTGCTCAGGGCATTGCTGATCGCCCGACCGACCGTGCTGCTTTGCGCGAAGTCGAGCAGCGACACACCCCAGATCCGCCCGAGGATATCGATGAACGCAATCGCAACGACGATCCGCAGCAAGGCGTGCAACAGGCTGAGGAAACGTTCCTTGTAGGCACTGCTGCGCTGGATCGCCTCGGCCCTGCGCGACTTGAACAGGTGTTGCAGCACAGTGCTGAGAAACACCGTGCCGATCAGCAGCACCGTGGTGAGCAACGCGCAGCGCAGGGCTTTCTGGTTGTCCTCGCCGATGCCGATCAGATTGACCGCCGAGACCAGCACCATCAGCACGATCGGCCAGTACCAGAGCCCGGAAAAAATCCGTAGCGACTCCTGCAGCGACGGCTGTTTCAGACGCTGGGCCAGCGGGCGATTGCGGATCAGGTGCGCCACCGGCCGACGCAGGCGAATCACCAGCAGACCGAAGATGATCGACGCCAGAAGACCGGTGAACACCGCGATGCTGCTGGTGATGTTGCCGCCCAGTTGGCGGGCGATCTGCGGGCTGGTCAGGGCATCACTCAACGCGGCGAGAAAACCGATCAGGAACAGCGGTTTCGGGCAGTAGTCGCGAATGATCTGCACGGCGCGGCGCTTGTGGCCGGTGTTGAACATCACCACCACACACAACAGCATCGACGTGGAAAATATCCCGCTGCTGGTGGCGTAGGCAAAACACAGCGCCAGCGCCCGACCGACCGAGGCCGACAGAAAATGGCTGACGTACAGGGTCAGCGGCAGACAGATCAGTGCGGGCAGCGTGTAGGGCAACAGGTAACCGAGCAGGTCCTGACTGCGCTGGCGGGTGCGCAGCCAGCGCCCTTCCCGCAGGCGTTTGCCCAGCACGCTGCCGAGCACGGTCAACACGGCAAAGGTGCCCAGCCACACGCCGGAGAGCATCAGGAAATCCCCCGCCACGCTCCAGCCCGAGCGGTTCGAGGGTTGGTTGACCAGCCTGTCGACTTCATCCGCCGCCCGGTCGGCGCGCAGGCGCCAGGCGTCGACTAGATGCTCGTTGAGATCGAGTTTGTCCTGCACGTCGTCGATGCCGGAACTGATGGCGCCGAGCAGTCCTCCCTGCACGATCGGCTCCGGTTTTGCCGGCTCTTCACTGGCCGCCGGAACGCCCGGCAAGCTGGCGGCTTGCACTGCATTGCCGCCGAACAACAGCAATGCCCCCAATAGAATCGCGATCCTGAACCTGGTCAAAACGCAGAGCTCCCTTGGTTGAACCTGTATGGAACTGATCGACATTTGGCCGGCAAAGTTCAAGAGCCCCCTCACCCCAGCCCTCTCTCAGAGGGAGAGGGAGCCGACTGAGTTGTTTTCAATAGTTACATCGACCTGAAAGGTTCGTTTTGATCTCAAGTCCGAGAGCCGGCTTATGCTGCGTCGGAACCTGAGTACGGCTCGGTGTATCACGTCGGCGTAACTCAAAAGGACACATCGATCAGTCCCCTCTCCCCTCGGGAGAGGGTTAGGGTGAGGGCGTGCTTTTGATCTTTGCTCTCAGGTCAAATATCAAATGCCCATCCCTGTATTTTTTCACCCCCACCAAACCCCGACACTGCGCTTCATTCAATCCCCCACCGGAGTGCCGTGATGCCCATTGCCCTGCTCGCGCTGACCCTCAGCGCTTTCGCCATCGGGACGACCGAGTTCGTCATCGTTGGCCTGCTTCCTACCATCGGCGCCGATCTCGGCGTCAGCCTGCCGTCCGCCGGTCTGCTGGTCAGTCTCTATGCCCTCGGCGTAGCCATCGGTGCGCCGGTGCTGACCGCCCTCACCGGCAAAGTCCCGCGCAAACTGTTGCTGCTGTCGCTGATGGTGCTGTTCACCCTCGGCAACCTGCTGGCCTGGCTGGCGCCGAGTTATGAATCGCTGGTGCTGGCGCGGATCGTCACGGGTCTGGCCCATGGCGTGTTCTTCTCCATCGGCTCGACCATCGCGACCAGCCTGGTGCCCAAGGAAAAAGCCGCCAGCGCGATTGCGATCATGTTCACCGGTCTGACCGTGGCGCTGGTCACCGGCGTACCGCTGGGCACGTTCATCGGTCAGCATTTCGGCTGGCGTGAAACCTTCCTCGCCGTGTCGGCACTCGGCGTGATCGCGTTCATCGGCAGCTTGCTGTACGTGCCGAAAAACATCGCCCACAGCAAACCAGCCTCGCTGTTGCAGCAATTGCAGGTGCTCAAGCAACCGCGCCTGTTGCTGGTGTACGCCATGACGGCCATCGGTTACGGCGGTTCGTTCATCGCCTTCACATTCCTGGCGCCGATCCTTCAAGACATCTCCGGCTTCAGCGCCGGCACCGTCAGCCTGGTGTTGCTGGTGTACGGCGTGTCGGTGGCGGTCGGCAACCTCTGGGGCGGCAAACTGGCGGACAAACGCGGGCCGATCAGCGCGCTGAAAATCATCTTCGCCCTGCTCGCCGCCGTGCTGTTCGTGCTTACTTTCACCGCAGGAAATCCATGGCTGGCGCTGGCCACCGTGCTGGTCTGGGGTGCGGTCGCCTTCGGCAACGTGCCGGGCTTGCAGGTGTATGTGGTGCGTCAGGCTGAACATCACACACCGCACGCCGTGGACGTGGCCTCGGGGCTGAACATTGCCGCGTTCAACCTCGGAATTGCCGGTGGCGCGTGGGGTGGTGGTTTGATCGTCGAGCACATCGGCCTGATCCATACCGCGTGGATTGGCGGCCTGGTGGTGCTGGTGGCGCTGGCCCTGACCGCCTGGAGCGGTCGCCTCGATCGCCTGGGCCCGGTGTACGCCGAACCCGCCGAAGGCTCGGCCCGGATTGTCACTGGGCACTGATCCGGCAGCCCGACCGTCCGTAATCCCGTCGAAACTTTCCCGAACCGCCCACAGTCATCCACAGACAGAGGCCGTATGGGGACTTTCGACGGGAGGCGGCATGGCTACGATTCACATCGGTATTTCAGGCTGGCGTTACGCCCCGTGGCGCGGGGACTTTTACCCGAAGGGGCTGGCGCAGAAACGCGAATTGCAGTTCGCCTCACGGGCGGTCAACAGCATCGAAATCAACGGATCGTTCTACGCCCTGCAACGGCCGGAACGCTACGCCCAGTGGTACGCCGAAACGCCGGATGACTTCGTGTTCAGCATCAAGGCGCCGCGCTTCATCACCCACATCCGCCGCCTGCGCGATATCGAAAAACCCCTGGCCAATTTCTTTGCCTCCGGGGTGCTGGAATTGAAGGAAAAATTCGGCCCGATCCTCTGGCAGTTCCCGCCCAACTTCACATTCGACCCCGAGCGTTTCGAAGCCTTTCTCGACCAGTTGCCCAACGACACCCAGGCTGCCGCCGCCCTCGCCCGCCAGCACGACTCACACCTGCACGGCCACGCGAGCCTGAAGGCCTACGGCAAAAAACCGCTGCGCCATGCCGTGGAAATCCGCAACGACAGTTTCATCGACCCCGACTTCGTGCGCCTGCTCAAACGCTACAACACCGCGCTGGTGATCGCCGACACCGCCGGGAAATGGCCGTACCGCGAAGACCTCACCAGCGATTTCGTCTACCTGCGCCTGCACGGTGCCGAAGAACTTTACGCCAGCGGTTACACCCGTGCCGCCCTGCAACGCTGGGCCGAGCGGATCGACGCCTGGCACCACGGCCGGCAACCGGGCGACGCCCATTTGATCGCGCCGCGCCTGAAGCCTCGGACCCGTAAATCCCGCGAGGTGTTCTGCTACTTCGACAACGACATCAAGGTCCGCGCGCCGTTCGATGCCCGCAGTCTCCTGCAGCGTTTCGATCTGGATAAAAACCTTGAAACCGTGCCCGGTGAGCCAGCCGCCGAAGGGGTACTCGCATGAGCATTCCCGAGCCGCTCGGCTTCACCGACGAGCAGTCCACAGTCATCACCACGGTGCGCCGTTTCACCGTGCTGACGGTCAACACCCACAAGGGTTTCACCGCGCTGAACCGGCGCTTCATCCTGCCGGAATTGCGCGAAGCGGTGCGCAGCGTGTCCGCCGATGTAGTGTTTCTCCAGGAAGTCCACGGCACCCACGAACATCATCCCAAGCGCTACAACAATTGGCCGACGATGCCGCAGTACGAATTTCTCGCGGACAGTCTCTGGCCGCAGTTCGCCTACGGGCGCAACGCCGTGTATCCGGAGGGCGATCATGGCAATGCAGTGCTGTCGAAATTCCAGATCGTGCGCCATGACAACCTCGACGTTTCGATCAGCGGCCACGAAAACCGTGGCCTGTTGCACTGCGTGCTGCGCCTGCCGGGAGATGACCGTGAAGTGCATGCGATCTGCGTCCATCTGGGCCTGCGCGAAAGCCATCGCAACGATCAACTGCGCCTGCTGCGAGAACGTCTGGCCGAACTGCCTGATGACGCGCCGGTGATCGTCGCCGGTGATTTCAACGACTGGCGCCAGCGCGCCGATGCCTTGCTTGAACCCTGTGGCCTGCGTGAAGTATTTGCGGCGCATCACGGCCGGTCGGCGCGCAGCTTTCCCGCACGTCTGCCATTGCTGCGCCTGGACCGGATCTACGTGCGCAACCTCAAGGCCAGTCAGCCAAAAGTGCTGGCGAACCGTCCCTGGTCACACCTTTCCGACCACGCACCGCTATCGGTGGAGATTGAACTATGAGCAGTGCACCGTTGGAGAAATCTGCTGTGGAGCCCGTCAGCATCACCCCGCCCGTGCGCGAGCCGGGCACCGTCGATGTCGAGTATCGCTGGCAGGGCAACAACCGGATCGAGCTGCTGGAAAACGGCGAGGAATATTTCCCCCGGGTGTTCGAAGCGATGCGCGCGGCGAAAAGCGAAATCCTGCTGGAGACCTTCATCGTCTTCGAAGACAAGGTCGGCAAGGAATTGCAGGAGATCCTGATCGATGCCGCCCGGCGTGGCGTGCGCACCACCGTCAGCCTCGACGGCTTCGGTTGTGGCGAACTGAGCACCGGCTATCTCGCCGCGCTGAGTGAAGCCGGCGTGCATCTGCAAATCTTCGATCCGGCCCCCAAGCATCTGGGGATTCGCACCAACTGGTTCCGGCGGTTGCATCGCAAGATTGTGGTGGTCGACGGGTTGGTCGCATTCATTGGCGGGATCAATTTTTCCGGCGATCACCTGGCCGATTTCGGTCCTGAAGCGAAGCAGGATTATTCGGTGGAAATTCAGGGCCCGGCAGTGGCCGACATCCATCATTTCGCTTTGCTGCAAAGCGGCCGACCGGGACGGGCGAGATTCTGGTGGCAGCGTCGCCGGCAACGGCGTGCCGAGATGGCGTTCGACGATCACGACGGTCAGGTGCGTCTGGTGTTCCGCGACAACGACCGGCACCACACGGATATCGAAGACGTTTATTTGCAGGTACTGCGCCGCGCCCAACGGCGGGTGGTGATCGCCAACGCCTACTTCTTTCCCGGCTATCGCCTGCTGCGCGAGATTCGCAACGCAGCCCGGCGCGGGGTTGAGGTGCGGCTGATTCTGCAGGGGCAGCCGGACATGCTAGTGGCCAAACTCGCCGCGCGCATGACCTACGACTACCTGCTCAAGGCCGGGGTGCAGATTCACGAATATTGCGAGCGGCCGCTGCACGGCAAGGTGGCGCTGGTGGACGAGGAATGGAGCACCGTCGGCTCGAGCAATCTCGACCCGCTGAGCCTGTCGCTGAACCTGGAAGCCAACGTGCTGATCCGAGACCGCGCCTTCAATCGCCACTTGTTCGAACGCCTCGAAGACCTCAGCCACAACCACTGCAAGGCGATGGACGCCGCGAAGTCGCCGCGCGGGCGGATCTGGCACATGACCGTGGGCTTTCTCGTGTTTCACTTCCTGCGGCATTTCCCGGCGATGGCCGGCTGGCTGCCGGCGCACAAGCCACGGCTCAAACCCTTCACCCACGCCGCCGGGAGCGATCCGTCATGAGCCATTCCGAAGCCCACGCGGCGGTGCATCCGGCACCGGCGGGCAAGTCCCGCTGGAGCCGCTGGAAACGTCCGCTGACCCTGCTGTTTTTCCTCGCGCTGATCGTGCTGCTGACGATGTTCGCCAGCCGCATCGAATGGGCCGAGGTGCTGCAAACTCTCGCCGACTTCAAGGTGCGCACGCTGATCATCGCCTCCAGCCTGACCCTGCTGAGCTTTCTGGTGTACGCCAGTTTCGACCTGATCGGCCGCACCTACATTCATCAGGACCTGACGTGGAAACAGATCCTGCCGGTGGGCGTCATCAGCTATGCGTTCAACCTCAATTTGAGCGCGTGGGTCGGCGGGATCGCCATGCGTTATCGGTTGTATTCGAGGCTCGGGGTGAGCAAAAGCAACATCGCCAAGATCCTCGGCCTGAGCCTGGCGACCAACTGGTTCGGCTACATGACCATCGCCGGCGTGGTGTTCGCCAGCGGGCTGGTGCGCATGCCACCGGGCTGGAAAATCAGCAGCGGTGCGTTGCAGGGCATTGGCGTGTTGCTGCTGTTGGTCAGTGTCGGCTATCTGGTCGCCTGCCAGTTTTCCCGGCGGCGCGAGTGGTCGATTCGCGGGGTGGAAATCAACCTGCCGTCGCTGCGCATGGCGGTCCTGCAACTGCTGCTCGGGGCGTTGAACTGGTCGCTCATGGCAGCCGTGATTTTCACCTTGCTGCCGAGCAAACTCGACTATCCGCTGGTGCTCGGAGTGCTGTTGATCAGCGCGATTGCCGGGGTCATCACCCACATTCCCGCCGGGCTCGGCGTGCTGGAAGCGGTGTTCGTGGCGCTGCTGCAACACGAGGCTTCGCGCGGCAGTCTGGTGGCGGGGTTGCTGGCGTATCGGGCGATCTATTTCCTGCTGCCGCTGCTGATTACCGTGCTGATGTACCTGGTGGTGGAAGCCAAGGCCAAGGCGTTGCGGATCGAGAAGAAACCCAAATCTGATCAGCGCGACTGAATGATGCTCAACCGCTCGCCCACCACCATCTCGGTGATCCAGTCGACCAGGATCGAGGTGTAGGCCTGCTGCGAGGTCGGATCGCTCAGGGCATGGTCGGCGCCGTCGATGATGCGGTGGGTCAGCGAATGGGTCTGCTGGCATGCGGCGCGGTAACTCATGATCGTCGCATGGGGCACGTAGTCATCGGTTTCCGACTGCACCAGCAGCACGTCCCCGGTGAATTGCGAGCAGGCGTGCAAGGCGCGGTTGCTGTCGGCGCGCACCAAGGTGCCGCGATAATCGCGCAGGTCGGCCTTGTCCAGATCGCGCTTTGGCGTATGCCATTGTTCGTCGCGGTACAGCGCCGGCACCCGCAGCGCCAGCCAGCGCACCGGGCGCAGCGAGGTGAGGATCGAGGCGAGATAACCGCCGTAGCTGGTGCCCACTACCGCTATGGCCGAGGTGTCCAGCGCCGGATGGGCGAGCAGCCGGTCGTAGGCCGCCAGCAAGTCACGCAGATTGTCTTCGCGGGTGACCCGGCTCAGCGGAATGCCGGTGCCGCCGGTGTGCCCGCGCAGGTCGAACGTCAGGCACACACAACCCAGGCCGGCGATGCCTTTGGCCCGTTCCAG
Source organism: Pseudomonas sp. GW456-12-10-14-LB2 (assembly GCF_002884345.1). Classification (NCBI taxonomy): domain Bacteria; kingdom Pseudomonadati; phylum Pseudomonadota; class Gammaproteobacteria; order Pseudomonadales; family Pseudomonadaceae; genus Pseudomonas; species Pseudomonas sp. GW456-12-10-14-LB2. Next base: position 245,978 of record NZ_POHV01000001.1, read on the forward strand.
ATCCCGCTCCTGACTGCCGCCCCAGCCGTGCACGAACAACACGCCGGGGACTTTCGATTTGGGACTGAGGAACGTCCCGCTCATCTGTTCATCATCAATGTCGATTTGAATGCTTTCGCTTCTAGCCGTCATAGGATTTGACCGTTACGTATTTGAGGAGAAAGTCGCTGTTCTCGGCCGGCCCGCGATACACCTCGATGGCATCCGCTGGCAGGGCCTGATCGGTATAGGTTTCCACCGATGACACGCGGATCGCGCGCATCGAAGGATCGTTGACGAAGCTTTGCAGCGCCGCCACTTCCGCGCTGCTGGCGCCGCCCATGCGCCAGGACTGTTCGAGAACGCCACTGCGCGGCCGGCCTTCGCTGTCCAGGCCCTGGGCGATGTCGTAATTGCGCCGCGAGGCATAGAAACGCGGATAGGCTTCGTCCGCCGCCCGGTCGAACACCTGCGCCTGCTGAATGGCCAGACGCACGTCGTCGGGCAGATCCAGCGCCAGCAGATCCTCGTAACCGCCCTGCACCACCAGCAGATTCGAGCCGCCGTACACCTCTTCGCCATGGGCGTCCTCGGTCAAGTATTGATCACCGCAGTAACTCAGCACCAGGTCGCCGATGAACGACTGACCGACGCTGTGGGTAACCACCTGACTCAAATCCTGCTCCAGCACCACGCCATCGCCGAACAGTGCTCCGGCCTCGGGTCGGGCGAGAATTTCGTCGAATGCATCCAGGCTCTTGATCACTTCCTGACCGCGCCCGGCGCAGGCGTGAATCGGCTTGATCCGGATCGGTCCGCTGTACAACAGATGTTCGGCGGCGGGCCGCGCATCCTCCAGCGCAAAGACGCTGAGCCCGTCCAGCACCACGGTGCGCACCCGCTCGGAAAACAGTGGCGACCAGCCTTGCGGCGCATGGGCCTGATGGCTGCGCAAACCGTGGCTGATGGCTTTGGTGCAGATGAAATCGTGCTCGACGAAACCGCCCCACAGATCATCCGGGCCGCTCACACCCAATTCGCGGGCCGCGGCGCCGACGAGGGTCTGGGTCGGCAACAGGTAAATGTCTCGGCCTCGATGTTTTTCAGCGTCGTAACTGCCGCCGAACTTGAGGCCGAGGATCTGCGCAAGCCATCGCGCGAGGGCCTTGTTGGTCTGCACTTCATGCTGTGGCGCGCCGGGTCGAACCGAGTGGGCGACCACTATTTTGTTGCGAGGTGTCGGGGCCATGCGTCCCCCTTCCAACGGCTCGATGAGTGTAGGTCAGAGAGTGCAGAGATCAGGCCAACGGTCGCTGATGAAAAAAGATATATGTAATCAGTAGATTGAGGGATAGGCGATGGCATCTGGCCTTGTCTGTTTTGCACGACTGCCCTGATATGTCCTGCATTTTGCACGAATTCAATCAAGGACAGCTGTGGCCCATGCTTTTCGACTGGCGTTGCGGATTGACGAGCGGGTCCACCCTTGCATAGGAAGACCCGCCAGGTTGACACGTGGCTATTGGTCAATCACGCCAACAGTGTGCACAGCGGAGGAAGTACCGGCGAAGGATCGAGCCCTCTCTAAAATCCGCTCAATCCTTTGTTCGTCGACTCCACTAAGTTCGGCACGGATCACCGTACGTTCACTAGGCATGTCAGGACGTTTACTCATCAATCCGCCGAGCCACTCTGGCACTCTCGGGTTATCAATCAGAGCCGTCAGGAGTTTGAACTCAAGAAGCTCCAGATTCTCCTCGTCGGTCTCTCGCTCTATCAGCGTCTGGATGATCCGGGTTCGCAGGCATAAACCCTCCACGCTCTGCGCCTCAAGCTCCTCCGATGTACATGCATACACGATGTACCTGCGCGCGCCCTCATCTGTAGAGCGCAGGACCGCCTCGGTCAACTCAAACAAACCGTGCCATTCCAAGGGACTGTCAATCGCGATTCGAATGAAGGTTTCAACGATCGGAGAGATTGATATCACTGCCTCGGGTAACTGCTGCAAAGCCTGCATGAACAAAGGTTCCAGCACTTTGAACTGAGCCAGCACTTGATCTTGATTACCCAACCCATAGTGAAAGCCGCTCAATACCTGTGCAGGGACTTCACGCTGCAACGCCCTTTCGAAAATACGGAGGGCAAAAGCCTGGAATTGCACACCCGAATAGCTCATGCACACAGCCACATCGAAATCACATAAGCGTGGGCTATTGATCAACTTCAGCATTGCAGCGATGTCACCACCACGTCCCACGCCTCGCAAGCAAACTGCTTGTAACTCAGAATCCTCGTTGTCAGCCAACAGGTCGTTCATCGCAGCCGTGATTGCAGGTGTAGACGCGTTGTCTTGAAGACCGAGAGCCAACTCGTATTTGTCCTTCAAACTAAACAACCCAGAGGACAATATCTGTCCCATCCTGGCTGCCACTTGATCGCTGTAATCTCTGGCAATCAACCGCAACATCAGCAATTGCTTGCGACTTTCGGAGTGTGCCAATGCCTGCAGCGCAGGCCAGATTCGAGTTTCGGCCCCAAGGAAGAACAAGCCTTGAGCGAGATCTCCCATATTCGCTTCATTGCAATCCTCGAAGGGCTGCTGCGAATCGAATCGCTCCACTAGAAAATGCCAGGCATCAACTTCAGGTTCCTGCAAGACAACCAACATTCGCTTACGCCAAGGCGTTACATGAAAATGCGAAGCCCGGAAACGCTTTTCCCAATGTTTCGGGCGCCAGTCATAGCCTGACTCCGTAGGTGCCAGTGTCCACAGCAGCCGAAGCCTTTGCTCACCACTCCAGCGCTCGGATCCCAATAGATCAATCAAGGCATTACCGGAGCCGAGATACAACAGAACACTGTTGCCGCCAGAGCCCTCCCCCAACGCTCTCGCCAAAGGTTCCAGCGAGCTCCAATCCGGCAGTGCCTCAAACAACGAGCAGGCCAGACCGCGAGCCATGTACATCTGCAGACTCTTCGAATATTCGATCAGTCGCTTCAATTGCTCGATGGCCTGATGTTCATCGCGCATTGCCAAATCCAGCAACGCAAACCGTAACGCTCCCATTTTCAACGGGAAGGCTTTCAGCTGCTCCATATCCGTAATGGCTTGTTTTACATCCAAATACCGGCCTTGCAGACGCTCGGAAATCTTGTCCGGTTCGACACGCAGCACACCCTGCGTCTCGACGATAAAATTGCCGCGCCGGAGTGCCTCATAGGCCAATCTGTCGAAACCAGGCATAGCGAGCACTTCGTTACGACTCAGCACACCCTGCTCCGAATCTGCCAGCGCTCTGGACAACAGCTCGATGAAAAGGCTCAGGTGCTCATCGAGAAGGTCCGCTCGGATATTCACCTCGCTGATGCGCCGCAGGATAAACCGCTCGACAATTTGCACCTCAGACAGCAAAACGTCACCGCGCTCCTGAATTTGTGCGCAGAACGACATCATGCTCGGATGAGGGTATTGAGCCAGCGCGGGATCACCCAAACGGTCGGCAGCGGTACGAGCCTCCTCGCCGGTAAAATCCTTGAGCTGCACCTGCCAGAAATCCTTCTGCGGATGATAGACACAAGGCGACAACTCCAGAGTGGACCTGAGCCGTATCATGGTTTCCGGGCGCCCGGTCAATATGACTTGCAGCCTGGATTGCGTCAGTTGCGCAAGAGTGGCGTCCATCCATCGGCTTAAACTCTGACTGAACGAAGGCGCCCGATCCAGGCCATCAAGGATGACCAGAATGTCTGTGTGGTTGAGCCACTCGACAAGCTCGACCGTAGGCAATGGGTGGCCGCCATGTTCTCGAATGTACTGGCCGACAAGTCGAATCAGCGTCGCATTCAGACTCGCATCGCTGCCTTCAAGGCTTTCTGCGGCAATCAGCAATGTCGGCCGGTCCACTGCCGTTTTGCCACGGTGTGCACACCAACAGCTTTTTCCCTGGCCCGAACCGCCACTGATCACCATCAATTTGCTTGAGGAGACGCGAAAATCCACAAAATGCTGGTCGAGCTCCACGCGCGGCACATACAGATCGGGAACAAAGTGCCCTAACGCCGTTAACTCGTCGACCCGCTGCCCGGTCATGCCCCTGAGGACATCTTCAAGTTGCACCTGCACGCCCGCCAGCGATAGACGGCGATGAGACACCTCAATCTGATGACGTCCTAGAACGCTCCAGAATCCCCAGCGGTCCAAAGATTTTCTGAGCGTCGCAATATCCAGACAGGTTGAATTCAATAACGTCCAGGCCTGTCGGGCCTGCTGCGGATTGACGACCTGCCGCAGGCTTTCGATTGCTTGGTATTCCTGAGATCCATCGAGTGTTTCAAAGATGCTGAGATGGGTGCAGCCCAGAAAATCGCGGAACCGACGGGTGATGTCTTGCGCGGACTTCTGAAGTACTTTCGACTCATTTTCGAAACACGTGCGGAGCCGCTTTAAAGCCTTTTTCGTAACTTCACTCGTAGCGCTGCCTTCAAGATCCGCACCACTCGCCAAATCGTGGCAAGTACGCAAAATGTTGCGTACCGCTACCCTGACCGTGTCAGAAGCTGACTGGTCGGTAGCGATTACGAGCCGATCTCTCGTACAGGAAAAGCTGTCGCTCCAGAACTGCCGGACCAATTGAGCCATGGCCTTGTCGAACTCAGGGCCGAGCTTCAGCCCATGCTTGATCTGAATGTAAACAGTACCCTCAGGCAAGAGCTGCAAGACAAGATCATCGACATGAGTCGAGCTCTCGCATGTGATGGAGGCAAGACTATGCTCGTCGCTCAACTTCCAAGGCAGCGACACCCCCTTGCCGAGTAATAGTTGAACTGCGCACCATGCGCCAACCGAGCCTGCATAGACGGCGCCTACCGTGCTGGCAGCGCCGCCAGCAGAACCGCGCGAATTGTTGTCGAAGGAGTTGTTCATTTACGTCCTTGTTGGCATTGCCTGAAAGGCGAGGGCAGGCCGGAAAACCAGAGTTAGTGCCTTACTGATAGCTACATGCTACCAAATCGCGTGCGGTATTCACTCGGCGCCAGCCCGGTGATTTTCTTGAACGTCGCGCGAAAGGCTCCCGGATCCTGATAGCCCACCGTCCACGCAATGTGGTCGATGGTGCCGTTGGTGAACTCGAGCATTTCCCGGGCCTTGCCGACCCGCAGGTGCTGGCAGTATTCGGTGGGTTTCAGGCCGGTCGCCGCGCGGAAACGGCGCAGGAAAGTACGTTCTTCCAGGCCCGCGCGCTCGGCCATCGCCGTCAGTGAGACATCGGTCGCGCCATTGCCTTGCAGCCAGTGCTGAACCTTGAGAATCGCCGCGTCGCCATGATTGAGGATCGGGGCGAAATTGCTGCCGCAGGCACTGGCGCTGTCGCTGTGTTCCACCACCAGGAACCGCGCGGTCGCGCTGGCGATGCTCGGCCCGAGCAGACGATCGACCAGCCGCAATCCCAGCTCCGACCAGGCCATCAATCCGGCCGTGGTGATCAGGTCGCCGTCATCGACAATCGGTGTGTCGGCCTTGAGTTTGATGTGCGGATAACGCTCGGCGAACGCCTTGGCTGACGTCCAGTGCGTGGTGGCGCTGCGACCGTCGAGCAGACCGCTTTCGGCCAGCAGCAGAGAACCCACGCACACCCCGCCGAGGGTGGCGCCGCGGGCGTGTTGCTCGCGCAGCCAGTGAATCAACCCGGCGGACACCTGGGCCGCCGAGAAACCACCAATGGACGGCGGAATCACGACCGCCACCAGACCCGCTTCGGCGCCGGGGTCGCTGTCGTGGACCCGTACCGGCGGCTGATCGCCCTCAACCTGCCAATGGCTGACGCGCAAGCGCGGCAACTGCGCACTCTGGTGCTCGGCAGCGACCCGGTTGGCCACCGCGAACAGGTCAGTCAAACCATGCACCGCCGCCATCTGCGCGCCGGGATAGATCAGCACACCCAGTTCGACGACCGCCGGTTTCGCGTCCATTGTCAGTTTTCCCCTGTGTATTGTCGGTGCGGCCAATCCTCGAAAACGTGGCCAGCGCCAATACTGAGCCCACACCCAACGTTCACTTCGAGGACACACCCATGGCCAAGCAAGCGCTCATCGTAGTCGATATCCAGAACGACTACTTCCCCCAAGGCAAGTGGCCGCTGGCCGGTGCCGACGCCGCAGCGGACAACGCCGCCCGGTTGATCGCGGCGTTCCGCGAGGCCGGTGATTCGGTGGTGCACATCCGCCACGAATTCACTTCGCCCGAAGCACCGTTTTTCACCCCGGGCTCCGAAGGCGCGAAACTGCATCCGAAAGTGCTCAACCGCGCCGATGAGCCGGTAGTGCTCAAGCACTTCGTCAATTCATTCCGCGAAACAGAGCTGCAATCGATCCTCGATGAACAAGGCATCAAAGAGTTGGTAGTGGTCGGTAGCATGAGCCACATGTGCGTCGACGGCATCACCCGCGCAGCGGCAGATCTGGGTTACACCGTCACGGTGATCCACGATGCCTGCGCAAGCCGCGATCTGGAATTCAACGGCCTGACCGTTCCCGCCGCCCACGTGCATGCGGCGTTCATGTCGGCGCTGGGGTTTGCCTACGCCAGCGTGGTGTCCACCGACGAGTTCCTCGTCGCCAGCCACTGAGCCCTGCTCTGATACAACCAGAAAAACCTGCGCCCGCCTCGTTGCGGGCGTTTTTTCGCGTGTCATGAAAATCTCACGCGTGAGCCATTGATGGCATTTTGATTTGGTTGTAGTGTTGCTCACGCGTGAGATGTTCATAACGGAGTCATCGCCATGAAAAGCCGCTCCCCCGCTACAGCGTCAGAGAGCCCAAAGGGAGTGCGCTCGACACCGTCCGCGAAAAAACCGTCGAGCTTCTACATGAAGCAGATGCGCGCGGGCCTGGCTGCCGCCGGTTATGTGAAACACGAAACTTGGGTGCTTCCGGAAAACCGAAGCTTGCTCAAGCAAATGGAGCAACAGCTACGCCAACCGATTCTGGCTGGCTCTTTCATGTCGGAGAATTACATGAGCGCAGGCAACAACTGGAACATCGATAGCCTCTACAACGCTTTCAAGGCGCTGGACGAGGTGGCTTCGCAAGAAATCACGCTGTCTCTGATCCAGAGCTCCGAACCCAGCCTCAAGCTGGAAATGAACGAATTCGGCGGTCTGCCGATTCACATCGCCATCGCCGGCCAGCAGATCATCGTCGACACCGTGCTGGTGGACATTGATTCGATCACCGACGTACGCGCGTTCAACGACGCCGTGCTGCGCAGCCGGGAAATGTTCCCGCTGTCGTCGATCGGCATCGAAACCATGCCCAATGGCCAGACCGTCTACAACATGTTCGGTGCACTGAGTGCCGATTCGAGCCTGACCAACGTAGTCACCGAGGTGAAAACCCTGGTCGACAACGTGCAGCGCGCCAGCGAAGCCTTCGAACACTTCTTCAAGTAATCAACAGGGAAAATCCAATGACTCAGTCCATCTGGAACAAGTTGTTCACCGCGCTGCGCGGCGGCGCCAATGAAGTCGGCGAAGCGATCGTTGACCAACAGGCCCTGCGCATCCTCGATCAGGAAATCCGTGACGCCGACAGCGCCCTGTCCAACGCCCGTCGCGAACTGGTCACCATCATGGCCAAGCACAAGCTGTCCGCCGACCGCGTGAGCGAGTACGACGCCAAGATCAAGGACCTGGAAGCCAAGGCTGTTTTCGCCCTGAACGCCGGCCGCGAAGATCTGGCGATGGAAGTGGCCGAAGCAATTTCGACCCTGACCAACGACCTGACCACCGAGAAGGCCCAGAGCGACGAGTTCGGCACCTACGCCGACAACATGCGCAAGGACATCAACAAGGCCGAAGCGCGGATCAAGAGCCTGCGCCAGCAAGTGGACATGGCCAAGGCCCGCGAAAGCGTGCAGAAGGCTCAGGTCAGCGCTTCGATCGCCAGCGGCGGCGCCAACGGCAAACTGGAAACCGCCGTCGGCACCCTGAACCGTCTGCAGGAAAAGCAAAAGCAACGTGCCGCCGAGCTGAATGCTCAGGACGAACTGGCCGATGCCACGACCGGCAACGACCTGGACCGCAAGCTGCGCGAAGCCGGCATCACGCCGAACGAAGGCAGCGCCAACGCCATCCTCGAGCGTCTGAAGCAGAAGTCCGCCCAGTAACGGCGGCCAGAAAAAGAAGGGCACCGCGTGCCCTTCTTTTTTTTGCCTGCTCGTTCGCCGCGCGGCCCGGTACACTAGCGGCGTTTTGCCAACGAATACCTCCACCCGCTTCAAGGAATGTACCCATGGGATGGTTCAAAGATTTGCTCGGCACCAGCAACCGGCAGTCGGCGGCGTCGACCTCCGAGTCTGCCGGTGGCCCGCTCGGACTGGCGCAGGGCAAGGCGATCCGCTTCGACACGACCCTCGGCCTGTTGCTCGACGGCAGCACCTCGGTACGTGTTCCCGACGCCCAGGCCATCTGGAGCGCCGGCTGGATCGACCTCGGTCAGTCGAACAAACTGCATCGCTACTATCTGAACGATGAAGAATTCTGGGTACAAGTCCATGTCACCGGCGACGACCAGATCGAGTCGGTGACGCTGTTCAATTACGTCAGCTATGTGACGGTCAACAGTGACGCCGAACTGCAGCGCCTGGCCGGCCCGAACAGCCTGATCGGCCTGCCGACCTACCGCCACGAAGGTGTCGAATACACTCGTGAATGGGGCACCGAACGTGGCCAGACCGAACTGGTGCCGCTCACCGAACAGGTGATCAACCCCGACGAGTCCTACACCATCAACCATCACTCGATGCTCTACGCCCGCGAGACCGGCCTGACCGATCGCCGCGAGCTCTTGCTGTTCTCCGTCGAACAGGACGAAGAAGGCACCGTCAGCCTGAGCACCTCGCTGGGCATCTCGCTGTACACCACCGATTTGAGCACTATCTAAAAGGAAGTTTTCCATGCTGGAAGCGTTGTCCATTTCCCTGAACAAAGCCGCGCTGGTCGGTTTCGTTGCCTACCTGATCGGCGCCGTGCTGCTGTTCATGCTGTTTCAGTTCGTCTACACCCGCGTCACGCCGCACAAGGAATTCGAGCTGATTCGTTCCGGCAACGTCGCCGCCGCCATTGCCCTGTCCGGCGCGATCATCGGCTTCGCGATTCCGGCGAGCAACGTGATCGCCCATTCGATCAACGTGCTCGACTTCGTGCTCTGGGCGGTGATCGCGGCTGTGGTGCAATTGCTGGCCTTCCTGGCGACCGGGCTGGTGCTCAAAGGCACGTCCCAACGCATCGCCAACGGTGAAATCGCCGCGGGCATTTATGTGGCGGCGGTGGCAATCAGCGTCGGCATGCTCAACGCCGCGTGCATGACCCCGTCCTACTGATCGGCAGGAAGCCTGAGATGAAACGAAGCAAGTACGTTCAACTGTCGCTGGCCGCTTCGGTGGCCCTGGCGATTTCCGGTGAAGTGGCCGCCCAGGAACAGCAACGCAACTTCCAGAGTGTCGAACAATGCGTCGACGCCGAACTGGCGCCGGATGTCTGCTCGAATGCCTACGTCGCCGCCCTGGCCGAACACCGGCGGATCTCCCCGGCCTACGACGACAAGGCTGCCTGCGACGCGGACTTTGCTGCTGACTGGTGTCAGAAAAATTCCGCCGGCCGTTTCGTGCCGAAACTCGGTGGCTTCAAGGTGCCGCAGGACGGTGAGCCGGCGCAGAACCTCGATGCGATCGCCAATGCACAGATGCCGGCGGGTGATGCGGCTGCCGTGCAGAGCAATCAGACAAGTACCTCGCACTCATCCAGCGGTGCAGGCAACGGCTGGCTCACCGGATGGCTGATCGGCAATGCCATGAGCAACAACCGCGCGAGCGACTCGCGGCCGGTTTATCGTGAGCGCAATACCCGCCAGACCTACGACACCTCGACGCTGAACCGTCGAATCGAGTCGGCACCGAGCCGCAGCCAGCGGGACTACGACAGCGATTACCGCAAACCGGTCAACGTCGCCTCGTCCACTTCCCGTGGCGGTTTCGGCAGCCAGTCCAGCGCACGCAGCGGTTGGGGCGGCTGGGGCCGTTCGAGCAGCTGACCATGAAGAAGATCCACTGCGCCGAGCGCCACGACTGGAAACAGACCGCTGAAAGCCTCGGTTTTCTGTTTCATACCATCGACGACGAGCCGTACTGGGACGAGCGCGCCTACTACCAGTTCACGCTCGCGCAGATCGAAAACGATCTGGAGGATCCGACCACCGAGTTGCACGAGATGTGCATGGATCTGGTCGACCGCGTCGTGCACAGCGAAGAACTGCTGGATCGTCTGAGCATTCCGGCACCGTACTACGACATGATCCGAACGTCCTGGCTGGAAGGTCATCCGCATCTGTACGGGCGCATGGACTTCTCCTACAGCGGCAACGGCCCTGCGAAGCTGCTCGAACTCAACTACGACACGCCCACCAGCCTTTATGAAGCGGCGGCGTTCCAGTGGGGCTGGCTGGAGCAATGCATCGAGCGCGGAATGCTGCCGCGCCATGCCGACCAGTTCAACAGCATCGACACCCGGCTGCACGAAGCCTTTGCTCAACTGAAACTGAAGCGGCCGTTTTACTTCGCCTCGATGAAAGACTCGGTCGAAGACAAGGGCACCACGGATTATCTGCGGCTGATCGCAGAGAAGGTCGGCATCGAATCGCGGCACATCGATATTGAAGACATCGGCCTGAGCGCTGACGGCCGCTTCGTGGATCTCGAAGATCGCTGGATCCCGCACCTGTTTAAACTGCACGCCTGGGAATTCATCTTCCACGAGCCGTTCGGCGCGGCGATTGCCGAGTGCGACACGCAGTTTTTCGAACCGGCGTGGAAGTCGATCCTCTCCAACAAGGGCGCCCTGCCCCTGCTATGGGAGTTTCACAAGGGCCACCCGAATCTGCTCGCCGCGCACCTCGACCCGAACCCGGGCAGCGCGGTGCCAAAGGGTTGGGTACGCAAACCGTACTTCTCTCGGGAAGGCGCCAACATCGAGCTGCAGACCGCCGAAGGTCTGATCGTCAAAGAGGATGGGCCCTACACCGACGCGCCCTTCATCCTGCAGGAGTTTGCCCCTTTGCCGAAGTTCGACGACAGCTACACGTTGATCGGTTCATGGGTAATCGGTGATCAGGCGGCGGGGATTGGCGTACGCGAAGACAACAGCCTTATCACCAAGGATTCGAGCCGGTTTCTGCCACATCTGATCCTTGATTGAAAAACCTGCGTGCATGAAAAAGGCCCGTCGCATTCAGCGACGGGCCTTTTTTGTTTAGCGCGGATACAGCAGCGAATCAGAACGGAATGTCGTCATCGAAGCTGTCGAAATCCGGAGCCGGTTGCGGTGCGGCCTGCTGTGGAGCCGGGGCCGAACGCTGCTGAGGTGCCGACTGCTGCGGACGCGGAGCCTGCTGGCGTGGCGCCTGCTGCTGGTAGTTGTTGCCACCGCCTTGTTGGTCGCCCTGTTGTGGACGGCCGCCGAGCAGTTGCATGGTGCCTTGCATGTCGACCACGATTTCAGTGGTATAACGCTTGATACCGTCTTTTTCCCACTCACGGGTCTGCAGCTTGCCTTCGATGTAAACCTGCGAACCCTTGCGCAGGTATTCGCCGGCGATTTCGGCAACCTTGCCGAACATCGATACGCGGTGCCACTCGGTCTTCTCGACCTTCTGACCGGTCTGCTTGTCGGTCCACTGCTCGCTGGTCGCCAGACTCAGGTTGGTCACGGCGTTACCGTTGGGCAGGTAGCGTACTTCGGGATCCTGGCCGCAAGTACCGACCAGAATGACTTTGTTAACCCCACGGGCCATAACGTTCTCCTAGGCTTCGCACGCAGTCTGCGCCGGGTTGTTCACCAGGCGTTCGAGAGTGGTGCGATCCATTAATTCGGTGTCCAGTTTGATGTAGATCGCCGCTTCATCAGCGACTATCACTGCATCAGTTACCCCTACGAGGGCCTTGAGACGCTCGACCAGACCCGCTTCGCGGATCGCTTCGGGCGACAACGGCAGGCGCAGGCTCGTCACGTAGGGAGGTTCGCGCATGGTAACAGCAAAGGCCAGCCAAAGTGCAGCCAGCCCGGCACATCCGAGGAACACAACCGACAGACCGCCATGCTGGAACATCCAGCCGCCGAGAATACCGCCGAGTGCCGAACCGAGGAACTGACTGGTGGAGTACACGCCCATGGCCGTGCCTTTGCCACCTGCCGGTGAAACCTTGCTGATCAGCGACGGCAGCGAAGCTTCCAGCAGATTGAACGCGGTGAAGAACACCACAGTCCCGATCACCAGAGCCCGCAGGCTGTCACCGAACTGCCAGAAGAATAGCTCAGTGAGCATCAGCGTCATCACGGCGCCGAGCAAAACTCGTTTCATTTTGCGTTTCTTCTCGCCGTAGATAATGAACGGGATCATGGCGAAGAAAGAAATCAGCAGTGCGGTGAGGTAGACCCACCAGTGCTGTTCCTTGGGCAGACCGGCCTTTTCAACCAACGCCAAAGGCAGTGCGACGAAGCTCGACATCAACATCGCATGTAACACAAAAATGCCCAGGTCCAGCCGCAGCAGGTCCGGGTGCTTGAGCGTCGGCATCAACGCCTGACGTGCAACGCCAGACTCGCGGTGGCTCAACGGCCCGGTGGATTTCGGCACCATGAACATCACGATCACGATCCCGACCAGTGCCATGCCACAGGTGGCGAGGAACAGGCCGGACAAGCCGAATGCACGGGTCAGCAGCGGGCCGACCACCATCGCCACGGCGAACGACAGGCCGATGGTCATGCCGATCATGGCCATGGCCTTGGTGCGGTGCTGCTCGCGGGTCAGGTCGGAGAGCAAGGCCATGACCGCCGCAGAAATAGCGCCGGCGCCCTGCAGGATCCGCCCGGCAATCACGCCCCAGATCGAATCGGCCTGAGCCGCCAGCACGCTGCCGAGGGCGAAGACGATCAGCCCCAGGTAAATCACCGGACGGCGACCGATGCGGTCGGAAATGATCCCGAACGGAATCTGGAAAATCGCCTGGGTCAGGCCGTAAGCGCCGATCGCCAGCCCGATCAGGGCCGGGGTCGCTCCCGCCAGATCCATGCCGTAGGTCGCCAGTACCGGCAACACCATGAACATGCCAAGCATACGGAAGGCGAACACCAGGGCCAGACCGCTCGCCGCGCGGGTCTCGCTGCCACTCATGCGTTCGCTGTGGGGATCGTGCATGGAAAAACCTCGTGTGAACCGGCGGCGATTCTACCAGTCCCATCGAGAGACGGGGTATATCGCGACGCTTTGACGCGTACAGATGAAACTCTCTTCATGTAAGGCAAAAAACCCATCACTTGATAGTGTGCATCCATCCAGTATTTGGCCGTATACTCCTGTGTTTTCGACGCCCGCCGAGCGAGGCCATTTTGGACAAGATCCTGATTCGTGGGGCCCGCACCCACAACCTGAAGAACATCGACCTGACCCTGCCACGGGACAAGCTGATCGTCATCACCGGCCTGTCCGGATCCGGCAAGTCGTCCCTGGCCTTCGACACGCTGTACGCCGAAGGTCAGCGCCGCTATGTCGAATCCCTGTCGGCCTATGCCCGGCAGTTCCTATCGATGATGGAAAAACCCGACGTCGACACCATCGAAGGCCTGTCGCCGGCGATCTCCATCGAACAGAAGTCGACCTCGCACAACCCGCGTTCCACGGTCGGCACCATCACTGAAATCTACGACTACCTGCGTCTGCTTTATGCACGCGTCGGTACGCCGCGCTGCCCGGATCACGACATTCCGCTGGAAGCCCAGACCGTCAGCCAGATGGTCGACCTGGTGCTGGCCCAGCCGGAAGGCAGCAAGCTGATGCTGCTGGCGCCGGTGATTCGCGAGCGCAAGGGCGAGCATCTGTCGGTGTTCGAAGAACTGCGCGCCCAGGGCTTCGTCCGGGCCCGGGTCAACGGCCGGCTCTGCGAGTTGGACGAACTGCCGAAACTGGATAAACAGAAGAAGCACACGATTGAAGTCGTGGTCGACCGTTTCAAGGTTCGCGCCGACCTGCAGCAGCGTCTGGCGGAATCCTTCGAGACCGCGCTGAAGCTGGCGGACGGCATCGCGCTGGTGGCGCCGATGGACGACGAGCCAGGCGAAGAGATGATTTTCTCCGCGCGCTTCGCCTGCCCGATCTGCGGCCACGCGATCAGCGAGCTGGAACCCAAGCTGTTTTCCTTCAACAACCCGGCCGGCGCCTGCCCGACCTGCGACGGTCTGGGCGTGAAGCAGTTCTTCGACATCAAGCGACTGGTCAACGGTGAACTCACGCTGGCCGAGGGCGCGATTCGTGGCTGGGATCGGCGCAACGTCTATTACTTCCAGATGCTCGGCTCGCTGGCCGCGCATTACGGCTTCAGCCTGGAGCAGCCGTTCAACGAGCTGCCGGCCGACCAGCAGAAGTACATCCTGCACGGCAGCGGCTCGCAGAACGTCGATTTCAAATACCTCAACGACCGGGGCGACATCGTCAAGCGCTCGCACCCGTTCGAAGGCATCGTGCCGAATCTCGAACGCCGCTACCGCGAAACCGAATCGGCGAGCGTTCGCGAAGAACTGGCGAAGTTCCTCAGCACCCAGTCCTGCCCGGATTGCCGTGGCACCCGCCTGCGTCGCGAAGCGCGACACGTGTGGGTCGGCGAGAAAACCCTGCCGGCGGTGACCAACCTGCCGATCGGCGACGCTTGCGATTACTTCGGCGCGCTGAAGATGACCGGGCGCCGTGGCGAGATCGCCGACAAGATTCTCAAGGAAATCCGCGAGCGCCTGCAATTCCTGGTCAATGTCGGTCTCGACTATCTGTCGCTGGATCGCAGTGCCGACACGCTATCTGGCGGCGAGGCACAGCGGATTCGTCTGGCCAGCCAGATCGGCGCGGGCCTGGTGGGTGTTCTGTACATCCTCGACGAGCCGTCCATTGGCCTGCACCAGCGCGACAATGACCGCCTGCTCGGCACCCTCAAGCACCTGCGCGACATCGGCAATACGGTGATCGTGGTCGAGCATGACGAAGACGCGATTCGTCTCGCTGACTACGTAGTGGATATCGGGCCGGGCGCCGGGGTTCATGGCGGGCAGATCGTCGCCGAAGGCACGCCGGACGAAGTCATGGCACACCCGGACTCGCTGACCGGTAAATACCTGTCGGGTCGGGTGAAGATTGAAGTGCCGGCCAAGCGCACGCCGCGCAACAAGAAACAGGTGCTGGCGCTCAAGGGTGCGCGTGGCAACAACCTGCGCAACGTTGACCTGGAAATCCCGATCGGCCTGCTGACCTGCGTGACCGGCGTTTCCGGCTCCGGCAAATCGACGCTGATCAACAACACGCTGTTCCCGCTGAGCGCAACGGCACTCAATGGCGCGACCACCCTGGAAGCCGCAGCCCACGACAGCATCAAAGGCCTGGAACATCTGGACAAGGTTGTCGACATCGACCAGAGCCCAATCGGCCGTACACCACGCTCCAACCCGGCAACCTATACCGGGCTGTTCACGCCAATCCGCGAACTGTTCGCCGGCGTGCCAGAGTCCCGCTCCCGTGGTTACGGCCCGGGGCGTTTCTCGTTCAACGTGAAGGGTGGTCGTTGCGAAGCCTGCCAGGGCGACGGTCTGATCAAGGTGGAAATGCACTTCCTGCCGGACATCTACGTTCCGTGCGACGTGTGCAAGAGCAAGCGCTACAACCGCGAAACACTGGAGATCAAATACAAGGGCAAGAGCATCCACGAAACCCTCGAGATGACCATCGAGGAAGCGCGGGAGTTCTTCGACGCGGTGCCGGCGCTCGCGCGCAAACTGCAAACGCTGATGGACGTGGGGCTTTCGTACATCAAGCTCGGGCAGTCGGCGACCACGCTGTCCGGCGGTGAGGCCCAGCGGGTCAAGTTGTCCCGCGAGCTGTCCAAGCGCGATACCGGCAAGACTCTGTATATCCTCGACGAGCCGACCACCGGTCTGCACTTCGCGGATATCCAGCAATTGCTCGACGTACTGCATCGCCTGCGCGACCACGGCAACACCGTGGTGGTGATCGAGCACAACCTCGACGTGATCAAGACCGCCGACTGGCTAGTGGATCTCGGCCCCGAGGGTGGCTCGAAAGGTGGGCAGATCATCGCCACCGGCACGCCGGAGGAAGTGGCCGAGATGAAACAGTCTCACACCGGCCATTACCTCAAGCCGCTGTTGCTCCGCGATCGGGCCTGATCGCCGGGCATGAAAAAGCCCCTGCCACTTCATCAGTGACAGGGGCTTTTTTGTATCGGCTACAATCAGGACGCGTGGGACTGCAGGTAGTTCTGGATACCGATCAGTTTGATCAGGCCCAACTGCTTTTCAAGCCAGTAGGTGTGATCTTCTTCGGTGTCATTGAGCTGAACCCGCAGGATCTCGCGGCTGACATAGTCGCCGTGCTGTTCGCACAGTTCGATGCCCTTGCACAGCGCGGCGCGCACTTTGTACTCAAGACGCAAATCCGCTTCGAGCATGGTCTCGACCGTGGTACCAACATCCAGGTCATCCGGGCGCATGCGCGGAGTGCCTTCGAGCATCAGAATCCGGCGCATCAGCGCATCGGCGTGACCGGCCTCTTCTTCCATCTCGTGGTTGATTCGTTCGTAGAGCTTGGTGAATCCCCAGTCCTCATACATCCGCGAGTGAACGAAATATTGGTCACGCGCGGCCAGTTCGCCGGTCAGCAACGTGTTGAGGTAATCGATAACGTCTGGGTGGCCTTGCATCGCCCTACATCTCCCTGCTTGAAAGTCTGTAGTTTGAACCAACCTGACTGGAAGGTCACTCACTTCGCGCAATAAAAGCGAAGATATTCTGAGAAAAGCAGCCTAAATAACGCAAAAACCGCCCTAATGAGGGCGGTTCTGCTTCTCGTTTAGACTTCGTTAAGCTGTACGTTGAGCAGCTTTGCGATTGCTTCTCCGTACGCCGGATCGGCCTTGTGGAAATGCTGCAACTGACGGTCGACGACATCACTCGATACACCCGCCATCGCGCCGGCGATGTTGCTGACCAGCAATGCTTTCTGCTCGTCGCTCATCAAACGGAACAGCGCACCTGCGTGGCTGTAGTAGTCGCTGTCTTCACGATGATCGTAGCGATCAGCCGCGCCGCTCAGGGCCAGTGCAGGCTCGGCATAGTGCGGCGCTTGCTTCGGCGACTCTACATAGCTGTTCGGCTCGTAGTTAGGCGCTGCGCCACCATTGCTGCCAAAAGCCATCGAACCATCACGCTGGTAAGTATTCACCGGGCTGCGTGGGGCATTCACCGGCAGTTGCTGGTGGTTGGTGCCTACACGGTAGCGGTGAGCGTCGGCGTATGCGAACACACGACCTTGCAGCATGCGATCCGGCGACAGACCTACGCCAGGCACCATGTTGCTGGGACCGAACGCAGCTTGCTCGACTTCAGCAAAGTAGTTGAGCGGATTACGGTTCAGTTCCAGCTCACCCACTTCAATCAGTGGAAACTCCTTCTGCGACCAAGTCTTGGTCACGTCGAACGGGTTCTCGTAGTGCGCAGCGGCCTGGGCCTCGGTCATGATCTGGATGCACACGCTCCATTTCGGGAAGTCACCACGTTCGATGGCCTCGAACAGATCGCGCTGGGCGTAGTCGGGATCTGTGCCTGCCAAACGTGCCGCGTCTGCCGGCGCCAGGTTCTTGATTCCTTGCTTGGTCTTGTAATGCCACTTCACCCAGTGGCGCTCGCCTTGAGCGTTGATCAGGCTGTAGGTGTGGCTGCCGAAGCCGTGCATGTGGCGATAGCCGTCCGGAATGCCGCGATCGGAGAACAGGATCGTGACCTGGTGCAGCGCTTCAGGAGAATGCGACCAGAAGTCCCACATCATCTGCGCGCTTTTCAGGTTGCTTTGCGGCAGGCGTTTCTGGGTGTGGATAAAGTCAGGGAATTTCAGCGGATCACGAATGAAGAACACCGGCGTGTTGTTGCCGACGATGTCCCAGTTGCCTTCTTCGGTATAGAACTTGAGGGCGAAGCCACGTGGATCGCGCTCGGTGTCGGCCGAGCCACGCTCGCCACCGACCGTTGAAAAACGCAGGAAGGTCGGCGTCTGTTTGCCGACAGCGGAGAACAGCTTGGCGCTGGTGTACTGCGTAATGTCGCGAGTGACCGTGAAAGTACCGTATGCGCCCGAACCCTTGGCGTGTACACGACGCTCAGGAATGTTTTCCCGGTTGAAGTGAGCAAGCTTCTCGATCAGATGGAAATCATCGAGCAGCAACGGGCCACGAGGGCCAGCGGAGCGAGAATTCTGGTTATCAGCGACAGGTGCGCCACTGGCGGTCGTAAGCGTCTTGTTCTGGCTCATGCGATCTTCATCCTCTATCGGTCTTGAACTGCCGGCTAATCGGCTTGTTAGGGAGTATCGACCATCAATATGACAGCCACAAATTCATTAACTCATGACTATCAATAGAGAAAAACTAACGATAAATCCTGGCATATAGTGCAGAACCAAACAGGGTAGAAGCTTGTACGAATAGCGCATTTCTTACAGGCACAAAAAACCGGGCACTAGGCCCGGTTCCTTGTTTCAGACTGATGTCTTACTCAGCGGATACAGCTTCACCGCCGACAGCACGATCAACCAGTTCGACGTACGCCATAGGCGCGTTGTCGCCAGCGCGGAAACCGCACTTGAGGATGCGCAGGTAGCCACCCTCACGGGTAGCGTAACGCTTGCCCAGGTCGTTGAAGAGCTTACCAACGATAGCTTTCGAACGAGTACGGTCGAAAGCCAGACGACGGTTAGCAACGCTGTCTGTCTTGGCCAGAGTGATCAGCGGCTCGGCAACGCGGCGCAGTTCTTTGGCTTTTGGCAGAGTAGTTTTGATCAGCTCGTGCTCGAACAGCGACACCGCCATGTTCTGGAACATGGCCTTGCGGTGCGAGCTGGTGCGGCTCAGGTGACGCCCACTTTTACGATGACGCATGGTTCATTCCTTACCAAACACTACGTTCGGTGATTACGACGATCAGGCAGTCGCCTTGTCGTCCTTCTTAAGACTTGCAGGCGGCCAGTTGTCGAGGCGCATGCCGAGGGACAGACCGCGGGAGGCCAGAACGTCCTTGATTTCAGTCAAGGATTTCTTGCCCAGGTTCGGAGTCTTCAACAGCTCTACTTCGGTACGCTGAATCAGGTCACCGATGTAGTAGATGTTTTCCGCCTTAAGGCAGTTAGCCGAACGTACAGTCAGTTCCAGATCGTCAACCGGGCGAAGCAGGATCGGATCGATCTCGTCTTCCTGCTCGACAACCACTGGCTCACTGTCACCTTTGAGGTCGACGAACGCAGCCAACTGCTGTTGCAGAATGGTTGCAGCGCGGCGGATAGCCTCTTCAGGATCCAGAGTACCGTTGGTTTCCAGATCAATAACCAGCTTGTCCAGGTTGGTGCGCTGCTCGACACGGGCGTTTTCCACCACGTATGCGATACGGCGAACCGGGCTGAACGAAGAGTCAAGCTGCAAGCGACCGATGCTGCGGCTTTCGTCTTCATCGCTCTGACGCGAGTCTGCTGGTTCATAACCACGACCACGAGCTACGGTGAGCTTCATGTTCAGGGCGCCGTTAGACGCCAGGTTAGCGATTACGTGATCGGGATTAACGATCTCGACATCATGATCCAGCTGAATATCGGCAGCGGTAACCACCCCCGAACCCTTCTTCGACAAGGTCAGCGTAACTTCGTCACGACCGTGCAGCTTGATGGCCAGACCTTTAAGGTTCAACAGGATTTCAATTACGTCTTCCTGTACACCTTCGATGGCGCTGTACTCGTGGAGCACACCGTCAATCTCGGCCTCGACTACTGCGCAGCCGGGCATTGAGGACAACAGGATGCGGCGCAGCGCGTTGCCCAGGGTGTGGCCAAAACCACGCTCGAGAGGCTCGAGAGTGATCTTGGCGCGGGTTGGACTGACAACCTGCACATCAATGTGGCGGGGTGTCAGGAACTCATTTACCGAAATCTGCATGGATGCACCTATTTTCTAGCCCTTACTTGGAGTAGAGCTCGACAATCAGGCTTTCGTTGATGTCGGCGGACAGATCACTGCGAGCAGGAACGTTCTTGAAAACGCCCGACTTCTTCTCAGTGTCTACTTCTACCCATTCTACGCGGCCACGTTGGGCACACAGATCGAGAGCTTGGACAATGCGAAGTTGGTTTTTTGCTTTCTCGCGAACAGCAACCACGTCACCAGCACGAACCTGGTAGGACGGAACGTTTACGGTCTGACCGTTAACGCTGATCGACTTGTGCGATACCAGCTGACGGGATTCGGCACGAGTCGAACCAAAGCCCATACGGTATACAACGTTGTCCAGACGGCATTCGAGCAGTTGCAGCAGGTTTTCACCAGTTGCACCTTTCTTGCCAGCAGCTTCTTTGTAGTAGCCGCTGAACTGACGCTCGAGAACGCCGTAGATACGACGGACCTTCTGCTTTTCACGCAGTTGGGTGCCGTAGTCGGACTGGCGACCGCGGCGTTGGCCGTGGATACCAGGTGCTGCTTCAATGTTGCACTTCGATTCGATCGCGCGCACGCCGCTCTTCAGGAAGAGATCGGTGCCTTCGCGACGAGCGAGTTTGCATTTTGGACCAATGTAACGAGCCATTCTTTACAATCTCCTGGATTACACGCGGCGCTTCTTCGGCGGACGGCACCCGTTGTGCGGGATTGGCGTCACGTCGGTGATGCTGGCGATCTTGTAGCCACAGCCGTTCAAAGCGCGGACTGCGGATTCACGACCTGGACCTGGACCCTTGACGTTCACGTCGAGGTTTTTCAGGCCGTATTCCAGCGCAGCTTGACCAGCACGCTCAGCAGCTACTTGAGCAGCGAACGGGGTGGACTTGCGGGAACCGCGGAAACCCGAACCACCGGAGGTAGCCCAGGAAAGAGCGTTACCTTGACGGTCGGTGATGGTCACGATGGTGTTGTTAAAAGAAGCATGGATGTGGGCGATGCCATCAACCACTGTCTTTTTAACTTTTTTACGAGGACGAGCAGCAGGTTTTGCCATGATTAAATTCCTGTCGATTCGCTGGGGCGATTACTTGCGGATCGGCTTACGCGGACCTTTACGGGTACGCGCGTTGGTCTTGGTACGCTGACCGCGTACTGGCAGACCACGACGATGACGCAGACCGCGATAGCAACCGAGGTCCATCAAGCGCTTGATTTTCATGTTGATTTCGCGACGCAGGTCACCTTCAGTGGTGAACTTCGCCACTTCGCCACGCAGCTGTTCAATCTGCTCGTCGCTCAGATCCTTGATCTTTGCGGCTGGGTTTACCCCAGTCTCTGCACAGATCTTCTGTGCAGTAGTGCGACCAACACCATAGATGTAGGTCAGCGAGATAACAGTATGCTTGTTATCTGGAATGTTGACGCCTGCAATACGGGCCATTCAGTGGGACTCCAATTGACAGCTACCTACGCCCCGGAAGCCAAGAAATAGGGCGCGAGATAATATCGCTGTAATAACAAATAATCAACCCGGTAGCGCACTAGCTACCGGGCTTGAAGCACAATCACACTCAGCCTTGGCGCTGTTTGTGACGCGGTTCCGCGCTGCAAATTACTCGAACAACACCTTCGCGGCGAATAATCTTGCAGTTACGGCACAGCTTTTTCACCGATGCACGAACTTTCATCACCAACTCCTCGAACCTTATGGGTACTCAGCGCAACATGCCGCTGCCGTAACCCTTCAGGTTGGCTTTCTTCATCAGGGATTCGTACTGGTGCGAAACGAGGTGCGATTGTACTTGGGACATGAAGTCCATCACAACCACGACCACGATCAGCAACGAGGTCCCGCCAAGGTAGAACGGAACGTTTGCTGCAACCACCAGGAACTGGGGCAACAAGCACACGGCCGTCATGTAAAGAGCACCGAACATGGTCAAGCGAGTCAAAACGCCATCAATATAGCGTGCGGACTGCTCACCTGGACGGATGCCCGGAATAAAGGCACCGGACTTCTTCAGGTTTTCCGCTACGTCTTTCGGATTGAACATCAACGCCGTATAGAAGAAGCAGAAGAAAATAATCCCTGCACTAAACAGCAGAATATTCAACGGCTGACCAGGAGCGATCGACTGCGAGATGTCCTGCAACCAGCCCATACCTTCAGACTGACCAAACCAGGCACCCAACGAAGCCGGGAACAGCAAAATGCTGCTCGCGAAAATAGCCGGAATAACACCGGCCATGTTCACCTTCAGCGGCAAGTGGCTTGTCTGCGCAGCAAAAACCTTGCGGCCCTGCTGACGCTTGGCGTAGTGAACAGCGATACGACGCTGACCACGCTCAATGAACACCACGAAACCGATAATCGCTACTGCCAGCAAACCGATGGCAACCAAAGCGAAGATGTTGATATCGCCCTGACGCGCAGACTCGAAAGACTGCCCGATTGCTCTCGGAAGACCGGCGACGATACCCGAAAAAATCAACATCGAGATACCGTTGCCTACACCACGCTCAGTAATCTGCTCACCCAGCCACATCATGAACATCGCGCCAGCCACAAACGTGGAGACCGCGACGAAATGGAAGCCAAAGTCACCAGTGAACGCAACGCCCTGCCCCGCCAGACCAATGGACATGCCAATGGCCTGAACGAGAGCGAGGACGACGGTGCCGTAGCGGGTGTACTGGCTGATCTTGCGACGGCCAGCTTCACCTTCCTTCTTCAACTGCTCCAGCTGCGGGCTGACGGCGGTCATCAACTGCATGATGATCGATGCCGAAATGTACGGCATGATCCCCAGTGCAAAGATGCTCATCCGCTCCAGCGCGCCGCCGGAAAACATGTTGAACAAGCTAAGAATGGTCCCCTCATTCTGTCGAAACAGGTCTGCGAGTCGGTCCGGGTTGATACCTGGAACCGGGATGTGTGCGCCTATTCGGTAGACGATAATCGCCAGGAACAGAAAACGCAGACGAGCCCAGAGTTCAGACATACCGCCTTTGCCGAGCGCAGAGAGAGCACCTTGCTTAGCCATTTATTCCTCGAACTTGCCGCCAGCTGCTTCGATAGCCGCACGCGCACCTTTGGTGGCGCCGATTCCCTTGCCGATAGTGACAGCGCGAGTCACTTCACCGGACAGCATGATTTTCACACGCTGTACGTTGACGTTGATCACGTTGGCATCTTTCAGGGACTGCACGGTGACGATGTCGCCTTCCACTTTAGCCAGCTCGGACAGACGCACTTCTGCGCGGTCCATGGCTTTCAGGGAAACGAAACCGAACTTCGGCAGGCGACGATGCAGCGGCTGTTGACCGCCTTCAAAGCCTGGAGCAATGGTGCCACCGGAGCGGGAAGTCTGACCTTTGTGACCACGGCCACCAGTCTTACCCAAACCACTACCGATACCACGGCCCGGACGATGCTTTTCGCGACGGGAACCCGGCGCTGGACTCAGATCATTGAGTTTCATCGATTAACCCTCGACACGCAGCATGTAGTAAGCCTTGTTGATCATCCCGCGATTCTCGGGAGTATCCTGGACTTCTACAGTGTGACCGATGCGACGCAGACCCAGACCCTTAACGCACAGTTTGTGGTTAGGGATGCGGCCGGTCATGCTTTTGATCAGCGTAACTTTAACGGTAGCCATGATTACTTGATCTCCTCAACACGCAGGCCACGTTTGGCTGCAATGGATTCAGGAGACTGCATAGCCTTCAGACCCTTGAAAGTGGCGTGAACCACGTTTACAGGGTTAGTCGAGCCGTAGCACTTGGCCAGAACGTTCTGAACGCCAGCAACTTCGAGGACAGCACGCATAGCGCCGCCAGCGATGATACCGGTACCTTCAGAAGCAGGCTGCATGTACACCTTCGAAGCGCCATGGGCGGACTTCATTGCGTACTGCAGAGTGGTGCCGTTCAGATCAACCTGGATCATGTTGCGGCGAGCAGCTTCCATTGCCTTTTGGATCGCAGCAGGCACTTCACGCGACTTGCCACGGCCGAAGCCAACACGCCCTTTACCATCACCAACCACGGTCAACGCGGTGAAAGTGAAGATACGGCCGCCTTTAACGGTTTTGGCTACGCGGTTAACTTGAACCAGCTTCTCGATGTAGCCTTCGTCGCGCTTTTGGTCGTTATTTGACATAACTTAGAACTCCAGCCCAGCTTCACGAGCAGCATCAGCCAGCGCTTTAACGCGGCCGTGGTACTTGAAGCCAGAGCGGTCGAAAGCCACCTGCGAGACGCCAGCGGCCTTAGCACGCGTAGCGACCAGCTGGCCAACCTTAGTGGCCGCGTCGATGTTGCCAGTGGCGCCATCACGCAGTTCTTTATCCAAAGTCGAGGCGCTTGCCAGGACTTTGTTGCCGTCGGCCGAAATGACCTGGGCGTAGATGTGCTGCGAAGAGCGGAACACGCAGAGACGCACGACTTCGAGTTCGTGCATTTTCAGGCGTGCTTTGCGAGCGCGACGCAGTCGAGTAACTTTTTTGTCGGTCATTTGCTATGCCCTACTTCTTCTTGGCTTCTTTACGACGGACGACTTCGTCCGCGTAGCGCACACCTTTGCCTTTGTACGGCTCTGGTGGACGGAAGTCGCGGATCTCGGCGGCCACTTGACCTACCAGCTGCTTGTCGATGCCCTTGATCAGGATATCGGTCTGGCTAGGAGTCTCAGCGGTGATGCCTTCCGGCAGTTCGTAATCCACTGGGTGCGAGAAGCCAAGAGCCAGGTTCAGCACCTGACCTTTTGCTTGCGCTTTGTAACCAACACCGACCAGCTGGAGCTTACGCTCGAAGCCTTGGCTTACGCCCTGGACCATGTTGTTTACCAACGCACGAGTGGTACCGGCCATTGCGCGAGTCTGTTGATCGCCATTGCGAGCAGCAAAACGCAGCTCACCGGCTTCTTCAACGACTTCAACGGACGAATGGACGTTCAGTTCAAGAGTACCCTTGGCACCCTTCACCGAAAGCTGTTGGCCTGCGAATTTTACTTCGACACCGGCTGGCAGCTTAACGGGGTTCTTAGCGACGCGAGACATGCTTATCCCCCCTTAGAACACAGTGCAAAGAACTTCGCCGCCGACACCGGCAGCGCGCGCAGCACGATCAGTCATCACACCTTTGTTGGTGGAGACGATAGACACACCGAGACCGCCACGTACTTTTGGCAGTTCTTCGACGGACTTGTACTGACGCAGGCCTGGACGGCTAACGCGCTTCACTTCCTCGATGACCGGACGGCCTTCGAAGTATTTCAGCTCGATGGACAGCAGTGGTTTGGTTTCGCTGCTGATCTGATAACCCGCGATGTAACCTTCGTCCTTCAGGACTTTTGCTACAGCCACCTTCAACGTGGAAGACGGCATGCTTACGACGGACTTTTCAGCCATCTGGGCATTACGGATTCGAGTTAGCATGTCCGCTAACGGGTCCTGCATACTCATGGGCTAGACGCTCCTAATACAGAAAAATTAGCCTTGCGGCTACTACTTGTCGCCGAGAAATTCCGGGCATAAAAAACACGGGCTCAGGCGAGCCGGTCATTCTAGACATACCCCAGAAATGAATCAAGCCCCAAAAGGGGCTTGATTCAAGTTCAAGGCCACCGATGGTCAGGTTCTTGCGACCCAGACCATCAAGGCTTTGACAGCAATTACCAGCTGGCTTTAACCAGACCTGGTACGTCACCACGCATTGCCGCTTCACGCAATTTGTTACGGCCGAGGCCGAACTTGCGGTAAACGCCGTGCGGACGACCGGTCAGACGGCAACGGTTACGCATGCGCGAGGCGCTTGCGTCACGTGGCTGCTTCTGCAGAGCTACGGTAGCTTCCCAACGTGCTTCTGGACTTGCGTTCAGATCAACGATGATAGCTTTCAGCGCTGCACGCTTGACGGCGTACTTGGCAACGGTGAGCTGACGCTTCAGCTCACGGTTTTTCATGCTCTTCTTGGCCATTTTCCTACTCCAATCAGTTGCGGAACGGGAATTTGAAAGCACGCAGCAGAGCGCGGCCTTCATCATCGTTCTTGGCAGTGGTGGTCAGGGTAATGTCCAGACCGCGGAGAGCATCGATCTTGTCGTAGTCGATTTCCGGGAAAATGATCTGCTCTTTCACGCCCATGCTGTAGTTGCCACGACCATCGAAGGACTTGGCATTCAGGCCGCGGAAGTCGCGAACCCGAGGCAGGGAGATCGACAGCAGACGATCCAGGAACTCGTACATACGCTCACGGCGCAGGGTCACTTTGACGCCGATCGGCCAACCTTCACGGACTTTAAAGCCAGCGATGGATTTGCGAGCGTAGGTCACAACGACTTTCTGGCCGGTGATCTTTTCCAGGTCAGCAACAGCGTGCTCGATGACTTTTTTGTCGCCGATCGCTTCGCCCAGACCCATGTTCAGGGTGATTTTGGTAACGCGCGGAACTTCCATCACGTTCGAAAGCTTAAGTTCTTCCTTAAGTTTCGGAGCGATTTCCTTCCGGTAAATCTCTTTTAGTCGTGCCATGGTCTTCTACCTAGCAGTGTTCAAGCATCAACCGCTTTTTGGGTCGACTTGAAGACACGAATTTTCTTACCGTCTTCTACTTTGAAACCAACGCGGTCAGCCTTGTTGGTTTCGCCGTTGAAGATGGCGACGTTGGAAGCGTGCAGTGGCGCTTCTTTCTCGACGATACCGCCCTGTACGCCCGACATCGGGTTAGGCTTGGTATGACGCTTGACCAGGTTCAGACCACCAACAACCAGACGGTTGTCAGCAAGAACCTTCAGCACCTTACCGCGCTTACCTTTGTCTTTGCCGGCGATCACGATGATCTCGTCGTCACGACGAATCTTTTGCATGTCGGATCTCCTTACAGCACTTCTGGGGCGAGCGAGACGATCTTCATGAACTTCTCAGTACGAAGTTCACGGGTCACTGGCCCAAAGATACGGGTGCCGATCGGCTCTTGCTTGTTGTTCAGAAGAACAGCAGCGTTGCCATCAAAGCGGATAATGGAGCCATCAGCACGACGTACGCCGTGACGAGTGCGGACTACAACAGCAGTCATCACTTGGCCTTTTTTCACCTTACCGCGAGGAATTGCTTCCTTCACGGTAACTTTGATGATGTCACCGATACCAGCGTAACGACGATGGGAGCCACCCAGCACCTTGATGCACATAACGCGGCGAGCGCCGCTGTTATCGGCCACATCGAGCATGGATTGAGTCTGAATCATATAATTTCTCCGACCCCTAGCCCTTAGACTTCCACAGCGCGTTCGAGAACATCAACCAGCGCCCAAGACTTGGTCTTGGCCATCGGACGAGTTTCACGAATAGTGACTTTGTCGCCGATGTGGCACTGATTGGTTTCGTCGTGCGCGTGCAGCTTAGTCGAACGCTTAACGTATTTACCGTAGATCGGGTGCTTAACGCGACGCTCGATCAGAACGGTGATGGTTTTGTCCATCTTGTCGCTGACAACACGGCCAGTCAGCGTACGGACAGTTTTTTCGGCTTCAGCCATGATCACTTACCTGCCTGCTGGTTGAGCACAGTCTTCACGCGAGCGATGTCACGCTTAACTTGCGAGAGCAGATGAGACTGCCCCAACTGGCCAGTTGCTTTCTGCATGCGCAGATTGAACTGGTCGCGCAGCAAGCCGAGCAGTTGCTCGTTCAGCTGCTGTGCGGATTTTTCACGAAGTTCATTCGCTTTCATCACATCACCGTCCGTTTAACAAAGGAGGTGGCGAGCGGCAGCTTTGCAGCAGCCAGGGCGAAAGCCTCACGCGCCAGCTCTTCAGAAACACCCTCGATTTCATACAGGACTTTGCCTGGCTGAATCTGGGCAACCCAGTACTCCACGTTACCCTTACCTTTACCCATACGAACCTCGAGAGGCTTCTTGGAGATCGGCTTGTCCGGGAATACACGGATCCAGATCTTGCCGCCACGTTTTACGTGACGGGTCAGAGCACGACGCGCTGACTCGATCTGACGAGCGGTGAGACGACCACGAGCTACAGACTTCAGCGCGAACTCGCCGAAGCTGACTTTGCTACCGCGCAGTGCCAGACCACGGTTGTGGCCGGTCATCTGCTTGCGGAACTTCGTACGCTTAGGTTGCAACATTTGGCGTACCCCTTACTTAGCAGCTTTTTTACGAGGCGCTGGTGCTTGTGGCTTCAGCTCTTCTTGGCGACCACCAATTACTTCGCCTTTGAAGATCCAAACCTTTACACCGATCACACCGTAAGTGGTGTGAGCTTCGTAGTTGGCATAGTCGATGTCGGCACGCAGGGTGTGCAGTGGCACACGACCTTCGCGATACCATTCAGTACGTGCGATTTCAGCACCGCCGAGACGACCGCTCACTTGGATTTTGATGCCTTTGGCACCAATGCGCATGGCGTTCTGTACAGCGCGCTTCATGGCGCGACGGAACATTACACGACGCTCCAGCTGCTGAGCTACGCTCTGCGCAACCAGCATACCGTCGAGTTCCGGCTTGCGGATCTCTTCGATATTGATGTGCACAGGCACACCCATTTGCTTGGTCAGGTCCTGACGCAGCTTCTCAACATCTTCACCTTTCTTCCCGATAACGATACCTGGACGAGCGGTGTGGATGGTGATGCGTGCAGTTTGGGCCGGACGATGGATATCGATACGGCTTACGGACGCGCTTTTTAGTTTGTCTTGGAGGTATTCACGCACCTTCAGATCAGCGAACAAGTAGTCCGCATAAGTCCGACCGTCTGCGTACCAGACGGAGGTGTGCTCCTTGACGATTCCCAGGCGAATGCCAATGGGATGTACTTTCTGACCCATCTCTTCGACTCCGTTACTTGTCAGCAACCTTGACAGTGATATGGCAAGACCGCTTGACGATGCGATCAGCACGGCCTTTGGCACGTGGCATGATGCGCTTCAGCGAACGCCCTTCGTTGACGAAAACGGTGCTGACCTTCAGGTCATCAACGTCTGCGCCTTCGTTATGCTCGGCGTTGGCTACGGCCGACTCCAGCACTTTTTTCATGATCTCGGCGGCTTTCTTACTGCTGAAAGCCAACAGGTTGAGCGCTTCGCCCACCTTCTTCCCGCGGATCTGGTCGGCGACCAAGCGGGCTTTCTGGGCGGAGATTCGAGCGCCCGACAACTTAGCGGCTACTTCCATTTCCTTACCCCTTAACGCTTGGCTTTCTTGTCTGCCACGTGCCCGCGATAAGTGCGGGTACCGGCGAACTCGCCCAGTTTGTGGCCGACCATGTCTTCGTTTACGAGAACTGGGACGTGCTGACGACCGTTGTGTACAGCGATGGTCAAACCGACCATTTGTGGCAGGATCATCGAACGACGCGACCAAGTCTTAATTGGTTTGCGATCGTTCTTTTCCGCCGCCACTTCGATCTTCTTCAGTAGGTGAAGATCAATAAAAGGACCTTTTTTCAGAGAACGTGGCACTGTCGTATCCCTCTATTTACTTGCGACGACGGACGATCATTTTGTCGGTACGCTTATTACCACGAGTCTTCGCGCCCTTAGTCGGGAAGCCCCATGGCGATACCGGATGACGACCACCAGAGGTACGACCTTCACCACCACCATGTGGGTGGTCAACCGGGTTCATGGCAACACCACGAACGGTTGGGCGAACGCCACGCCAGCGCTTGGCACCAGCTTTACCCAGCGAACGCAGGCTGTGCTCGGAGTTCGAGACTTCGCCCAGGGTCGCACGGCACTCAGCCAATACTTTACGCATTTCACCGGAACGCAGACGCAGGGTCACGTAAACGCCTTCACGAGCGATCAGCTGAGCCGAAGCACCAGCGGAACGAGCGATCTGTGCGCCTTTACCTGGCTTCAGTTCGATGCCGTGTACGGTAGAACCGACTGGAATGTTGCGCAGTTGCAGAGCGTTACCTGGCTTGATTGGAGCCAGGGCACCTGCGATCAGCGTGTCGCCAGCACTCACGCCTTTAGGGGCGATGATGTAGCGGCGCTCGCCGTCTGCGTAGCAGAGCAGTGCGATGTGAGCAGTACGGTTTGGATCGTATTCGATACGCTCAACAGTGGCGACGATGCCATCTTTGTCGTTGCGACGGAAATCGACCATACGGTAATGCTGCTTATGACCACCACCGATGTGACGAGTGGTAATACGGCCATTGTTGTTACGACCACCAGTCTTCGATTTTTTCTCGAGCAGCGGTGCGTGAGGAGCGCCTTTATGCAGCTCCTGGTTGACCACCTTGACCACAAAACGGCGGCCAGGGGAAGTCGGTTTGCATTTAACGATTGCCATGATGCACCCCTTCCTTACTCAGCACTGCTGCTGAAATCGAGATCTTGGCCTGGCTGAAGGGAGATAACTGCCTTCTTCCAGTCATTACGCTTGCCCAGACCGCGAGCGGTGCGCTTGCTCTTACCCAGAACGTTCAGGGTAGTAACACGCTCAACTTTCACGCTGAACAGGCTTTCGACGGCCTTCTTGATTTCCAGCTTGGTTGCGTCAGTAGCAACCTTGAAAACGAACTGGCCTTTCTTGTCTGCCAGAACCGTAGCCTTCTCGGAAACGTGCGGGCCAAGCAGAACTTTAAATACGCGTTCCTGGTTCATCCCAGCAGCTCCTCGAATTTCTTCACGGCCGACACGGTGATCAACACCTTGTCGTATGCGATCAGACTAACTGGATCGGAACCTTGCACGTCACGTACATCTACGTGTGGCAGGTTGCGAGCAGCCAGGTACAGGTTCTGATCAACAGCGTCCGACACGATCAGAACGTCGGTCAGGCTCATGTTGTTCAGTTTGCCCAGCAGGTCTTTGGTTTTCGGAGTTTCAACTGCGAAATCCTGAACCACGACCAGACGATCAGTACGCACCAGCTCAGCAAGGATGGAACGCATTGCTGCGCGATACATCTTCTTGTTCAGCTTCTGCGAGTGATCCTGTGGACGAGCTGCGAAAGTGGTGCCGCCGCCGCGCCAGATTGGGCTACGGATAGTACCGGCACGAGCACGGCCAGTACCTTTCTGACGCCATGGGCGCTTACCGCCACCACGAACGTCGGAACGGGTCTTTTGCTGCTTGCTACCTTGACGGCCGCCGGCCATGTAGGCCACGACTGCTTGGTGAACCAGCGTCTCGTTGAATTCGCCGCCAAATGTCAGTTCGGAAACTTCGATCGCTTGAGCGTCATTTACATTTAATTGCATGTCAGCTTCCCCTTAACCGCGAGCCTTGGCTGCTGGACGTACAACCAGGTTGCCGCCAGTAGCGCCAGGAACAGCACCCTTGACCAGCAACAGATTGCGTTCAGCGTCCACGCGCACTACTTCCAGGGACTGCACGGTCACGCGCTCAGCGCCCATATGACCGGACATTTTTTTGCCCTTGAATACACGACCAGGAGTCTGGCACTGGCCGATAGAGCCTGGGACGCGGTGGGATACGGAGTTACCGTGGGTGTTATCTTGCCCGCGGAAATTCCAACGCTTGATCGTACCCTGGAAGCCTTTACCTTTGGACTGACCGGTTACATCAACCAGTTGACCAGCAGCGAAGATTTCAGCGTTGATCAGATCGCCGGCCTGGTACTCGCCTTCTTCAAGGCGGAATTCCATTACGGTACGACCAGCGGCAACGTTCGCTTTGGCGAAGTGGCCAGCCTGAGCAGCTGTTACACGGGAAGCACGACGCTCGCCGACAGTGACTTGCACTGCACGATAGCCATCGGTTTCTTCAGTTTTGAACTGGGTGACGCGATTCGGCTCGATCTCAATGACCGTGACCGGAATGGAGACACCTTCTTCGGTGAAAATACGGGTCATACCCGCTTTACGACCGACTACACCAATAGTCATGTTGTAAACCTCATGAGTGTACGGGGCTTTCACCCGCTATGGCCGCCCATTTCAGAGCGTTACACGACCAAGACCGAGTCTTAGCCGAGGCTGATCTGCACTTCCACACCGGCCGCAAGATCAAGCTTCATAAGTGCATCAACGGTTTTATCCGTTGGCTGGACGATGTCCAGAACGCGCTTATGAGTGCGGATCTCGTACTGGTCACGCGCGTCTTTGTTGACGTGCGGGGAAACCAGAACGGTGAACCGCTCTTTACGGGTAGGCAGTGGAATTGGACCACGCACTTGAGCACCAGTACGTTTCGCGGTTTCCACGATTTCCTGGGTTGATTGGTCGATCAGGCGATGGTCAAAAGCCTTCAACCTGATACGGATTTGCTGATTTTGCATTGGATTTCAGACTCCGGCTGCTATTCCCACCGGGCGCAATACGCCCGTTAAAAGGAGGCGCAATTCTATAGACGCCCCAGATAGGTGTCAACCCAATAAAAAAGCCCCCGCTAAGCGGGGGCTTTTTCAACTCATCAAAGCTGACTCAATAAAGAGATCACTCGATGATTTTAGCTACGACACCAGCACCAACGGTACGGCCGCCTTCACGGATTGCGAAACGCAGGCCGTCTTCCATCGCGATGGTTTTGATCAGGGTAACAGTCATCTGAATGTTGTCACCTGGCATTACCATTTCAACGCCTTCTGGCAGCTCGCAGTTACCAGTCACGTCAGTAGTACGGAAGTAGAACTGTGGACGGTAGCCTTTGAAGAACGGAGTGTGACGGCCGCCTTCTTCCTTGCTCAGAACGTAAACTTCTGCGGTGAACTTGGTGTGCGGCTTAACCGAACCCGGCTTAACCAGAACCTGACCACGCTCAACGTCGTCACGCTTGGTGCCACACAGCAGAACGCCGCAGTTCTCGCCAGCACGACCTTCGTCCAGCAGCTTGCGGAACATCTCAACACCGGTGCAGGTGGTGGTGGTGGTGTCACGCAGACCAACGATTTCCAGGGCGTCTTGAACGCGAACAATACCGCGCTCGATACGACCGGTCACAACAGTACCGCGACCCGAGATCGAGAACACGTCTTCGATTGGCATCAGGAAAGGCTTGTCGATAGCACGCTCTGGCTCTGGGATGTAGCTGTCCAGAGTTTCCACCAGCTTCTTGACAGCGGTGGTGCCCATTTCGTTGTCGTCTTTGCCTTCCAGCGCCATACGAGCCGAACCGATGATGATCGGAGTGTCGTCGCCTGGGAAGTCGTAGGTGGACAGCAGGTCGCGAACTTCCATCTCAACCAGTTCCAGCAGCTCAGCGTCGTCTACCAGGTCAGCCTTGTTCAGGAAAACCACGATGTACGGAACGCCTACCTGACGGGACAGCAGGATGTGCTCACGGGTTTGTGGCATCGGACCATCAGCGGCCGAGCAAACCAGGATCGCGCCGTCCATCTGCGCAGCACCAGTGATCATGTTCTTCACGTAGTCAGCGTGACCTGGGCAGTCAACGTGAGCGTAGTGACGAATGTTCGAGTTGTACTCAACGTGCGCGGTGTTGATGGTGATACCGCGAGCTTTTTCTTCTGGAGCGCTGTCGATCTTGTCGAACTCAACTACGGCCGAACCGAAAACTTCGGAGCAGACGCGAGTCAGAGCAGCGGTCAGAGTGGTTTTACCGTGGTCAACGTGGCCGATGGTGCCAACGTTTACGTGCGGTAGGGAACGATCAAATTTTTCTTTAGCCACGACAATTAACTCCTAGCCTAAAGGGGCTGAATCAGCCTTGTTTTTTGGTAAC
Organism: Pseudomonas sp. GW456-12-10-14-LB2; assembly: GCF_002884345.1. Lineage (NCBI taxonomy): Bacteria > Pseudomonadati > Pseudomonadota > Gammaproteobacteria > Pseudomonadales > Pseudomonadaceae > Pseudomonas > Pseudomonas sp. GW456-12-10-14-LB2. The sequence continues at coordinate 279,717 of NZ_POHV01000001.1, forward strand.
GGATTCGACGATGTGCGACGGAGCCGTATCGTATTTTTTGAATTCCATAGAGTAGCTTGCGCGACCCTGAGACATGGAACGAACGTCGGTCGCATAACCGAACATCTCACCCAGTGGAACTTCGGCACGGATAACCTTGCCGGACACTGTGTCTTCCATACCCTGGATCATGCCGCGACGACGGTTAAGGTCGCCCATCACATCACCCATATAGTCTTCAGGCGTAACAACCTCTACCGCCATGATCGGCTCGAGCAACTCACCACCGCCCTTCTGGGCCAGTTGCTTGGTCGCCATGGAAGCAGCCACTTTAAACGCCATCTCGTTGGAGTCGACGTCGTGGTAAGAACCATCGAACACGGTAGCCTTCAGGCCGATCAGCGGATAGCCGGCAACAACGCCGTTCTTCATCTGCTCTTCGATACCCTTCTGGATAGCCGGGATGTATTCCTTAGGAACCACACCACCCACTACTTCGTTCAGGAATTGCAGACCTTCCTGACCTTCGTCAGCAGGAGCAAAGCGAATCCAGCAATGACCGAACTGGCCACGACCGCCGGACTGACGAACGAACTTGCCTTCGATTTCGCAGTTCTTCGTGATGCGCTCACGGTACGAAACCTGTGGCTTGCCGATGTTGGCTTCGACGTTGAACTCACGGCGCATCCGGTCAACCAGGATGTCCAAGTGCAGCTCGCCCATGCCGGAGATGATCGTTTGACCAGTCTCTTCATCAGTTTTGACGCGGAAAGACGGGTCTTCCTGAGCAAGCTTGCCCAGAGCGATACCCATTTTTTCCTGGTCATCCTTGGTCTTAGGCTCTACGGCAACCGAAATAACCGGCTCCGGGAAGTCCATGCGAACCAGGATGATTGGCTTGTCAGCATTGCAGAGGGTTTCACCAGTGGTGACGTCCTTCATGCCGATCAGGGCCGCGATGTCGCCAGCGCGTACTTCCTTGATCTCTTCACGGGCGTTTGCGTGCATTTGCACCATACGACCCACGCGCTCTTTCTTGCCTTTAACCGAGTTGATCACGCCGTCGCCGGAGTTCAACACGCCCGAGTAAACGCGGACGAAGGTCAAGGTACCCACGAATGGGTCGGTAGCGATCTTGAACGCCAGGGCCGCGAACGGCTCGTCGTCGCTTGCATGACGCTCCATCTCTTCTTCCTCGTTATCAGGGTTGGAACCCTTGATAGCAGGAATGTCGGTCGGAGCAGGCAGGAAGTCGATAACGGCGTCGAGAACCAGGGGAACGCCCTTGTTCTTGAACGAAGAACCGCAAACAGCCAGAACGATTTCGCCGGCGATAGTACGCTGACGCAGAGCAGCCTTGATCTCGGCGATCGACAGCTCTTCACCTTCCAGGTACTTGTTCATCAGCTCTTCGCTGGCTTCGGCGGCGGCTTCAACCATGTTGTTGCGCCATTCTTCAGCCAGTTCAAGCATGTCCGCAGGGATTTCCTTGCGAACCGGAACCATACCCTTGTCAGAGTCGTTCCAGTAGACAGCTTGCATGTTAATCAGGTCGATCTGGCCCTGGAAGTTATCTTCCGAACCGATAGCCAGCTGGATCGGCACCGGAGTGTGACCCAGACGCTGTTTGATCTGACCGATCACGCGCAGGAAGTTGGCACCAGCACGGTCCATCTTGTTTACATAAACAAGTCGTGGAACGCCGTATTTGTTGGCCTGACGCCATACGGTTTCCGACTGAGGCTCAACACCCGAAGTACCGCAGAACACAACGACCGCGCCGTCGAGTACGCGCAGGGAACGCTCTACTTCAATGGTGAAGTCTACGTGGCCCGGAGTATCGATTACGTTGAAGCGATGCTCGTGTGGGTACTGCTTCTCGGAACCTTTCCAGAAGGCGGTAATGGCAGCAGAAGTAATGGTAATACCACGCTCCTGTTCCTGAACCATCCAGTCTGTGGTCGCGGCGCCGTCATGCACCTCGCCCATTTTGTGACTTTTGCCAGTGTAAAAAAGGACGCGCTCGGTGGTGGTGGTTTTACCAGCATCCACGTGTGCGACGATACCGATGTTACGGTAGCGACTAATCGGAGTAGTACGAGCCATAAAGCCCTCGCAAAATTAGTGAAGCTAAAATTAGAAGCGGTAGTGCGAGAAAGCTTTGTTAGCTTCGGCCATACGGTGCACGTCTTCACGCTTCTTAACAGCAGCACCTTTACCTTCAGCAGCATCCAGCAGCTCGCCAGCCAAGCGCAGAGCCATAGACTTCTCGCCGCGCTTGCGGGCGAAGTCTACCAACCAGCGCATTGCCAGAGCGTTACGACGGGACGGACGAACCTCGACCGGAACCTGGTAAGTAGCACCACCAACGCGGCGCGACTTCACTTCGACCAGCGGAGCGATGGCGTCGAGTGCTTTTTCGAAGAGTTCCAGGGGATCGGTGCCGGTCTTGCGAGCCGCAACGGTTTCCAGGGCACCATAAACGATACGCTCGGCAACGGCTTTCTTGCCGCTTTCCATAACGTGGTTCATGAATTTGGCGAGGATTTGGCTTCCGTATTTCGGATCGTCCAGAATCTCACGCTTTGCTGCTACGCGACGTCTTGGCATTGATAAGCCCTCAAACGGTCTTCAGGTTAGCTCGGGACAGATCCAGTGGATGCGCGCCCGACCTTACTCTTATCGACTCAATAAAATGAAAATCTGCAAAACGGCCGATTACTTCGGACGCTTGGTACCGTACTTCGAACGACCCTGGTTACGGCCTTTAACGCCGGAAGTATCCAAGGAGCCGCGAACGGTGTGGTAACGAACACCTGGCAAGTCTTTTACACGACCGCCGCGGATCAGTACCACGCTGTGCTCTTGCAGGTTGTGGCCTTCACCACCGATGTACGAGGAAACCTCGAAACCGTTGGTCAGACGCACACGGCATACTTTACGCAGTGCCGAGTTAGGTTTTTTCGGCGTAGTGGTGTACACACGGGTGCACACGCCACGACGTTGCGGGCAGTTCTGCAGCGCAGGCACGTCGGATTTCTCGACGATACGCTTACGCGGCTGACGTACCAGCTGGTTGATAGTTGCCATCTACTAGCTCCACTGTTGTCTTGCGACGCTATTGTCTTGCAAGAAAAGCAAAATGGCAGGAACGAATTCCCGCCAAATTTAGGGGATCAAGAGTCTAAAGAGGATCTTGTCCCCAGTCAAGGCAAGGCCCCGACCTCCCCGCTCGTCGAACCTCGACAAATTGTCTCGATTCGATGAACGGCTTGATCAGGGCCTCAGCTCATTTTTCGCAGAACTCAGTTACCGCTCGAGTTCAGCGCTTCGGTCAGTGCAGCTTCCACTTCACTGGCGCTTACGCGCAACGGCTTGTCTGCATCACGACGACGCTTGCGCTCGCTGTGATAAGCCAGACCGGTACCGGCCGGGATCAGACGACCCACGACCACGTTTTCTTTCAGGCCGCGCAGGTAATCGCGCTTGCCGGTTACGGCCGCTTCGGTCAGTACGCGGGTGGTTTCCTGGAAGGAAGCCGCCGAGATGAACGATTCGGTCGACAACGACGCCTTGGTGATACCCAGCAGAACGCGGGTGAACTTGGAGACAAACTTGTCTTCCGCATTCAGACGCTCGTTCTCTACCAGAACGTGAGTCAGTTCCATCTGGTCGCCCTTGATGAAGCTGGAGTCGCCGGACTCGGAGATCTCAACTTTACGCAGCATCTGACGCAGGATGGTCTCGATGTGCTTGTCGTTGATCTTCACGCCTTGCAGACGGTAAACGTCCTGGATCTCGTTGACGATGTACTTGGCCAGCGCGCTCACACCCAGCAGACGCAGGATGTCGTGCGGATCGCTCGGACCGTCGGAGATAACTTCGCCGCGGTTTACCTGTTCGCCTTCGAACACGTTCAGGTGACGCCACTTCGGAATCAGCTCTTCGTACGGATCGCTACCGTCGTTCGGGGTAATAACCAGACGGCGCTTGCCTTTGGTCTCTTTACCGAACGCGATGGTGCCGCTGACTTCAGCCAGAATCGACGCTTCTTTCGGACGACGGGCTTCGAACAGGTCGGCAACACGCGGCAGACCACCGGTGATGTCACGGGTTTTCGAAGTTTCTTGCGGGATACGAGCGATAACATCACCGATCGCAATCTTCGCACCGTCCGCAACACCGACCAGGGCGTTGGCTGGCAGGAAGTACTGAGCGATAACGTCAGTGCCTGGCAGCAACAGATCCTTGCCGTTGTCATCAACCATCTTCACCGCAGGACGGATGTCCTTGCCGGCAGCCGGACGGTCTTTGGCATCGAGTACTTCAATGTTTGTCATACCGGTCAATTCGTCAGTCTGACGCTTGATCGTGATGCCTTCTTCCATGCCCACGTAGGTCACGGTACCTTTCATTTCGGTAACGATCGGGTGAGTGTGCGGATCCCACTTGGCCACGATTGCGCCAGCGTCGACCTTGTCACCTTCTTTAACCGAAATCACGGCACCATACGGCAGCTTGTAACGCTCGCGCTCACGACCGAAGTCGTCAGCGATTGCCAGCTCACCGGAACGGGACACAGCAACCAGGTTGCCATCCACACGCTCAACGTGTTTCAGGTTGTGCAGACGGACGGTACCGCCATTCTTCACCTGAACGCTGTCGGCTGCGGAAGTACGGCTTGCCGCACCACCGATGTGGAACGTACGCATCGTCAGCTGGGTACCCGGCTCACCGATGGACTGGGCAGCGATAACGCCGACCGCTTCACCGATGTTCACCTGGTGACCACGAGCCAGGTCACGGCCGTAGCACTTGGCGCAAATGCCATAGCGGGTTTCGCAGCTGATCGGCGAACGCACGATCACTTCGTCGATGCTGTTCAGCTCGATGAACTCGACCCACTTCTCGTCTACCAGAGTGCCAGCAGGAACGATGACGTCCTCGGTACCCGGCTTGAATACGTCACGGGCAATGACACGACCCAATACGCGCTCACCCAACGGCTCTACAACGTCACCGCCTTCAATGTGCGGAGTCATCAGCAGACCGTGTTCAGTGCCGCAATCGATCTCGGTTACAACCAGATCCTGCGCCACGTCTACCAGACGACGAGTCAGGTAACCGGAGTTCGCAGTTTTCAACGCGGTATCCGCCAGACCTTTACGAGCACCGTGAGTCGAGATGAAGTACTGGAGTACGCTCAGACCTTCACGGAAGTTCGCAGTAATCGGCGTTTCAATGATGGAACCGTCCGGCTTGGCCATCAGACCACGCATACCGGCCAGCTGACGAATCTGTGCTGCGGAACCCCGCGCACCCGAGTCGGCCATCATGTACATCGAGTTGAACGATTCTTGCTCGACTTCGTCGCCGTGACGGTCGATGACTTTCTCTTTCGAGAGGTTGGCCATCATCGCCTTGGAGACTTCGTCGTTCGCTTTCGACCAGAGGTCGATCACTTTGTTGTACTTCTCGCCCTGGGTTACCAGGCCGGAGGCGTACTGGCTCTCGATCTCTTTCACTTCGTCGGTGGCAGCACCGATGATGCGGGCTTTTTCATCCGGGATAACGAAGTCGTTAACACCGATGGAAACGCCGGAAATGGTCGAGTAGGCAAAACCGGTGTACATCAACTGGTCAGCGAAGATCACGGTCTCTTTCAGACCAACCACGCGGTAGCACTGGTTGATCAGCTTGGAGATCGCCTTTTTCTTCATCGGCAGGTTGACGACGTCGAACGACAGACCTTTTGGCACAACCTGGAACAGCAGCGCACGGCCGACAGTGGTGTCGACGATACGGGTGTTGTTCACGCTGTTGCCGTCACGATCGTTCACGGTTTCGTTGATACGAACCTTGATCTTGGCGTGCAGTGCTGCTTCGCCGGCACGGAACACACGGTCAACTTCCTGCAGATCCGCGAACACTCGACCTTCGCCCTTGGCGTTGATCGCTTCACGAGTCATGTAGTACAGACCCAGTACAACGTCCTGCGACGGAACGATGATTGGCTCACCGTTGGCTGGCGACAGAATGTTGTTGGTCGACATCATCAACGCACGCGCTTCGAGCTGGGCTTCCAGCGTCAGCGGTACGTGTACGGCCATTTGGTCGCCGTCGAAGTCGGCGTTGTACGCGGCGCAGACCAGAGGGTGCAGCTGGATAGCCTTACCTTCGATCAGTACCGGTTCAAACGCCTGGATACCCAGACGGTGAAGAGTCGGTGCACGGTTGAGGAGGACCGGGTGTTCGCGAATCACTTCAGCGAGAACGTCCCAAACTTCCGGCAGCTCGCGCTCGACCATTTTCTTGGCGGCTTTGATGGTGGTCGCCAGACCACGCATTTCCAGCTTGCCGAAAATGAACGGCTTGAACAGCTCGAGAGCCATCTTCTTCGGCAGACCGCACTGGTGCAGACGCAGGGTCGGACCTACGGTAATTACCGAACGACCGGAGTAGTCAACACGCTTACCGAGCAAGTTCTGACGGAAACGACCTTGCTTACCCTTGATCATGTCAGCCAGGGATTTCAGAGGACGCTTGTTGGAACCTGTGATAGCGCGGCCACGACGACCGTTGTCGAGCAGTGCATCGACAGCTTCCTGCAACATACGCTTTTCGTTGCGCACGATGATGTCCGGAGCGGACAGATCCAGCAGACGCTTCAAACGGTTGTTACGGTTGATCACTCGACGATACAGATCGTTGAGGTCGGAAGTCGCGAAACGACCGCCATCCAGCGGAACCAGTGGACGCAGATCTGGCGGCAGAACCGGCAGAACGGTCAGCACCATCCACTCTGGCAGGTTGCCGGAACCCTGGAAGGCTTCCATCAACTTCAGACGCTTGGACAGCTTCTTGATCTTGGTTTCGGAGTTGGTTTGCGGAATTTCTTCACGCAGACGGCCAATCTCGTGTTCCAGGTCGATAGCGTGCAGCAGTTCACGGACAGCTTCGGCACCCATACGGGCGTCGAAGTCATCACCGAACTCTTCCAGCGCTTCGAAGTACTGCTCGTCGTTCAGCAGCTGACCTTTTTCAAGAGTGGTCATGCCCGGGTCGATAACGACATAGCTCTCGAAGTAGAGAACGCGTTCGATATCACGCAGGGTCATGTCCATCAGCAGGCCGATACGGGACGGCAGCGATTTCAGGAACCAGATGTGGGCAACTGGCGAAGCCAGTTCGATGTGCGCCATGCGCTCACGACGAACCTTGGCCAGTGCAACTTCAACGCCGCACTTCTCGCAGATCACACCACGGTGCTTCAAGCGCTTGTACTTACCGCACAGGCACTCGTAATCCTTTACCGGGCCAAAGATCTTGGCGCAGAACAGACCGTCACGCTCAGGTTTGAACGTACGGTAGTTGATGGTTTCCGGCTTTTTAACTTCACCGAACGACCACGAGCGGATCATCTCAGGCGAGGCCAATCCGATACGGATGGCGTCGAACTCTTCGACTTGACCCTGGTTTTTCAGCAAATTCAGTAGGTCTTTCAAGGCCTTTCCTCCTGGCGGAGCAGAGAGCGGGCAATCCTGCCCCGCTCTCGATCGCGTCACGTGTTATTCGGTTTCCAGATCGATATCGATGCCGAGGGAACGAATTTCCTTGATCAACACGTTGAAGGACTCGGGCATGCCCGGCTCCATACGGTGATCGCCGTCCACGATGTTTTTGTACATCTTGGTCCGGCCGTTCACATCGTCCGACTTCACTGTGAGCATTTCTTGCAGAGTGTAAGCAGCACCGTATGCTTCCAGTGCCCAGACCTCCATCTCCCCGAAACGCTGACCACCGAACTGCGCCTTACCACCCAGCGGCTGCTGGGTAACCAGGCTGTACGAACCGGTAGAACGCGCGTGCATCTTGTCGTCTACCAAGTGGTTCAGCTTCAGCATGTACATGTAGCCAACGGTAACTGGACGCTCGAACTTGTTGCCGGTACGGCCGTCGGTCAGCTGCATCTGGCCGCTTTCTGGCAGGTCTGCCAGTTTCAGCATGGCCTTGATTTCGCTTTCCTTGGCACCGTCGAACACTGGAGTGGCCATTGGAACACCGCCACGCAGGTTCTTCGCCAGATCCAGGATTTCCTGATCGGAGAAGCTGTCCAGATCTTCGTTACGACCGCCGATCTGGTTGTAGATCTCGTCCAGGAAGGTACGCAGCTCAGCGACTTTGCGCTGCTCTTCGACCATCCGGTTGATCTTCTCGCCCAGACCTTTGGCCGCGAGGCCCAGGTGGGTTTCAAGGATCTGACCAACGTTCATACGCGAAGGTACGCCCAGCGGGTTGAGGACCACGTCGACCGGGGTGCCATTGGCATCGTGCGGCATGTCTTCAACCGGCATGATCACGGAGACCACACCTTTGTTACCGTGACGACCGGCCATCTTGTCGCCCGGCTGGATGCGACGACGGATTGCCAGGTAAACCTTGACGATCTTCAGCACGCCTGGAGCCAGGTCATCGCCCTGCTGCAGTTTGCGCTTCTTGTCTTCGAACTTGTCGTCCAGCAGACGGCGACGATCAACGATGTAGGCCTGAGCCTTCTCGAGCTGCTCGTTCAGAGCATCTTCAGCCATGCGCAGTTTGAACCACTGACCATGCTCAAGACCGTCGAGTACTTCGTCGGTGATGTCCTGACCTTTCTTCAGGCCCGCGCCGCCTTCAGCCTTGTGGCCTACCAGAGCGGAACGCAGACGCTCGAAGGTCGCGCCTTCAACGATGCGGAACTCTTCGTTCAGATCCTTGCGGATCTCGTCCAGCTGGGACTTCTCGATCGACAGTGCACGAGCATCACGCTCAACGCCGTCACGAGTGAAGACCTGCACGTCGATGACAGTACCTTTGGTGCCGGTAGGCACGCGCAGGGAGGTGTCTTTAACGTCGCTGGCTTTTTCACCGAAGATCGCACGCAGCAGTTTTTCTTCCGGAGTCAGTTGGGTCTCGCCTTTCGGAGTGACCTTGCCTACCAGGATGTCGCCTGCGCCGACTTCAGCACCTACGTAAACGATACCGGCTTCGTCCAGCTTGTTCAGAGCGGCTTCACCCACGTTCGGGATGTCCGCAGTGATTTCCTCTGGGCCAAGCTTGGTGTCACGGGCCACACAGGTCAGTTCCTGAATGTGGATCGTGGTGAAGCGGTCTTCCTGAACCACACGCTCGGACAGGCAGATGGAGTCTTCGAAGTTGAAGCCGTTCCATGCCATGAACGCGATGCGCATGTTCTGACCCAGAGCCAGTTCACCCATGTCGGTGGACGGGCCATCGGCCATGATGTCGCTACGCTGAACGCGATCACCTTTGCTCACCAGCGGACGCTGGTTGATGCAGGTGTTCTGGTTCGAGCGGGTGTATTTGGTCAGGTTGTAGATGTCGACACCAGCTTCGCCGGTTTCAACTTCGTCATCAGCAACACGAACCACGATACGACTGGCATCAACGGAGTCGATCACGCCGCCACGACGAGCCACGACGCAAACGCCGGAGTCGCGAGCCACGTTACGCTCCATGCCGGTACCTACCAGCGGCTTGTCAGCGCGCAGGGTTGGTACAGCTTGACGCTGCATGTTCGAACCCATCAACGCACGGTTGGCGTCGTCGTGCTCGAGGAACGGAATCAGCGACGCTGCAACCGAAACTACCTGCTTCGGCGAAACGTCCATCAAGGTGACGTCTTCCGGCGCCTTGACGGTGAATTCGTTCAGGTGACGCACGGCCACCAGTTCGTCGATCAGGACTTTCTGCTCGTTCATGGTCGCCGAAGCCTGCGCGATCACGTGATCGGCTTCTTCAATGGCGGACAGGAACACGATGTCGTCGGTGACCACACCCTCTTTCACCACACGGTACGGGCTCTCGAGGAAGCCGTACTGGTTGGTGCGAGCGTAAGCAGCCAGCGAGTTGATCAGACCGATGTTCGGACCTTCCGGCGTTTCAATCGGGCAGACACGACCGTAGTGAGTCGGGTGTACGTCACGGACTTCGAAGCCCGCGCGCTCACGAGTCAGACCGCCAGGGCCGAGTGCAGAGACACGACGCTTGTGGGTGATCTCGGACAACGGGTTGTTCTGGTCCATGAACTGCGACAGCTGGCTGGAACCGAAGAACTCTTTCACCGCCGCAGCCACTGGCTTGGCGTTGATCAGGTCTTGCGGCATCAGGCCTTCGCTTTCAGCCATCGACAGACGCTCTTTGACCGCACGCTCAACACGTACCAGGCCAACGCGGAACTGGTTCTCGGCCATTTCGCCTACGCAGCGAACACGACGGTTACCCAGGTGGTCGATGTCGTCGACGATGCCTTTACCGTTACGGATGTCGACCAGAGTCTTCAGTACCGCGACGATGTCTTCCTTGCACAGCACGCCCGAACCTTCGATCTCGGTACGACCGATACGACGGTTGAACTTCATCCGGCCGACCGCAGACAGGTCATAGCGCTCAGGGCTGAAGAACAGGTTGTTGAACAGGGTCTCGGCAGCGTCTTTGGTTGGCGGCTCGCCTGGACGCATCATGCGATAGATCTCGACCAGCGCTTCCAATTGGTTGCTGGTGGAGTCGATCTTCAGCGTGTCGGAGACGAACGGACCGCAGTCGATGTCGTTGGTGTACAGAGTTTCGATGCGTACGACGCCGGCCTTGGCGATTTTCGCCAGGATCTCGGTCGACAGCTCGGTGTTGCATTCTGCCAGGATCTCACCGGTAGCCGGGTGTACGATGGCCTTGGCGGTGGTACGACCCAGAACGTAATCCAGAGGCACGTCCAGCTCTTTGATCCCGGCTTTTTCCAGCTGGTTGATGTGGCGGGCAGTAATACGACGGCCCTGCTCAACGATCACCTTGCCTTTGTCATCCTGGATGTCGAGAACTGCGACTTCACCACGCAGGCGCTGAGGCACCAGCTCCAGGCTCAGGCCTTCGCCTTTCACGTGGAATACGTTGGTGGTGTAGAACGCGTCCAGCACTTCCTCGGTGGTATAACCGAGCGCGCGCAGCAGTACCGAGGCCGGCAGTTTGCGACGACGGTCGATACGCACGAATACGCAGTCTTTCGGGTCGAACTCGAAGTCCAGCCACGAACCGCGGTAAGGAATGATGCGCGCGGAGTACAGCAGTTTGCCGGAGCTGTGCGTCTTGCCACGGTCGTGGTCGAAGAACACGCCCGGGGAACGGTGCAGCTGGGAAACGATAACACGCTCGGTACCGTTGATTACGAAGGTACCGTTCTCAGTCATCAATGGGATTTCACCCATGTAGACTTCTTGCTCTTTGATGTCCTTGATCGCTTTGTTCGACGATTCTTTGTCGAAAATGATCAGGCGCACTTTTACCCGCAAAGGTACGGCGAAAGTTACACCGCGCAATACGCATTCTTTGACATCAAATGCCGGTTCGCCCAAGCGATAACCGACGTACTCCAGCGCAGCATTGCCGGAGTAGCTGATGATCGGGAAAACGGATTTGAAGGCCGCATGCAGGCCCACGTCGCGGAACTGATCTTTAGTCGCTCCCGCTTGCAAGAATTCACGATACGAATCCAGCTGGATGGCCAGGAGGTAAGGCACATCCATGACGTCCGGCAACTTGCTAAAGTCCTTGCGGATACGTTTTTTCTCAGTATATGAGTAAGCCATCAGCGTTCCCCAGCTTGGTCACCTGCTTGTTTGGCCCCTCCCGACGGGAGCAGCCAGAAAATCGTGCAAACCCCATGGTTTGCGCCACCGCATCGGGTGGTTACAGCTCGTTATCGACACCGACCCAGTCGGCTGCCAATAACGGAAAAAGGCCGGTGGCAAGAGCCACCAGCCATCAGCCTGTCGCTTGACGCTCGGGCTGGAGGAGCAAAGTCGATGCTTACTTCAGCTCGACTTTAGCGCCTGCTTCTTCCAGCTTCTTCTTAGCGTCTTCAGCAGCTTCTTTCGAAACGCCTTCAGCTACAACCTGAGGAGCGCCGTCGACTTTCTCTTTGGCTTCTTTCAGGCCCAGACCGGTCAGTTCACGAACTGCCTTGATCACGTTTACTTTCTTCTCGCCGGCTTCAACCAGAACAACGTTGAACTCGGTTTGCTCTTCAACAACAGCGGCAGCAGCAGCTGGACCAGCAGCAGCAACAGCAGCGGTCACGCCGAAGGTTTCTTCCATTGCTTTGATCAGCTCAACAACTTCCAGAACGGTTTTCTGGCCGATTGCTTCGATGATTTGTTCGTTAGTCAGAGACATGACTCAATTCCTGATTTGGTGGACAGCCTGTACGGCCGTCGAAATAAACAAAAATACGCGAGAGTGGAAACGCTCAGCCTCAGGCTGCAGCTGCTTCTTTCTGATCGCGAATTGCCGCCAGAGTACGAGCCAGCTTGCTGGTAGCGCCTTGAATCACGCTCATCAGTTTCGCAATAGCTTCGTCGCGAGTTGGCAGGCTTGCCAGCACGTCGATCTCATTCGCTGCGAGGAACTTGCCCTCGAACGAAGCTGCCTTGATCTCGAACTTATCCTGACCCTTGGCAAATTCCTTGAACAGACGAGCAGCAGCGCCCGGGTGTTCGTTGGAGAATGCAATCAGGGTCGGGCCGGTGAACACGTCGTTGAGGACACTGTAAGGAGTGTCAGCAACAGCGCGCTTGAGCAGGGTGTTACGTACAACACGTACGTAAACGCCAGCTTCACGAGCCTCTTTACGGAGTCCGGTCATTGCGCCTACTGTTACGCCACGGGCATCAACCACGACAGCGGACAGAGCGACTTTGGCAGCCTCGTTGACTTCAGCGACGATGGCCTTCTTGTCTTCGAGATTAATTGCCACGGGTTTAACTCCTGCTTGTTACCGTTTCATTCGATCGAAACCGAATGTCGTTTTGGTGTCTGATTCGGTAAGGAACCGGGAGCACCATCTGCGTAGGCTTGAGGTTTAAGACTTGCGTCGCCTACGGTCTTGGATAGCCCCCGCCAGGCAGGGACCCCAATCTTTCAATTGGCGCAGTCAACTGCGCCAATTTTTGTCTTACGCGTCCAGCGAGCTCTGGTCGATGACCAGACCTGGGCCCATAGTGGTGCTCAGGGTAACGCGCTTGACGTAGATACCTTTGGAAGAAGCTGGCTTGATACGCTTCAGATCAGCGATCAGGGCTTCAACGTTTTCCTTCAGCTTGACGGCATCGAAGCCGATCTTGCCAACGGAAGTGTGGATGATGCCGTTTTTGTCGGTGCGATAACGAACCTGACCAGCCTTGGCATTTTTAACCGCGGTAGCGACGTCTGGGGTAACAGTGCCGACTTTCGGGTTAGGCATCAGACCACGTGGACCGAGGATCTGACCCAGCTGACCTACAACGCGCATGGCATCCGGGGATGCGATCACTACGTCATAGTTCAGGTCGCCGCCTTTCATTTCGGCAGCCAGTTCGTCCATACCTACACGGTCAGCGCCGGCAGCCAGAGCGGCCTCAGCAGCTGGACCCTGGGTGAACACAGCAACGCGAACAGTCTTGCCAGTGCCGTGTGGCAGCACAGTAGCGCTACGAACGACCTGGTCGGATTTACGCGGGTCTACGCCCAGGTTTACAGCTACGTCGAACGACTCGCTGAACTTGACAGTCGACAGCTCGGCCAGCAGTGCAGCGGCTTCTACAATGTTGTAGGCCTTGCCTGCTTCGATTTTGCCGGCGATAGCCTTTTGACGCTTGGTCAGCTTAGCCATTACACACCCTCCACGTTAAGGCCCATGCTACGAGCAGAACCGGCGATAGTACGCACGGCTGCATCCATATCAGCTGCAGTCAGATCCGCGTTTTTGGTTTTCGCGATTTCTTCCAGCTGAGCACGGGTAACAGTGCCAACCTTAACGGTGTTCGGACGAGCGGAACCGCTGGTCAGACCGGCCGCCTTCTTCAGCAGAACCGAAGCAGGGGTGGATTTGGTTTCGAAAGTGAAGCTACGGTCGCTGTAGACAGTGATGATCACTGGAGTCGGCAGACCAGCTTCCAGACCCTGGGTACGGGCGTTGAAAGCTTTGCAGAATTCCATGATGTTCACGCCGTGCTGACCCAGAGCAGGACCAACAGGTGGGCTTGGGTTAGCCTGAGCGGCCTTCACTTGCAGCTTGATGTAAGCGGTAATCTTCTTGGCCATGAGGCACTCCAATTACGGGTTCGAACGCCTCGAAAGGCTCCCCGGTTACTTGCGCGTTTATCCCAGTGACGACAAAACCCCACAGCCTAGGGCTGCGGGGTTGGGATGCTTGCTCAGCTAGACCTTTTCGACCTGACTGAACTCCAACTCTACCGGAGTAGAGCGTCCGAAAATGAGCACTGCCACTTGGATCCGGCTCTTTTCGTAGTTAACCTCTTCAACAACACCGTTAAAGTCAGCAAACGGACCATCATTGACTCGAACGGTTTCGCCTGGCTCGAACAGCGTCTTCGGCTTCGGCTTGTCGCTACCGTCAGCAACGCGACGCAGAATCGCTTCAGCTTCTTTATCGGTGATTGGTGCTGGCTTATCAGCAGTACCGCCGATAAAACCCATCACCCTAGGAGTATCCTTGACCAAGTGCCAAGTACCCTCGTTCATATCCATCTGAACCAGCACATAACCTGGGAAGAATTTGCGCTCGCTTTTGCGTTTCTGGCCATTACGCATTTCAACCACTTCTTCAGTGGGAACCAGAATTTCGCCGAAGCCATCTTCCATGCCAGCCAGCTTTACACGCTCGATCAACGAACGCATGACATGCTTCTCGTAACCCGAGTAAGCATGCACAACGTACCAACGCTTAGCCACGGGACACCCTTAGCCGACAATCAAGGAAACAAGCCAGCCGAGCAGGGAATCAAGCCCCCACAACAGCAACGCCATAACCAGAACAACAGCCACAACAATCAGCGTGGTCTGCGTGGTTTCTTGGCGAGTTGGCCATACGACTTTACGAATCTCGGTGCGAGCTTCCTTAACCAGTACAAAGAAAGACTTGCCCTTGGCAGTCTGCAGGCCTACAAAGGCAGCTACAGCAGCAATAACAAGCAATGCGAGTACACGGTACAGGATCGGCGAAGCAGCGTAATACTGATTGCCGACAACGCCAACAATTACCAAAGCGACTACGACAAGCCACTTGAGCAAATCGAAGCGAGAGCCTTGAGCTTCAGCTTTAGGAGTCATCTATGAAGATCCTGTGAAAAGAAAGCCAGACACACCAAGTGAATCTGGCAGGTCAGGAGGGAATCGAACCCCCAACCTACGGTTTTGGAGACCGTCGCTCTGCCAATTGAGCTACTGACCTAAAACAAAATCAGGCCGGCCATTATGCCGGCCTGAAAAAGACATTACAACTATTTACTCGATGATCTTGGCTACGACGCCAGCACCAACGGTACGGCCGCCTTCACGGATTGCGAAACGCAGGCCGTCTTCCATCGCGATGGTTTTGATCAGGGTAACAGTCATCTGAATGTTGTCACCTGGCATTACCATTTCAACGCCTTCTGGCAGCTCGCAGTTACCAGTCACGTCAGTAGTACGGAAGTAGAACTGTGGACGGTAGCCTTTGAAGAACGGAGTGTGACGGCCGCCTTCTTCCTTGCTCAGAACGTAAACTTCTGCGGTGAACTTGGTGTGCGGCTTAACCGAACCCGGCTTAACCAGAACCTGACCACGCTCAACGTCGTCACGCTTGGTGCCACGCAGCAGAACGCCGCAGTTCTCGCCAGCACGACCTTCGTCCAGCAGCTTGCGGAACATCTCAACACCGGTGCAGGTGGTGGTGGTGGTGTCACGCAGACCAACGATTTCCAGGGCGTCTTGAACGCGAACAATACCGCGCTCGATACGACCGGTCACAACAGTACCGCGACCCGAGATCGAGAACACGTCTTCGATTGGCATCAGGAAAGGCTTGTCGATAGCACGCTCTGGCTCTGGGATGTAGCTGTCCAGAGTTTCCACCAGCTTCTTGACAGCGGTGGTGCCCATTTCGTTGTCGTCTTTGCCTTCCAGCGCCATACGAGCCGAACCGATGATGATCGGAGTGTCGTCGCCTGGGAAGTCGTAGGTGGACAGCAGGTCGCGAACTTCCATCTCAACCAGTTCCAGCAGCTCAGCGTCGTCTACCAGGTCAGCCTTGTTCAGGAAAACCACGATGTACGGAACGCCTACCTGACGGGACAGCAGGATGTGCTCACGGGTTTGTGGCATCGGACCATCAGCGGCCGAGCAAACCAGGATCGCGCCGTCCATCTGCGCAGCACCAGTGATCATGTTCTTCACGTAGTCAGCGTGACCTGGGCAGTCAACGTGAGCGTAGTGACGAATGTTCGAGTTGTACTCAACGTGCGCGGTGTTGATGGTGATACCGCGAGCTTTTTCTTCTGGAGCGCTGTCGATCTTGTCGAATTCAACTACGGCCGAACCGAAAACTTCGGAGCAGACGCGAGTCAGAGCAGCGGTCAGCGTGGTCTTACCGTGGTCTACGTGACCGATGGTGCCTACGTTGACGTGCGGCAGGGAACGATCAAATTTTTCCTTAGCCATCGATATCACCCCTAACAGAAGAAATTGAGCAAACAACACGAGCCATTAAAACAAAGGCAGATATTTTCATATCTGCCTTGTTATATGGAGCTCTTGAGCGGATTTGAACCGCTGACCTCACCCTTACCAAGGGTGTGCTCTACCAACTGAGCTACAAGAGCGTAAAACTTTGCACAACCTGCAAACTTGGAGCGGGTAGCGGGAATCGAACCCGCATCATCAGCTTGGAAGGCTGAGGTTCTACCACTAAACTATACCCGCGGAGCCTGCAGCTCACGCTAAAATCTGGTGGAGGGAGAAGGATTCGAACCTTCGAAGTCGTAGACGTCAGATTTACAGTCTGATCCCTTTGGCCGCTCGGGAACCCCTCCTAATCAGGCCGGCATTCTATACTATGCCAAACCCCTGTCAAGCATTTTCTCATTTAAAACCTGAGGTTAGCTGCATTGACACCACCCCACTGCTTCTACCTTTTCAGGTCTTCGCTGTGGAGCGGGCGCCATTCTATGCAAACTATTCAGTGGGTGCAACCCCCTCGCACAGCATTATTTTATGTTTTAACTCATTGAATTCCTTGGAAAGGTTTTGTAACTGAGCATCACCCAGCAAACGCTGGGTTTCGGGCGTAATCTGGAACCAATATGAGCCGCCGGAAGACTCTTTTGATGAAGGAAGAGCTTTTGCTCCAATCTCCGTCAAACGCTGTTCCAACGCCTGAGCGGTCTCGGGGCGCGCCAAACCACCTACATAAAGGCACTGCCCATCAGACTTCCCCCCAGTCCTTTTTTCACGGGAAGCATCACCACCAGCCTCACTCAGCAAGCGAATATCCTGTTGCGAGCCACGATAAAGACTGAGCGGCGTTACATCCTTTGCGCGTAGCGGGGCCTCCTGCTGATGCCAGACGTAATAAAACACATTGAGTACCAGAAGCAGAAGAAACAACCAACGCATACAAACCTCAGGACAAAGGACACGCCATAGCCAAACCCACGAACACCAAATCGGGAACAATCCGAGCCTCAGGCGCAACATCCGAAACCAGCTCGGCATCACCACCCGTAATGAAGACACTGTAGTCATCACCCCAGTAGGAGCGCGCCATCTCCAGCTGCGTCAACACAAATCCCCTGAGCATCAACGAACAGCCACGCTCTACAGCCTCAGCCGTATTGCGCCCCGGAGCCTGGCTCGTCAATGCACGCTCTGCCGCCAGGTCTCCATAGCGAATTTTTCGAGTATGCGTACGCAACTGATTACGCATCAGCGGCATGCCAGGACAAATGAAGCCTCCCAGATGCTCGCCGTCCACGGAGATAAAGTCCGCAGTCACCGCTGTCCCGAAATCAAGAACCAGACAAGCACCTTTAGCCAGGTGAAAACCACCAAGCATCGCCAGCCAGCGATCGAGACCAAGGCGCTCATAGTCGTCGTAACCATTCTTTACGCCGGACATCTCGCGAGCGGGCGCCGCACAGACAACGGAAATGCCGAACTCATGCTTGAGCAAGCCAATCAGCAAATTAGTCTCATCTTCGGTTCTTACGCTGACGAGGCGACATTTCTTGAGAGACACTTTCTCGAACGATCGAAGACCGTCAACCAACGCCATGTCAGAGTCGACCACGCCCTCCGCGACCAAGACGCCGGCCTCAACGCTCAGCACACGCCATTTGATAAAGCTGTTTCCACAATCGAGCTCAAGAATCATCACGCAACCTCAAGCTGAGCTCACCGCCACTAAAGACCTTTTCCACACCATCTACCTTCAGCCTAAGCGCGCCCTGATTATCGATTCCCAGCACCACACCCTCTACCTGATTGACACCGGCGGTGAGAGAAACCGGCTGCCCTTGCCACAAATGACTCGCCTCCCACTCCGCCTGAAGCGCAGAGAAGCCACCTGATTGGTGACGCTGCAGATAGAGTTGCAGCTGCTTACTCAGCTCAATCGCCAGAATATTGCGATCACAAGATTTGCCCGATTCTAGACGCATTGAAGTCCATTGCTGATCAACTTCGTCTGTAGCCTGCATGTTCACATTAATGCCTATGCCCAACACTACATGGCACACGTCTGCTGGATCACCAACCAGCTCCAACAGGATCCCGGCGATTTTTTTTTGGTCGACCAATACATCATTGGGCCATTTCAGCCCTGCACCTGGCACCCCAAGCGCATGCAAGGCCTGCATGACCGCGAGACCAACAACGAGACTTAACCCTTCAAGCTGACGCATCCCACCATCGATGCGCAGCACGAGACTGTAATAGAGGTTTTCAGCAAACGGACTCACCCATTTACGGCCTCTGCGCCCCCGCCCTGAGCTCTGGCGCTCAGCCAGTACAAGAAAGGGAGCCGCCCGCCCCCCATCCACCGCGCGCAGCGATTCAGCATTAGTCGAGTCCACGGAATCGAAGATACTGACAGACCAGCCGGAAAGACTTTCCTCTATCCTGAGCGAGTCAAGCAGCGCCAATGGCGAAGCCAATTGATAGCCCCGCCCTCGAACTTTATGTATGGATAACCCAAGCTCCGCCTCCAGATGCTGAAGCTGCTTCCATACCGCACTTCGACTAATTCCCAGAGCAACACCCAGGGCCTGACCGGAATGGAATCGACCATCCTTCAGAAGGTTCAACAACGTCAGCATGCAGGTCTCGCCTCAGAATGAGGCCCGAATAATAGCCATGCACCGGGCCGCTGCATAGAATTCAAACAATCCATTTTCCTGCGGGCAAAACAAAACCCCAACTGCTTTCGCAATTGGGGTTTCGGAATTTAATCTTGACGATGACCTACTCTCACATGGGGAAACCCCACACTACCATCGGCGATGCATCGTTTCACTTCTGAGTTCGGGATGGGATCAGGTGGTTCCAACGCTCTATGGTCGTCAAGAAATTCGGGTACTGAGTCGTGGCCAGAGGGCCTCGCTTCAGCAAATTGGGTATGTGACAGCTGTCGGTGTTTTGTGAGCGTCGAACTTTCGGTTCATTGCGTCTTCACACACCGCAATCTGGCCTTTCGACTCAAATTGCTTGGGTGTTATATGGTCAAGCCTCACGGGCAATTAGTATTGGTTAGCTCAACGCCTCACAGCGCTTACACACCCAACCTATCAACGTCGTAGTCTTCGACGGCCCTTCAGGGAACTCAAGGTTCCAGTGAGATCTCATCTTGAGGCAAGTTTCCCGCTTAGATGCTTTCAGCGGTTATCTTTCCCGAACATAGCTACCCGGCAATGCCACTGGCGTGACAACCGGAACACCAGAGGTTCGTCCACTCCGGTCCTCTCGTACTAGGAGCAGCCCCTCTCAAATCTCAAACGTCCACGGCAGATAGGGACCGAACTGTCTCACGACGTTCTAAACCCAGCTCGCGTACCACTTTAAATGGCGAACAGCCATACCCTTGGGACCGGCTTCAGCCCCAGGATGTGATGAGCCGACATCGAGGTGCCAAACACCGCCGTCGATATGAACTCTTGGGCGGTATCAGCCTGTTATCCCCGGAGTACCTTTTATCCGTTGAGCGATGGCCCTTCCATACAGAACCACCGGATCACTAAGACCTACTTTCGTACCTGCTCGACGTGTCTGTCTCGCAGTCAAGCGCGCTTTTGCCTTTATACTCTACGACCGATTTCCGACCGGTCTGAGCGCACCTTCGTACTCCTCCGTTACTCTTTAGGAGGAGACCGCCCCAGTCAAACTACCCACCATACACTGTCCTCGATCCGGATAACGGACCTGAGTTAGAACCTCAAAGTTGCCAGGGTGGTATTTCAAGGATGGCTCCACGCGAACTGGCGTCCACGCTTCAAAGCCTCCCACCTATCCTACACAAGCAAATTCAAAGTCCAGTGCAAAGCTATAGTAAAGGTTCACGGGGTCTTTCCGTCTAGCCGCGGATACACTGCATCTTCACAGCGATTTCAATTTCACTGAGTCTCGGGTGGAGACAGCGCCGCCATCGTTACGCCATTCGTGCAGGTCGGAACTTACCCGACAAGGAATTTCGCTACCTTAGGACCGTTATAGTTACGGCCGCCGTTTACCGGGGCTTCGATCAAGAGCTTCGCGTTAGCTAACCCCATCAATTAACCTTCCGGCACCGGGCAGGCGTCACACCCTATACGTCCACTTTCGTGTTTGCAGAGTGCTGTGTTTTTAATAAACAGTCGCAGCGGCCTGGTATCTTCGACCGGCGTGGGCTTACGCAGCAAGTGCTTCACCCTCACCGGCGCACCTTCTCCCGAAGTTACGGTGCCATTTTGCCTAGTTCCTTCACCCGAGTTCTCTCAAGCGCCTTGGTATTCTCTACCCAACCACCTGTGTCGGTTTGGGGTACGGTTCCTGGTTATCTGAAGCTTAGAAGCTTTTCTTGGAAGCATGGCATCAACCACTTCGTCGCCTAAAGGCAACTCGTCATCAGCTCTCGGCCTTGAAACCCCGGATTTACCTAAGATTTCAGCCTACCACCTTAAACTTGGACAACCAACGCCAAGCTGGCCTAGCCTTCTCCGTCCCTCCATCGCAATAACCAGAAGTACAGGAATATTAACCTGTTTTCCATCGACTACGCTTTTCAGCCTCGCCTTAGGGACCGACTAACCCTGCGTCGATTAACGTTGCGCAGGAAACCTTGGTCTTTCGGCGTGGGTGTTTTTCACACCCATTGTCGTTACTCATGTCAGCATTCGCACTTCTGATACCTCCAGCAAGCTTCTCAACTCACCTTCACAGGCTTACAGAACGCTCCTCTACCGCATCACTTACGTGATACCCGTAGCTTCGGTGTATGGTTTGAGCCCCGTTACATCTTCCGCGCAGGCCGACTCGACTAGTGAGCTATTACGCTTTCTTTAAAGGGTGGCTGCTTCTAAGCCAACCTCCTAGCTGTCTAAGCCTTCCCACATCGTTTCCCACTTAACCATAACTTTGGGACCTTAGCTGACGGTCTGGGTTGTTTCCCTTTTCACGACGGACGTTAGCACCCGCCGTGTGTCTCCCATGCTCGGCACTTGTAGGTATTCGGAGTTTGCATCGGTTTGGTAAGTCGGGATGACCCCCTAGCCGAAACAGTGCTCTACCCCCTACAGTGATACATGAGGCGCTACCTAAATAGCTTTCGAGGAGAACCAGCTATCTCCGAGCTTGATTAGCCTTTCACTCCGATCCACAGGTCATCCGCTAACTTTTCAACGGTAGTCGGTTCGGTCCTCCAGTCAGTGTTACCTAACCTTCAACCTGCCCATGGATAGATCGCCCGGTTTCGGGTCTATTCCCAGCGACTAGACGCCCTATTAAGACTCGCTTTCGCTACGCCTCCCCTATTCGGTTAAGCTCGCCACTGAAAATAAGTCGCTGACCCATTATACAAAAGGTACGCAGTCACAGAACAAAGTCTGCTCCCACTGCTTGTACGCATACGGTTTCAGGATCTATTTCACTCCCCTCTCCGGGGTTCTTTTCGCCTTTCCCTCACGGTACTAGTTCACTATCGGTCAGTCAGTAGTATTTAGCCTTGGAGGATGGTCCCCCCATATTCAGACAAAGTTTCTCGTGCTCCGTCCTACTCGATTTCATGACTAAGAGACTTTCGCGTACAGGGCTATCACCCACTATGGCCGCACTTTCCAGAGCGTTCCGCTAATCTCAAAGCCACTTAAGGGCTAGTCCCCGTTCGCTCGCCACTACTAAGGGAATCTCGGTTGATTTCTTTTCCTCAGGGTACTTAGATGTTTCAGTTCCCCTGGTTCGCCTCTTGCACCTATGTATTCAGTACAAGATAACCATCTTGTGATGGCTGGGTTCCCCCATTCAGACATCTCCGGATCAAAGTCTGTTTGCCGACTCCCCGAAGCTTTTCGCAGGCTACCACGTCTTTCATCGCCTCTGACTGCCAAGGCATCCACCGTATGCGCTTCTTCACTTGACCATATAACCCCAAGCAATCTGGTTATACTGTGAAGACGACATTCGCCGAAAATTCGAATTTCTCAACTAAGAGAACTCACAAATTTTACCTTAGCCTGATCACCACCAGTGAAAGTGGCCATCAGTCTATCTTTCTATCACATACCCAAATTTTTAAAGAACGA